>JAGPMW010000016.1 GCA_018052705.1 Selenomonas sp. | reverse complement strand
TTTCTGATAAAGCGCCTGAATCATTCCACGTTCTTCCAATGAAAGGTGTCTGCCAGATTTACGTACATCCTCGATTGTGTTAAAATGGGCTTGATCCATAGTGATTGCTCCTTTGTTGATGATTTGTTGCAAAACCATTTTAACACGGAGAGTCACTATGGATTTTTATTTTTGATTAACTGTTCAATTTCATTTTACAACTGACCTATAATATTTTGCCATATCATTGGCAACAAACTGGCGAAACATCCCCCCATCATCAAAGCTAATCATCAGCACAGTCGCATTGTAAATTTGATTCTCCTGGCTGCTGCGCTCACAGGGGCGCTCATCGGTTAAACACTTTCCTTCTATAAAATAGAGACTGATTCAGGATAAAAAACCTTCACGATAAGCCAATACGACAATCATCAGCTAAAATTGGAAATTCTGCGCTTATACTTTGGTATGATTCATACTCAGCATGATGTTACACTTCCCACGCAAAAGGCCCGCTCTTCTTTGTTATTAACGAAGAGCGGGCCTTTCAGGTTAATATATGCATGTATATTTTACATAGACAATACTTTTAAAAAGATCAGATTGCGTAGAAGTTGACAATCTTGGCATCAAAGATACCATCGATCGCCTTGACCTCTTCCATTACATCAGCCGGGATATCATTGTCGATGGTCAGCACCATCAGATTGGTTCCCTCGAGCTCGGTCTTGCCGACCTGCATGCCGGAGATATTGATCTGCTTGGCCCCGAGTAATGTGCCGACGGTGCCGATGACACCCGGACGATTGATATGCGGGCAGACCAGGATGCGGGCATGGGGATCAACGTCAACGCGGAATTTATTGATGCGGACGATGCGGCCTTCCGTACCGAAAAGCGTGCCCTGAACCGTCAGTTCCTTGCCGCCGATCATGGCCTTGACGGTGATAAGGTTCGCGAAGTCTTCGACTTCCTTGGCCTTGACTTCCGTAACCTTGATGCCGCGCTCTTTGGCCAGCCCCGGTGCATTCACATAGTTGACTTCATTTTCCATGATGGGATTCAGCATGCCTTTAATGACAGCCGTCGTCAGCATGCCGGTGTTGACCTCGGTAATCTCACCATTATAGAGAACCTCGACCTTCTGTACCGGACCTTCAGCCAGTGCCATTACCGTGCCGCCGAGGCGCTCAGCCAGCGTCAGATACGGGGCAATGACTTTCATGACCTGCGGGGAAACCGGCGCCATATTGACCGCCGTGGCTACGGGCTCACCTTTAAGCGCAGCCAGGATGCCTTTGGAGACATCCAGCGATACGCCGATCTGGGCCTCAACGGTAGAAGCACCAAGATGCGGGGTCAGGACGATGCCCGGTACACCAACCAGCGGATGATCAAGGCCGACCGGCTCGCTGGTATACACATCGATGGCTGCACCGGCAACAATGCCCTGCTTGACGGCCTCAGCAAGATCTTCCTCAGCAATGATGCCGCCACGGGCACAGTTCACGAGGCGGACGCCCTTTTTCATCTTCTTCATCTGCGCCATACCAATCATACCTTTGGTATCCGGCGTAAGCGGCATGTGAACCGTAATGAAGTCCGATTTCGTGATGACATCGTCAAGCGTACCTACAGTCACACCGAGTGCTTTTGCTCTTTCTTCATTAATATAAGGATCATAAGCGATGATATCCATATCGAAGGCCATTGCCCGCTTGGCAACACCGGAACCGATACGGCCCATACCGATAACGCCCAGCGTCTTGCCGCGCAGCTCGACACCAACATATTTCTTGCGGTTCCACTCGCCCTTCTGCATGGTCTCATTGGCAATCGGGATGTTGCGGGACATGGAGAGCATCATGGCCATGGTATGCTCAGTCGCAGCGATCGTATTGCCGCCCGGAGAGTTGATTACGATAATGCCTTTGGCCGTAGCCGCAGGAATATCAATATTATCAACGCCGACGCCGGCACGGCCGATGATCTTAAGGTTCTTGGCCCGCGCAATCACTTCTGCGGTGACTTTTGATGCCGATCGCACCATCAGAGCATCATACTCCGGAATGATCTCCAGCAGTTCTTCTGCCGGCAATTTATCCTTGACATCAACATCGAATTCTTTCTTTAAAAGCTCAATACCCTTTAGGGAAATACCGTCTGCAGCCAAAACCTTCATCATTATCAATCGCTCCTCTGAATAAATCGAATCACATCGTTTGAAAACCTGCTTCGCAGCAGGAATAGCCATTTGGCGCCTCAAGCATACAAAAAAGCCCCGTCCCGGTTTGGGACGGAGCATAATGTCCGTGGTGCCACCCAAGTGATGCCTTATAAAGACATCTCTCTTACCGCTGTATCGGGCTGCCCGTCTGGCTCATCGCCAGCCGCTCCGAGGTGGACGGCTGCTTCTCCTCACTGACTCGCACCGGCCGTCAGCTCTCTCCTGAGGATATCCACAGCGTTATTCTCTTCAACGCGTTCTCTATTCCTTTGCATAACCGTATTATAGTGTATCCATTTTGTACTGTCAAGTGTATTTCCACAAAAAACAATATTTATTTTAATGCTTGCTTTTCATAAATTTCCGCGCTAAAATATAACAAAACGGTGAATGTCCACAACAGGTGGACGAACGCCAAGATCAACTTGTCCATATTATTTGCTATTAGTGTTTGTAGGAGGTTATCCCATGGAAGCAGATCGCGTATACAATTTTAATCCAGGTCCGGCAACCCTGCCCCTGGAAGTTCTGAAAGAGGCTCAGGCCGAGTTCCTGAACTTTGATCATAGTGGCATGTCCATTCTGGAGATCAGTCATCGGGCCAAACAATATGATGCCGTACATCAAAAGGCCAAAGCTGATATCAAAGAGCTCATGGGGCTCGGTGATGACTATGAAGTGCTGTTCTGTCAGGGTGGTGCCAGCCAGCAGTTCGCTATGATCCCACTGAACTATGCCAGCAAAGAGCATCCGGGCAGCTATGTCCTTTCGGGCAGCTTTGCCTCCAAGGCCTATCAGGAGGCGCAGCTCCTCGGCGTAGGCGAGGTTGCTGCATCCAGCAAGGATGTTGATTTCAAACACATCCCGTCACAGGACGAGCTCAAGATCAACCCGGATGCTGCCTATGTGCATCTTTGCTATAACAATACCATCTATGGCACGGAATACCACTATATCCCAGAGACAAACGGCGTACCACTCTTTGCGGATATGTCCTCCGATATGCTTTCCCGTCCGATGGACTTCCAGAAGTTTGACTTCATCTACGCCGGCGTACAGAAGAACCTTGGTCCAGCCGGCGTTGTCCTCGTCGTAGCAAAAAAATCCCTGCTCGAGAAGAGTCCGGAAACCCTGCCGACGATGTTCCGCTACAACACCTTCCTGAAGAAGGACTCGCTCTACAATACGCCGCCGGCCTTCTGCATCTACATGGTAGGCAAGGTCGCTGCCTGGATCAAAGCGCAGGGCGGTCTGGTCGAGATGGCCAAGCGCAATGAGCGCAAGGCAAAAGTCATCTATGACGCCATCGATAACTCCAACGGTTTCTATCGCGGCCATGCCGATAAGGACAGCCGTTCCTTCATGAACGTCACCTTCCGTCTGCCCAGCGAAGACCTCGAGAAGAAATTCGTTGCCGAGGCGCTTGAGCACAAACTCAGCGGCATCAAAGGCCATCGCAGTGTTGGCGGCATGCGTGCCTCGATCTACAATGCAATGCCCTACGAGGGCGCAGCTGCCCTGGCCGACTTCATGGAAAAATTCCGCCAACAGAATGCCTGATCCGGCAACATACCCGCACCAAAAAGGAGCAGTCCGTAATGGCTGCTCCTTTTCCTATGCCTAAATCGCATCAGGCAATGACGCGATTTGTATTTCGTCCCTGATTCTTGGCACCATACAATAACTCGTCGGCCCGGTCATATACCCCGGCAAATGTTTCGTGGTCATGAATCATGACCCCGCCAACACTGATGGTTACTTTCATGCCTAAACCAATCTCGGCCAAATATTCAGAGGCCACCCGATTCAGCCGCTCACAGAAGTCACAGAGATAATCATACCCCGGAATCGCGGGCAGGTAGATGCAAAACTCGTCTCCGCCCAGCCGCCCAATAAGGTCGCTGTCCCGTATCGACGCGTGCAGACTGCGCGACAGCTCCTGTAAAACCTTGTCGCCAGCCTGATGCCCCAAGGTATCATTGATTTTCTTGAAATGGTCGATGTCAAGCATGACAAAAGCACCAGTCCGGTCCCGTGTCTGTTCCTCAAAGTCATGCTCGATCAGCTTCCTTATCATGCCCGCATTATAGACACCGGTCAGGCTGTCACGCTCTGCCCGGGCCCGCAATGCCTCCTCCACGTGGACTTCACGGGTAATGTCCCGCAAAATGCCAACCTTAGAGGTCAGACAGCCCTGATCATCATAAAAGGAATTACAGCAAACGCGGAAGATTCCTATACTCCCATCCCCCCGTGTCAGCTCAAAACGGCTTTCTACGGTTTCGCTCTGGGTATTATTCAGGATATAGGCTACATGTTCCAGTCCACGTTTGAATGTCTTATTTTTCGTATGCCTTATGACCTGTGAAAATTGGAATATATGCCGCGATGATATACCCAATAGAGACGAAAAATGCTCGGATAACAGCAATTCATCGTTGGCTAAATCATACTCGAACATATACATATCTGAAGCGCCCAGCACCCACCAATAACGTTCCTGCCGCCCGCGAAGCTGTACTCGTGTATAAAAGAGCTCTGCGACCAGCATCAACATGATAATTCCCATAATTACGATAATTGCCCATAAAACATCACTAGGCAGACCACTTACAAGTAACTCGCCCATTATTTATCTCCAATACCATGATCGTCTTCCAGCAGCGATCATTAAACATCCCTGTCCACATTTCTCAATCCAAGTATAGTTTACTATACTGTAAAAAAAATAACAAGGACTATCCTCCCTTTCTGTATAAAATCGAATATTCCGTTACTTTCAAATGAAAACGTATCTTTTCACTTTCATTTGAATATGTTATAATTGACTATGTTCACCCAAATAAAAAGATAGGAATGGATAGTCATATGCATGTACGTCATTCAAAATTACTCAATATTGTCAATAGCAAAAAACGTGTTGCGGTTACGGAACTGTCGGAGGCCCTGGACGTTTCCGAAGTGACCATCCGTAAGGATCTCAATCTGCTCGAACGCAAAGGCCTGCTGCGCCGCGAACACGGTTACGCCAAGATCATCGCCAGCGATGATATCGCCAATCATCTCTCTTTCAACTATGAGAAGAAACGGCTGATTGCCCAACGTGCAGCGGAAGGCATCCACAATGGCGAAACTGTCATGATTGAATCAGGCGGCTGCTGTGCACTGCTGGCGGAAGAACTGGCAGCCAACCGCCGCGATGTCACGATTATCACCAATTCTGCCTTCATCGCAGACTATATCCGCAAGCAGCCTGGTGCTCACGTCATTCTGCTTGGTGGCGAATACCAGAATGAATCGCAGGTTATGGTTGGGCCAATGGTCCTAAAATGTGTACAGGATTTCCATGTCAACAAGCTGTTCATCGGCGCGGATGGCCTTGATGAATCGGGCTTCATGGCTTGTGATCTTATGCGGGCAGAAGCGGTACGCGCCATGGCCAATACCGCACAGCAGGTCATTGTACTCACCGAATTATCTACGCTGAAGACAGCAGGCGTTGTAGACCTGATGCCTTTTGAACGGATTCATGCAGTCTACACGGATGAGCTGGCCGACACCCCGGCCCTCGAAAAACTCAACCGGCATAAAGTCCATGTCTATCCAGTATCCACTCCCCAATAATAAAAACGCAAAAACCGGATTCTTCGTTGAAAGAATCCGGTTTTTGCGTTTTTATTTCGTGCCCCGTTGGAAATAATGGATTTCCTGATGCTCCTGATGCTGAATATCCGCTTCAAACAAGCGATTCCAGGGGAACGCAACCTGAATCTCCTCCAAACTCTTGAAGGGGGGGAAATTCGTTTCTGCAAATCGCGTAATCATATTGGCAGACCGTTCAGCCACGGCGTCTTTCTTAGTATCCAGACTGCCATAGACGCCATCGCCCCGCAGCCAGGTGAGCTGGCGGGCCATGATTGTCCGTACATTGGCCTGATAGGCCCAGTCATCCAAATATCGGGTAAGAAGCAGCTGATCGACATCATCATCCCGCATATGTTTTGTCAGGAGTCCTTCCCCCAGAACAAAACCGGTGCTGTTCGTCGGCGTATTCCAGCCGGCATAGGCCCGTAGCCTGAACAGCAGGCCGCGCTTCTTCAATTCCTCCATCAAAGCATTATCGGCGCCATTGGCGTAGGCAATATCCGCCAGAGCCACCGGATAGCCTTTGTTGATATAATCCGTGATGATATCGGCCAGATACTTCGTTCCCTCTCGCGGCGTGCCATCATTAGCCCGATCATTGGCCTCATAGGTCCGGCCATTCGGATTCGTATTGACGACCAGCACCAGATCAGCCCGTTCCGGTGCTTTGATTTCTATTCCGCCGGCAGCAGCAACAGCCGATCGTATTGAGGCGCTGATTTTTTCATCCGAATACGCCGGTACGGTAAATTCTCCCTGCCCCCAGTTATACCGGACATAAATGAACGGCGTTTCATGGCGGATGGTATTCACGGCCCGCGTCAGCAGCAGCATGCCAAGCTCATCAATTCCGGCCATCGTCTGAAACCGGCTCACATCGAGGTCGCTGCCAGCCTCGGCCAGATGACGGCTCTCCAGATGGGTCTGCGAATACGGTGCATTGTCATCGCGGCCCAGGGCAAGATAGTTGAATACATTCGCCCGCGTCATGCTGATCAGCGTTTTATTCGCCGCAAAATTTTTCTCACGCCGCCCCAGCCAGTCTGCGAGGTCGTTTTCGGGAATCAGCTGCTCCAAAAAGGCCTGTTCTTTCTTTTCCCGCCGCGTCAGCCCTTCCACTTCGGCTTTATCCCTGAGCAGCGTATACCGGAAAATATCCGAACCATAGCTGCGATAGTAAGCTGGTTCCTCGTGTCCAGAAGCTTCCCCGCTGCGAGGCGTCCGCATGATGGAACTGAACACATAAAGCGGCAGCTTGGGAAATTCCTTACGGAACGTCTGGAACTTCTCCGCCCGGCTCAGGATCTCCTGCTTGCTGTATTCGTGCTTACGGGAGCCGACCAGACTCCCGTAAAGCATAGAATCCGCTGAAACGACCGCCGCATCTGCATCTGGTGCATTCTTCTCCATCCAGGTCCATAGCTCATCCGGATTGCCGAGATTCTGCCGATCCCCGAGCATATTTTCTGGCGGAACTACGACCTGATACCCCAGTTTCTGGATGGCTTCCGTCGTCTGTTTATCCGCAATCGGCCGATTATCCAGCGGTACATACAGGATCTTGTCGACCTTCGATTCATTTTTATGACGGGCCGATACCACTGGCATCATCATAAATAGCACGCTAAAAACAGCCAGCAGAACCAGCATACGTCCTTTCAAAAAATCGCTCCCCTCATTAGTCTGCTGCTTTGTCCGCCACCAGCTTTGATAAAGCTGCCTTGACATCATCCGGAATATTCAGCTTCGTGTCAAACTCAATACCACCGTCTTTCGGCGTGGCTTTCTCAATCTCAACCATATCGAGCAGACGGTGCCCCTGAAATTGCGTCTTGCCAAAATCTGACTCGGCCAATACCCTGCTGTAATCAATACGGACGGTATTGTGCTTGATCTCGATGGGCAAATCCTCCGAGAGTTCAATATGCCCGACCATACGCTCGGCCATAGAGAGTGAGATACGCGAAAAGATCCAGCTCATCAGCCCATGCTGGGGCAGATTCCGTTCCCGGACACGATAAACCATATAGGATTGACTGCCACTATGCACAAATTCCTGAATCTCGCCCGACAATTCGACCGGACCAACCTTCTGCGTATCAGCTTTGATGTCCATGCGTCCATTCGCATGCGATGTCACCATCACGGATTTTACCGAGCTGTCTGCCGGAATTCGTTCGGCAATCGTTTTGTTCAGCATATCATCTGGAACAAATAGTTTTCCCTGACTGATCTCGAGCAGTGTCTCTTTATCCCAGGTATTCTGGATAACCTTGATCGCCGGACCATAGTCCTTCACGGCTTCCTTCACCCTGGACCAATCGACATGTTCTATTTTTTCCTGCCAGCCAGCTGGTAAATCAATCATTTTCCTGCTTCCTCCGAATTCTTATCCCGCGTATCCTCACGAATCGTCTGCCAAAGATCACGGGCTCTTTTATATAATCGATTATCATTGTCACGAATACTCTGATCACCAATAATCCGTGATAAATATTGCGTCGACTTCTCATAGTCCTGCATGCGGAAATAAATCGCACCAATCAGATAGACCACGGTATTATCCGATAATCCATTGATGGGATAGCGCTCCGTCATCAGCGATGTATCATAAAGATCCGCCGCCCGCTGCATCATCTCATTTTCTTTATCCTGTTCGCCATCAGCCCGGTAGATCCAGGCCAGCTCGAGATAAAGCCCGGCACGTCTGGCCAAAGGCTGATCCGTCATCTCGGCATAGAAAATAGCCAGCTTGAAAGACGCCACCGCATCCGGAATGCCGCGCTCCTCCACAAACTGCATGCCAAGCTTGCGCTGCGCCAGGAACTCCTGAATCTTCTTCTTATGAAGTGACGGCATCGTGCCCAGAAAAGTTTTCTCATCAGCAGCAAAGCCGCAATGTTCACAAAACCAGATCTTATAAAAATACGGGTTGAACCCCTTATAATGCACACAGAAATCCTCGTCGGTCTTTTCGACCATCAACTTGGATTTCGTCTTAACGATTCGTGTCGATTCCCCACAGATTGGACACGTTTTTTGAACCGTAAACGTAAATTCCCCCATGATAATCCTCCTGTTTATCCCTTATACATTCACATCTCTATTATTCAGACAATAACTATAGAATACCACATTCTCCATGAAATTAACATGAATAAATGATTAGACAGGTCCAGCGGCAGTTCTGACTGCCACTGGACCTGTCTAAATCTTGCCGATGATTCAGCGTTCATATTTCTGGCAAAGCTTCTGCAGTTCACGCGCATCCACAGCCAGTGTATAGTCTGGTTTCAAACACCACTTCCAGTTCAAGCCAACGGTACCCGGGGTATTCATGCGGGCCCGGTCGTCCAATCCCAGGAAATCCTGCATCGGGATCATCGCCAAACGGGACTCCGACGCATAGGCGAATTCAATCATGGCCTGCGCAATATCTTGCGGACGCTCCTTGCGGACATGCAGCAAACCAGCTATAGCCGCCCGCGTCGGATCATCGATATCCTGCTCATACCAGCCGACCGTCGTATTATTGTCATGTGTGCCCGTGTAGACGATACTGTTTTCAGGCATAACTGCTCCAATCCGCCCCTGTTCACTGAGATAGAGCGAAAATTGAAGGACTTTCATGCCGGGGAACTGACAGGCCTCACGCAAATCCTCAACTTCATCCGTGATAATCCCCAGATCTTCCGCTACGATCAGCAGATTCCCTAAAGCCTTGCGGATCTCATCAAAGAACGGTTTCCCCGGTCCCTTCACCCAGCGTCCATTGACCGCTGTTTTCGCCTTGCCGTCAATTTCCCAAAAAGATTCAAAGCCGCGAAAATGATCAATACGGACAATATCGACCATACTGAATAATTTTTGGAACCGTTTTTTCCACCAGTCATAATTCTCAGCCTTCATTGCCGGCCAGTCATACTGAGGATTCCCCCACAACTGACCAGTAGCGCTGAAATAATCGGGCGGGACACCAGCTACCGTATGCGGCATGCCATTCGGATTTAAATCAAACAACTGCCGGTGCGCCCAGACATCGGCGCTGTCCTGTGCCAGAAAAATCGGCATATCTCCCATAATCTGGACGCCATGCTGAGCCGCATACTCATGGAGTTTCTGCCACTGAACAGCAAACAGATACTGCACGAACTTGATGAGACCTACCGTCTCATCCAAATGCTCACGCAAAGTCTGCAAGGCTTTAGGTTCCCTGTATTTTATCGCATCTGGCCAGCTCGTCCATTCAACGCCCTTATATTCGCGCTTGGCAGCCTCAAACAGGGCATAATCATCGAGCCAATACGCTTCTTGCCGGCAGAATTCCTGATAATCCGTATCTTTATCCGCGGTCAGCCGGAACTTGGACCAGGCTTTTTTGAGGCATTTCCGTTTGAAGGTCTGCACCCGCTCAAAGTCAATAAAGGAGGACTTATTCGCATAAGCGACATGTGCTTCTGCCGCGGCCAGCCATTTCTGCTCAATGAGCATATCTATATCGATCAGCAGCGGATTGCCCGCAAATGCTGAGGGTGACTGATACGGCGAATAGCCATAGCCTACCGGCCCCAATGGCAGAATCTGCCATACCCGTTGACCTGCCGCCTGCAGGAAGTCGACAAACTTATATGCTTCCTTCCCCAGATCGCCAATGCCATATTTTGACGGCAGAGAAGTCGGATGCAGCAATATCCCGGCCATACGGCTGTGCTGCCGCGGCTCAGGCGTATGCTTCCAGATCATGCCCTTCAACGGCGGCAATTTTACGGTAAATTTGCCGCGAACCACCGGGATCGTCTGCGGCGACATAGCCAGCACTTCACAGAAGCAGCCATCGGCGAAATCGCCCACATCCAGTGTAACCGTACAGGACTCACTGCGATTCCGATTAAAGGCAACAATGAATGCTTCATTGCCGGCTTCCTGACCAAATAAATCATGATTGGCCCGGATCACGCGGGCATAGGCCAGTACATCACCACTGCCATAAAGTGGCAGTATCTCACCAGTCTGTAATGCCGGCGAGGTATTGCGAAGCCGGATCAGCTTACGGTACCAGTCCTGAAGATAGGTATCTCCGCCCTCCCATTGATAGGGGCGGCGGTTGTAGGGGTCTTTGAAGCCCTGCATCCCGATTTCATCACCATAGTAGATGCAGGGAACGCCCGGATAGGTCATCTGCCAAAGCGAGGCCATCATGACACGAGCCACGCCGAGATTGTACTGTGTCTTATCGAGCCTCGAACGCGACTGTTCTACAGCCGGCATACCATCATAATAGGCTGCCTCGCCCAAAAGGGTAACGGCCCGCTGCACATCATGGCTGCCGATCAGATTCATCATCGCATAGAAATTCTCGGGCGGATAATTTTCACGCAGGCTTTCAAACTGCCGGAAGCAGCTGCTGCCATCCGCATATCCCAGCAGATAATCAAACAGGATCTTGCGGAACGGGTAGTTCATTGCCGAGTCCATTTCCTGACCGCAAAGATATTCCCGCTGCATACCATAGGCTACTTTATGGGAAGCATCTTCCCAAACCTCGCCAATCATGACCGCATCGGGATCCGTCTTCTTGAGCTCCGCATAGAACCCCTTGGAAAATGGTTCGGGCAGCTCATCGACCACATCCAGCCGCCAGCCGGCAATTCCCTGTTTGAGCCAGTGATGCAGGACGCTCCCGGGCTGACGGATTATAAAATCCATATAGGACGGCGTGGTTTCGGTAACATTCGGCAGCGTATTAAAGTTCCACCAGCTCTCATACTCATGCGGAAAGTTGCGAAAGTTGTACCACTCATAATAAGGCGATTTCGTGGACTGGAATGCACCTACACTATCGTACTGGCCCTTGCGGTTGAAATAGCGGCTGTTGCTGCCCGTATGGCTGAATACGCCATCCAGTATCACGCGTATTCCCTTCGCAGCTGCTTTTTTTATCAATTCTTGAAAATCTTTTTCATTCCCGAGGATCGGATCAACCTTCAGATAATCGCCGGTATCGTAGTGGTGATTGCTTTCCGATTCAAAGATCGGATTCAGGTAGATCACAGAGATTCCCAGTTCCTGCAGGTATCCCAGTTTTTCGATGATGCCCTGGATATTGCCACCAAAGAAATCATAGGCAACGATTTCCTTGGTATCGGGGTCCTTATAATAACAGGGATCGTCACTCCAGTCGGCATGAAAAACCGCGCCCTGCTTGCGGATAATCTTATCCCCTTTGCGCTTGAACCGGTCCGGAAAGATCTGGTACATGACGGCATGCTTAAACCAGTCGGGTGTTTTGGAACCCTTATGGTAAACCGTAATCTGAAATGACGGCGGAACATGATCACTGAGTTCGCCTATGCCGCCCCACTGTTCCCTATTGTTTCCATAATAATACGTTCCATCACTGGCCGCTATGATAAAATAATACCAGAGCAGGCATCCCTTTTCTGGCATCTCAATTTCCGCCGAATAAAACCGGATATCGGTTTCATCATCATCCATTGTCTTCAACGGGATCAGCTTTTCACCAGCTTTATCATGCCAGATGCGCAGCAGCACCTGATTGATCTGCTGCCTGGTCTTCAACCGTATTCCCAGCCGCACGCTGCTGCCAGCCTCGGCTGCCCCTACCGGCGAACGGTAGTAGATATTTTGGGAGTTATGCTCAGCTGCATTTTTGTCCAGCATATAAATCGCTCCTATTCCTGCACTTAAGGGCGGCAAAGCAATTGCCGCCCCTTAAAGTTCGTGCTCTATTATTCAGCAATCAACTGCTCATACAGCTTCTTGTACTCTTTAGCCGAATTCTTCCAGCTGAAATCCGTACTCATGGCATGTTCAACAATGTGATGCCACTCTTCCATATTTTCATAAGCGCTGAGTGCCCGCTTCAACGCATACATCATTTCATGAGCATTGTACTTGTTGAATACGAAGCCATTGCCGGTATTCGTATATTTATTATATTGCTGGACCGTATCCTTTAGTCCGCCCGTCTCGCGCACCAAAGGAATCGTCCCATAGCGCATAGCGATGAGCTGCCCGATGCCGCAAGGTTCATAGTCGGATGGCATCAGGAAGATATCCGATGCCGCATAGATGCGCTGCGCCAGTTGATTCGAGAACTTGATATTCGCCGAAACCTTGGTTGGGAACCGCCAGGCCAGCCCTTTGAACCATTCCTCATAAACCTGATCGCCTGTTCCCAATATGACAAACTGAAGTTTTTCATGCTGCAAAACTTCATCCATCATACGCACGATGAGATCCAGTCCTTTGGGCGGTACCAGCCGCGATACCAGCGCAACCATCGGAATACGCCGGTTAGCCGGAAGTCCCAGAAAATGCTGCAGCTCGGTTTTATTATCCGCCTTACGGTCGCGGCTGCTGACATCATAAGTCTCAAAAATATCCTGATCCGTCCTCGGATTATAGATATTATAATCGATACCATTCACAATACCGAACAACTTATCGCGGCGGCTGCGCAGCAGCCCATCCAGATGCTCGCCAAAATACTCATACTGGATTTCCTCAGCATAGGTCCGGCTGACCGTCGAGATATAGTCTGCGTAGACCAGTCCGCCCTTCATGAAATTCACAGCATCGTAAAATTCCAGATCCCCATTGGAGAAATACTTCCAGTCAAGCCCCAGAACATCGCTCATCGTCTCTTTCGGGAACACACCCTGATATTTTAGATTATGGATCGTATACAGGGTCTTGATATGCTGGTAACGTTCATCGGCCATGTAATTGAGTTTGAGGAATACATTCACAAGACCGGCGTGCCAGTCATTCGTATGAATGACATCGGGCCAGAAATCAATGACCGGCAGCAATTCCAGCACAGCCCGGCTGAAAAAAGCAAAGCGCTCGGCATCATCATCATACCCATAGAGGCCTTCACGGCCGAAGTACTCCATATTGTCTACAAAGTAATACGTGACACCATCTTTTTCGCATTTGTCGAGTCCGACATATTTCGTACGCCAGGCTACATGAATCTCTCCATCGTAGACATGTTCCATATCCGCCGTATACTGCTCACCGATTATGCCAAATTTCGGCATGATTACCCGTATGTCCACCCCATCCTCATGAAGTGCCGTCGGCAGGGAACCTGCTACGTCAGCCAGTCCGCCCGTCTTGGCAAATGGTACCGCTTCAGATGCTACATAAAGAACTTTCATTCTGCTTATCCTCCTCATCATCCTCCGGCCTATAGTCGTCATAGGCCGGAGAAAGTCATTGACTTCAGTCGTTGACTGCATCTTTCTTCACATCAGATTCAGCATCAACAGCTGCCTTCCTGGTGGTCGAGACTTTCTTTCTGGTTTTAGCTGTTACTGTTTTCTTGGCCGGAGCCGACTCCATACCCTTTTCCGCTTTTGCCTTTGTGGTCCGTTTTCTAGGCTTCTTCGCTGCCACAGCCTTTTCCTCAGTCGTCCCCACCGCAGTTGTCACGGTCTTCTTCGTTGTCTTTTTGGCAACAGTCTCCTTGTCCGCGGTATCCTTTACCGCAGTTTTCTTTGCTGCCGTCCTGGAGGCGGTCTTCTTCGCTGTCGTTTTCTTTGCCGCGGTCTTTTTTGCAGCGCTTGTCTTCGCCGCTTTAGCTGTAGTCGTCGTCTTGGCAGAGGTCTTCTTCGTTGTCTTCTTCGCCGCTGTTTTTCGGACTGTCTTTTTGACTTCGGCTGCTTCGGCCGCTTCTTTGCCTTCCGTAATATCCTCATGGCCCCTGGCCTCTACGGTCGTTGCAGCCTCAGGAAAAGACGCTTTACTGCCAGCCTGCACCGACAGTTGCAGATAGATGGTTGCGAGTGGCGGGACGGTCAGCACCAGCGACTGTTCCCGATTATTCCAGGGAACATCCTGACTCATGAGCCCGCCTTCATTCTTCACACCGCTGCCACCGAATGACTCGTCATCCGAGTTGAAAACTTCAATATAGCGCCCTTTTGCCGGCACGCCAATGCGATAGTCATGATGTACCTGCGCCGTAAAATTGCAGACAGCAATAATGAAATCATTACTGTCCTCAGCCTTGCGGATGAACGACACCACGCTGTTGTTGTTGTCATCCGGGTTGATCCACTGAAAACCATTCCAGTCAAAATCAACCTGCCAGAAGGATTTATGGTCCAGATAGAAGGCATTGAGTGCCTTTGAATAGGCCAGCATCTTCGCATGCATATCATACTGCTGTACCAAATGCCAATCAAGGCTGTCTTCATAGTTCCACTCAATGAACTGGCCGAACTCACCGCCCATGAACAGAAGTTTCTTTCCCGGATGAGCCATCCAGTAGCCAAAGAATGTCCGGAGACCCGCAAATTTCTGCCAGTAATCTCCTGGCATCTTGCTGATCAGCGAGCATTTGCCATGGACAACCTCATCATGCGATAATGGCAAGACGAAATTCTCGGAAAATGCATACATGAAGGAAAAGGTCACTTTGTCATGATTCCACTTGCGATAGACTGGATCAAGGCTGATATATTTAAGCATATCATTCATCCAGCCCATATTCCACTTATAGTTGAAACCCATACCGCCAAGATAGACCGGCTTGGAAATCAGCGGCCACGACGTTGATTCCTCGGCCAGCATCAGGGCCTGCGGATGAAACTTGAAAATGGCCTCATTGAGTTTCCGCAGGAACTCCATCGCTTCGAGGTTGCCGCTATCGCCGTATTTATTCGGCACCCACTGCCCGTCTTTACGGCCATAGTTCAGATACAGCATATTCGCTACCGCATCGATCCGCAGTCCATCGATGTGGAACTCCTCGAACCAGAACATCGCATTGGATATCAGGAAACTCTGAACCTCGGTACGCCCATAGTCAAAGTTCGTGGTTCCCCATTCCCAGTTTTCCGCACGCTGCTCATTATCGGATTCATAGAGCGTCTCACCATCGAAATGGCGCAGGCCCTGCTCATCCTTGCAGAAATGTCCCGGAACCCAGTCCATGATGATGCCAATACCATTCTGATGCGCATAATCCACCAGATAACGGAAATCATCCGGCGTACCATAGCGGCTGGTAACGGCATAGTATCCAGTCGCCTGATAGCCCCATGACCCATCAAACGGATGCTCACACAAGGGCAGGAATTCAATATGGGTATAGCTCATATCCTTGACATAATCAATCAGTTGAGTAGCAAGTTCCCGATAAGAAAGATACTCCCCCTCAGCATTGCGGCGCCAGGAACCTGCATGAACCTCATAGATAAGCATCGGCCGCTCATATGACGACTCCTTGCTCTTCTTCTCATTCCATACAACATCATTCCAGCTATAGTGATTGAGATCATATAGCGCCGAGGCCGTATTCGGCTTTTTCTCTGCCATGAATCCATACGGGTCGGCTTTCATAATATGGGGTCCGCCCCACTGGGGCTCTATGGCATACTTGTAGATTTCCCCCTCTTCAAGATTCTCGATGAAAATTTCCCAGATTTCACCATCGGCATTTTTCTGCATGATGTTCACGCGGGTGTCCCACTGATTGAAGTCACCCACTACACTGACCGACGCTGCATGCGGCGCCCATACGGCAAACCGAACACCTTTCTTCCCATTTTCTTCTATAAAATGAGCGCCCAGCATTTCATAGGCATGATAGTTCGTCCCCTGATGAAACAAATAGCGATCAAACTCACTTAAATCTGAAGTTTTCAAGATAATCCTCCTTTAAAAGCAGAACATATGCCGGTCCCCCAACAGACATACATTTTCCGCTGCTTATCTGCAGCAACGCTAAACACCAGCTGGTCCGCTTCCTCCCGCTCAGGGAATCAGCACTTGCTTAACCTGCCAGATTTCACTCGCATACTCGTCGATTGTCCGGTCCGAGGAGAACCGGCCGGAATTTGCAATATTCATTGCTGAAGACTTCAGCCATGCATATTGTTTAGCATAACGGCGCATAATCTCTTCATGGCCCTCAGCATACGCATCGAAATCTTTCAGGATGAAGAACTCATCATTCGCATGAACCTCATAATCAAACAGCGAACGGAAATCGCCATAGCTGCCATCTACGAGCTGGTTGAGCGTTGCCCGCAGCTTCATATTCGTATTATATTCCTCCCAGGCCGAATAAGTGCCATTTTCATAATAACTCAGCACTTCCTCGGCGGTCAGTCCAAAGATCACGCAATGCTCGTCACCAACCGCCTCACGGATCTCCACATTGGCACCGTCAAGTGTACCAAGCGTAATCGCACCGTTCATCATGAATTTCATATTGCCGGTACCCGAGGCTTCTTTCGATGCTGTCGAAATTTGTTCACTGACGTCAGCCGCCGGATAGACGATCTCGCCAATCGATACCCCAAAATTCTCGATGAAGACGATCTTGATCTTTCCCTTGATGCTCTTATCGTGATTCACTTTGGCCGCCACTGCGTTGATCAGCCGGATGGTCTCTTTGGCAATATAATATCCCGGAGCTGCCTTGCCGCCAAATATATAGGTCGTGGGCAGCATATCGAAATGCTTATCTGTCTTGAGCTGACGATACTGATACATGATGTGCAGGATATTCATAAGCTGACGCTTATAAGAATGGATTCGCTTGACCTGAATATCAAAAATCGAATCCGGATCGATTGCAAGACCATTATGTTCCTGTACATACTGAGCCAGCGAGGCCTTACGCAGACGCTTGATCTTGGCCAAATCAGACAGGAACGGCTTATTATCGACGTAATCATTAAGCAGGTCCAGCTGCTCTGGATGGCTGTGCCAGCGGCGGCTGCCGAGTGTCGCATCAATAAGATCCGACAACTCCGGATTGGCGCCCATGAGCCAGCGTCGATGCGTAATGCCATTGGTCTTGTTATTGAACATCTTTGGATTATATTCATAGAAATCATGCAGCGTGGTCGATTTCAGGATATCCGTATGTATCTTTGCCACACCATTGACACTATGTCCGCCGACGATTGCCAGTCTCGACATATGGACCATATCATCCTGAATAATCGACATTGCCCGGACTTTGTCTTCATTATCCGGATAGCGGTCGCGAACTTCCTCCAGATGCCGACGGTTGATTTCCTCAACAATCATATAGATTCGCGGCAGCAGTGTGCGGAACATATCCACCGGCCAACGCTCCAGTGCCTCCGGCATGATCGTATGATTCGTATAGGCAATAGTTCCCTTGGTGATTGCCCAGGCTGCATTCCATTCAAGACCTTCCACATCGATCAGGATTCGCATGAGCTCAGCCACGGCTACTGCCGGATGGGTATCATTGATATGAATCGCAATCTTCTGCGCAAAATCATGGATATCCATACCCGTCTTCTTATAATGACGAACAATGCTCTGCACTCCGGCTGAGGTCATGAAATATTCCTGGATCAGACGCATCCGACGGCCATCATAGGTGCTGTCGTCCGGATACAGATACCGCGTAATGCTCTCGACGAACAGACGGTATTCGTTTTTTTGCCGCATTTGTTCCTGCGTCAGCAGCCCATAGTCTGAGAAATCCCGATTCACTTCGGCATTCCAGAGACGCAGTGTATTGACCGTCTTGTTGCGATAGCCGACAATTGGTACATCATAGGGCACAGCCATAACCGTCATCGGATTCTCATAGACGAGTTTGAGGCTGCCGTCAGGCATCGGCTTCATATAGGCATTGCCATTGAAATTGACATCAATTGCCTTATCGGTTTTGCGGTACTCCCAGGCAAATCCGTCCTTCAGCCAGTTATCCGGAATCTCAACCTGATTGCCGTCAATGATTTTCTGTTCAAACAGGCCATACTGATAGCGGATACTGCAGCCATGCCCCGGCAGGCTGTGAGCTGCCATCGAATCGATGAAGCAGGCTGCCAGCCGCCCGAGGCCGCCATTACCCAGCCCGGCATCTGGTTCTTCTTCAAAGGTCTTGCTGAGATCCAGCTTGAAATCTTCGAGTACTTCGGCAACGACTTCCTGCAGTCCCAGATTCATCAGATTCGACTTCAACAGCCGCCCCATCAGGAACTCGATTGAGAAATAATAGACCTGTTTTTCCTGACGTTCTGCATACATCTTATTGGTCTTGATCCAGTTTTCTGAAATATATTGTTTCGCAGTAGCAGCTACAGTCTGATAAATTTCATTGGAAGTCAATTCATCCAGATCGCGCCCCCACATAATATGGGCCGTATTGACAAAACGCGCCTTCAGCGCCTCCTTTATTTTCTCAAATGCGCGGTCTCTCTGCTTTTTTTCTTTTTTCTCCCTTGGCAAATAAAACACTCCCCTTTTTCCCACTGTATGGGAACCAGAAAAGCCGCTGTAAATCAGCCCCTGCCTGGTATAAGCAGCCAAATCTATTTACAACGGCTAAACGCAACATCAAATCACAACATTTTTCGTGACAATAAGCGGGTAACTCTGCGCCCCCTTCAGCCACTTCTCCTTGGTAATCACCACATTTTTATCACAGATCACATTCTCAACCAGTGCGCCATCCTGGATATCGCATTTCTGCATGATGATTGAGTTTTTGATCTTGACATCCTTGCCGACAGTGACGCCTCGGAACAAGATGCTGTTCTCGACCTCACCCCGGATGACGCTGCCGTTGGCAATCAGTGAATTCTTCACGTCAGCCGTCGCCTTGTACTGGACAGGCACTTCATCCTTGGCCTTGGTATAGATAGAATTTTCGCCCATGAAAAGCTCTTCCCATATCCTGGGCTGCAGAATATCCATATTGGCTTTATAATAAGCCGCTGTAGAATCTACATGCGCGACATAGCCATCATGCTCGACCGCATAGATATTATAATCAACGGCCCGGCGAATAATCCCGTCCATCAGCAGATCCTGTCCGCCATGCTCATAGGTATAGCGGACCATATCTACAAACACGCGCTTCTCCATAAGGTAAACCCCCATGGCAACCTTTGAGCCATCATAGATCGCCGGCTTCTCGGCAATATCGGTCACCAGACCGTTCTTTGCGGTCTCCACCACGACATTGCGCCCCATATTCTCCTCTGCTGCCGTATAGTATATCATCGTAATATCGGCATCCGTATTTTGATGAAAACGGAATAACTCCCGGAAATCGACATTATAGACGAAACTGCCACCGGCGAGCAGGACATAGCGCTGCGAACTATGCTCAAAATAGTCCAGATCATGATAAAAATTCTTCAGGTCTCCCTTGCGGGCAACGTCCTTTTCAACCGCTGCCGGCAGATAGAACAAGCCATCGTGGCGGCGGGCCAGATCCCAGTCCTTGCCGGACCGAAGGTGATCCAGTACCGAGCGCGGGCTGTCCGGCAGCATGATGCCAACATTTTGGATATCCGAATTCACCATACTGGATAAAGCAAAATCGATCAAGCGGTAACGGCCAGCAAACGGAATCGACTCCACCGCGCGGCGGCCTGCCAACTCACGAACCAAACTATTATCTTCCTGAAGATTGATAATCCCCATTACTGTTTTCAATTTTTATCCACTCCTCGCTGTATTTAGACTTAATGGATTAAAAATCAGCCTGCCTGCTTACTGCCAGCTTCTGCCATTACCGTCTCGCCTTCAGCCACTACCGTAATAGCACCCTTATCGCCAGCGACTTTCGCTCCTTCCACGATTTCGCAGTTCTGAGCAACAATCGCGTAATCAACGACCGCATTTTCACGAATTACCGTAGATGGCATAATAACCGAGTTCGTGATCTTTGCGCCCTTGCCGATCCTGACGCCCGGGAATATCACCGAATTCTCGACCTCGCCCAGAATCATGGACCCCTCGCTGATCATCGAATTCCTGACCCGGGCATCCGGGCCCACATAGTGTGGCGGCATGGAGTGATTGGACGAGTAGATTTTCCATTCCCCATTAAGTTCAAACGGCGGTACATCCTGCAGTAGATCCATATTCGCCTGCCAAAGGCTCTCAATCGTACCAACATCCTTCCAGTAGCCGTCAAAAGCATAAGAATAGAGCCGCGCCTGATCCGCCAGCATCTTCGGGATGATGTTCTTGCCAAAGTCATGACTGCTCGTCTCATCCTTCGCATCCTCTTCCAGATACTTCTTAAGGAAATTCTTATTGAAAATGTATATCCCCATGGATGCCAGATTGCTTCTTGGCTTCGCCGGCTTCTCTTCGAATTCTTCAATACGGCCGGTCTTATCCGTATTCATGATGCCAAAGCGTGGTGCTTCTTCCCAAGGCACTTCAATCACGCCGATGGTGGCTTCTGCCTTGCTCATCTTGTGCGCTTTGAGCATCCATGAATAATCCATCGTATAAATATGATCTCCCGATAAAATCAGTACATAATCTGGATCAGCAGCGTCAATGAAATTCAGATTCTGGAAAATTGCGTCTGCTGTTCCGCAGTACCAGTCGGCTCCTTTTTCCCGGGCATACGGTGGCAGGATAAACACACCGCCTTCTTTCTTATCCAGATCCCAGGCGCTGCCTGAAGCCAGATAATTATGCAGTTCCAACGGACGATACTGTGTCAATACCCCAACTTTGTCAATGCCCGAATTTGCACAATTGCTGAGTGGAAAATCAATGATACGGTACTTTCCTCCAAACGGCACCGCTGGTTTGGCGATTTTTTTCGTCAAAGCTCCCAAACGGCTTCCCTGGCCCCCTGCCAGAATCATCGCTAAGCATTCTGTCTTTCTCATAAAAAATCCCCCTCGGATGTGATGATAAGACCGATCACCCCTTAATTGACCAGTCTTCGCTTTGGCTATGATAACGACAGGTTTACTCTGTCATTACACACAAAACATCGTTTTCAGCCACGTTATAGCATTTATTCTGCCAAAGTGTTCTATATTTAAATCAATTTTATTCAATATAAACGAACATCCCCTGCAGTTATTCTATATTATAGTTAATTCGATAAAGTTTCCCCTTTTTCCTCCTAAATTTATAAAAAACTATAAAATAAGTTTTATTTTATAAAGTCGCTCAAATAACAAAAAAACGTCCTTCTAAGATTTTTTCTTAGAAGAACGTCCACATCAATGTGGCCACAAACATGGCTAGGCTAAACCCCGTCAGCATATTGCCAATGGCCCGTCCATTAGCCCCCAGCACATGAAGAGCAATCGGCCGGAGCTCAAAGACAAGAAAAGACAGACAGACAAATAATAAGGGGCGATCATCCGTCACCCATTCATAAAGCAGAATCACAGCGGCAATCGCAATCGCCAGCAATTCTCCGCGATGATATAGCACCGTCTTGCGCTGCAATGCTTCATCATACTCAGCCCGACTCACCGGCATTCCGAACTCGTCTTTCTCTTTGCTCTCATCCGCAAACCAGCGATAACGCATATTATCCCTCCTGCGCCCTGCCGATCAGAATTTAGCCTTCGTCTGGTCGGTCAGCTGGGTCAGCTTATAGTAAAGGTTATCTCCCGGACAATCGGTCGCGTTATATTCACGGTGCCCCCGAATCGTCTGCCGGCTCGGATTGATCCGATAATAGCGGCAAAGTGCCGCCAACAAAGTAGCAGCCGAATCCATCTGAGCTTGTGTCGGCTGATGGGTCATGAAGTCACCCACGATATTGACCCCCAGCGTATGCCAGTTATTCTGATAGCAATGGGCCCCAACCATATCCATTGGCCGACCACGCTCAATCGTGCCATCCTTGCGGATAACAAAATGATACCCGATGCCGGCCCAGCCATTATTCAAGTGCCACTGATGGACTTCTTCGGCCGAAACATCACGATCCGTATTTCCTATATGATGGATAACAATAGCATCGGTAGTCTTGCGGTTTTCCAGTGAAGTGAAGCTCAGATTCGTCTCGCGAATAGGAATTCCCAGCAAAGGGTCCTGTCCAATCCCCTGCCCCGCCACATTCCAGGCAGCTTCAGCGGCCTGCTGTTTCAGCAGCTGCGGGCCAAACGTAAGACCGGCCCCCAGCCATATCATATTTTTCAGAAATTGTCTTCGGTTCATGCTATCCATCCCATTTCTTTCAACAAACGTTCTTTATTATAACTTTTCTTTCTGAAAAAAGATAGTAAATCCGTACAGGCAGCCAGCTGCACAGATTTTCCCTGCTGCATGAACCTTGTTGTATTATTTATATTTTTCTTTGTTTATCTTTTATTTTATTGCTTTTAGATGTTTTTTTCACTATAATAAAGCCTATAGTATGTCCGTTATTTCTCTATCGAGCACAATTTAGGAGGAAATCCACATGTTAGGTTTGGAACGCCGGCAAAAGATCATGGATATGATCCGCCGCGACAATAAAGTTTATGTCTCGGAATTGGCCAAACAGTTCAATGTGACAGAAGAAACCGTACGACGTGACCTTGAAAAACTTGAAGGGCAGGACCTGCTGCGCCGCAGTTATGGCGGAGCTATTCTATCGGAAAGCACCTCCGAAGATCTGTCCTTTACCAAACGCAGCAGTATCAACAGTGAAAACAAACAGGCAATCGCCCGCAAAGCATATGACCTGATCCACGATGGCGATACGATAATGGTGGATTCCAGCACAACCGGGCAAATGCTGCTGCAGCAACTAAAAGGGCATAAGCGCATCACCGTCATCACCAACTCAATCCGCCTCATGAATGATTTCATGACCAGCGACTTCACCATGATCTGCACCGGCGGAACACTCCGGACCAACTCCTGCGCGCTGACTGGTCCGCTGGCCTGTGGCAGCCTTAGAAGCTATTATGTAGATTTTGCCCTGATCAGCTGCAAGGGTCTGGATCAGGAAAAAGGCATCATGGAATCCAATGACAGCGAAAGCGAGATCAAACAGATCATGATGAAGCAGGCCCGCCGCACGATCCTGCTCGTGGATCATTCTAAATTCGATAAGACCGCATTCGTCCGCTGCAGTGGATTCGACACGATTTCCTATATTGTCACTGACCTCGCGCCCACCGCAGACTGGCAGGAATTCCTGGCTGACCGTCAGGTCAAGCTCATCGACTGAATCTGCAAGCAAAAAGAGCTTCCATGTGGAAGCTCTTTTTGCTTGCAGATTCAATTCAGGAAAAAAACTTGTTCCAGTCTGGGCTGGGCTCCGGTCTTGGGGTCCATTTCCATGACCATCACATCTTTCATATACTCATTCCATTTATCCACCACCGGACTATCCGCCTGATATTTCTCGGCAAAGGCGATTCCCTGCTCACATTCGAAATAGCCAAACAACTCATTGCCGACATTCCAGATCGTATAGTTGCTGATTCCAGCTTCCTTCAATACCTGCTTCATCTCTGGCCATATATGGGCGTGCCGGTACTTATACTCTTCCAGCCTGCCCTCTTTTACCGTTGCCTTCCAGGCAAAACGTTCCATATTCTTCACTGCCTTTCTACGAACGAACAGGCGGTTTCCCGCCTGCTCACCTGCTTCCTATCTTATTTATGCGCGGCAACACCGACAGACTGATCCGAATCAACCAGCCAGCCATTCGCATCAATCTCGCTGCCATACCGCTCGTGCGTAATCTCATCAAGCGTCCTGCCCCGGTCATCGGCACCAAAGAACGAACCGGCAGCCCAGCTGATGACGCAGAAACCGATCATGATCACCGCTGCGACCTGGAATCCTACCGTCTCCATGATGAGCGGAACAGCAAAGCCCCAGATTGCAGCCGAGAAACGCGTCACGAAAAAGGTAAAGCCTTGTGCGGTCGCACGGTATCTTACGGGGAACAGCTCCGAGCTCCAAAGCTGATAGAACTGCTGCTGCATCGAAAAGCCCCAGACAATCGTGAAGAATAAGAGCATCCAGGTCTGCAGCATATCCGGCGGCAAAACCCATACCAGCCAACTGATTACACCCAGCCCCGAGAAAATCGAGAAGATCTTGCGCCGGTTGAAACGATCCGCCGTATACATGAAGATAACCGTCGTCAGGATACATACAGCAAAGTTCAGACAGGTCATAAAGAGCGACATCGCATTCGACAGATTGCCAACATGCTCATAGATGTATGGCATAAAGAAACCATTCGTGCTCGCTGCCAGATTCCATAACGTATAGACACCACAGCACATCACAACTGTTTTCAGGCTCGTACCACGCAGGATATCAGCATACTTCACTTTGCGCTGCACGATTCCCTGCGCCTTCATTTCATCGGCCTGCTTCTTGGCTGCCATCCATTCGCTGGATTCCGGCATCCTCAGACGCTGATACCAGATCCAGGCAGCAACTACGATCAGATGAGCAAAGATCAGACGGTTGCCCAGCAGACCAAAAGCTGCATTGAGCGGAATCGAAGCGGCAAATACGACGACCGGTCCAAGCATCCAGGCAATCTGTGCCGAACCGCAATGCTTCGCCCGATTCCTCGACGGTGCTTCCTCAGCAATGAATGTCCAGGACGCTACCACATCCGCACCAACCATCAGGCCGACAACCACGTAACCAAGCAGGAACATCGGATAATTTGTCGCCAGACAGATGATTGCCACACCAATCATATAGATCAGCAATGCCCAGTTATACACAAATTTACGACCATAGCGATCGCAGATCTTGCCACCGATCAAGGCTCCGATGGCTGCTCCGCCAGTATTCGAGGACAATGCCGCGAGCAGCCCCATCTGTACACTGCTCATGCCCAGATAATCCTGCCACATACTGAGTCCGGATGCGCCTGCCACTATGGAACCGGCATCGATATAGCTGATCAGACCAGCAATCAATGTCTTTTTCCAGGCAGACATATGATAATCCAGTTCTACACCAAACATTTGCCATACCTCCTAAAATAATTCATAAAATATTGCTTAAACGTAAAATATTAGGACTATTTATCGTATTGGCAGCTGCACGCAGACAAGCTGCGTGCAGCTCAACATAACCACGGCTGGATCAGCCAAGAATCTCGCGATTCAGGTCAATCTTGAAATCTTTGGCCAGCTGGATGAAGCCTGCTTTCGGAATCGTCTGTTTCTTGCCGCCCATCGACAACACTTTCACACAGATCTCCGAGGCTTTCTCGACCGTATCCATCAGACCGAACGCTTCGTCGAAGTCATCACCACACACAAAGAGACCATGATGCGCCCAGACCACTACGCGGTATTTTTCCATCAGCATGACGGAAGCATCCGCAATCTCCTTGCCACCCGGTACCATCCATGGCACTACGCCAATACCTTCTGGGAAGATGACCGGATCTTCGGTCGCCATCTCCCAGAGTTCGCGCGTGAAGGCCTTGTCCTCCAGCGGCAGCACGAAAGTCAGGGCGATAAGATTGGTCGGGTGGGCATGATAGATGACCCGGTTCACACCGCCGGTCATCTTTTTTTTGAGCTCATGCGCCGCCAGATGCGTCGGCAGTTCACTAGTCGGACGCCCGCCACAGGTTAACCCCCAGACAATGCCATAGTTCTCGCCTTTTTCATCAATCTGCACTAATGCCGTATTCTCTTCCGGAGCCAGTTCTACATTGCGCATGTATTTCCCGCTGCCCGTCGTCAGGAAGTATTCACCCGCAAGGTCCGGAACCGTATTGCCGATCGGCAGCCATTCCTGCACCTCACGCAGGGATGACTGTACTGCCGCTACTTCTTCCGGACGTACCCGGTAGGTCAGGTTGCCGCCATTTCGCTCATGCCAGCCTTTTTTAAATGCATCAGCGGTCAGACGCACGAATCCTTCCATGAATCCTGCTTTTTTGATATCCATTTTTTTACCTCTTGCTCCTCTGTCCGATCAACGCTTCGAAAGGACATCCTGTTCATACTTCTTGACATCCGCATACCATTGCCCATCGACTGGTACCTCATTGCGCTGACAGAACTCAGCCCAGATAGTGCCGAAAGGCAGCGTCTTCAGCTCCTCGAGGCCCACGAGCACCGTGGTGAAATCCGCCTGATCCTGTGCAGTCCTGAGTTTCTGGTTTGGTGTCAGCAGTCCATAGAGAAGTGCTTTCTGCATATTCCGCATACCAACTACCCAGGCTGCAATACGGTTGATGCTCGCATCAAAGAAATCCAGTCCGATGAATACCTTCGCCAACGCATCGCAGCGGACCAGCTCCGTTGCCAGCTCTTTGAGCTCATCATCCAATTTGATGACATGATCACTATCCCAACGGACCGGACGGCTGACGTGCAGTGCCAGCCGGTCATTGAACAGCAGCATCGACGAAATCTTGTCCGATACCACCTCGGTCGGATGATAATGACCAGTATCCAGCAGGCACATGAGTCCATTCCTGGCCGCGTAGTTCATATAGAATTCGTGGGAGCCAACGGTATAGGATTCCACGCCAATACCGAACACTTTGCCCTCAACCGCGTCAGCGATATGCTGTGGGTCGTATTTCACGGCAAAGATCTGATCGAGTGAATCCTTCAGGCGGGCCCGCGGTCCGATGCGGTCTGCCGGTACATCTTTCGTTCCATCCGGAATCCAGACATTGTCCAGCGCTGTAATGCCCAGCTGCTCCCCAAAATAATCAGCAATCCGACGGGATGCTTTGCCATGTTCGATCCAGAAATCACGGATTGCCTTGTCCGGATGAGCCAGCGTCATATTATCCTTCACCTTGGCGTGACTAAAAAAAGTCGGATTAAAATCGAGACCGATGCCTTCTTCTTTGGCAAAATCGACCCAGGACTGGAAATGTTTCGGCTCAATCTTGTCGCGGTCGACTTTCTCATCCGTGATGCGATAAGAGGCATGGAGGTTGAGCTTGTGCCTGCCCGGGATCAGCGAGTAGGCCTTGCGGATATCCCCCATGAGTTCCTCCGGATTCCGGGCGCGTCCCGGATAATTGCCCGTTGTCGCGATTCCGCCGGTCAGCGTGTCCGAGTCAAAACCCAGGACATCATCGCCCTGCCAGCAGTGCATCGATATACGGACGCCCTGCAGTTTCCGGATGGCGGCCTCAACGTCAACCCCCACAGCAGCATATTGTTCTTTTGCTTCTTCAAATCCTGACATATCGTATTCCCTCCAACATCATCATATCTTTTACGCAGAAGCGGTTCAGGCTTCTACTTTCTTCACATCAAACGACCGGGCCGTTACCCGCCGGGCTTCGTTCAGATCCTCAAAACGCTGATCCTTGAGCATTTGCGCCATCAGATTGCCGATGGCCGTAGCTTCAACCGGACCAGCAAAAACCATTTTACCCGTCTGCCGGGCGATCAGCTGGTTCAGGAACCGGTCCTGACAACCGCCGCCGATTACATGGATCACCTCATAAGTGCGGTCCGTGACGCTCTCAATCTCCGCCACAGTCTCCGCATAACAGTTCGCGAGGCTGTGATAGATGCAATACAGCAGCTCGCATTCAGTCTCCGGTTTTTCCTGACCAGTCTCGGTACAGTAATCCTGTATGGCCAGGATCATGCTGTCCGGCGCCAGGAAACGATCCGCGTTGACATTGACCGTGGCCGTGAAATAGCGCCCGATATGGGCCAGTTCATAGAGTTCCTCGAAAGTGTATGCATGCTTGAATTCGCGGCGCAGCGACTGCATCATCCACATGCCCATGATGTTCTTCAAATAGCGGTAGCGGTAATGATAGCCGCCTTCATTGGTAAAATTATGCTGCCGGCTCTTCTCCGTGCAATCCGGAATCAACCGCTCTACCCCCATCAAGGACCAGGTTCCTGAGCTCAGATAGATGCTGTCATCGGCTGTACTCGGTACCGCCATAACGGCCGATCCTGTATCGTGAGTCGCTGGCAGGACCACCTCCGTCTGGAAACCCACGCGCTCAGCCATTGCCGGCTTCAACGGCCCAACGACTGATTTCGGCATGTGCAGCGGGCCAAACAATTTCGCCGGAATACCGAGCGTTTCCAGCAGCTCGAAATCCCAGTCCTGCGTTTTCGCCCGAACGAGCTGCGAAGTCGTGGCATTCGTGTACTCATTCTTCTGTTCACCCGTCAGCAGATAGTTCAGATATTCTGGAATCATCAGGAACCGCTGCGCCTTTTCCAAGATGACCGGTTCTGTCTTTTTGATCGCCATGAGCTGATAAATCGAGTTGAACAGCTGCTTCTGGATGCCATTGCGCCGGTACAGTTCGGCTTCCGGAATCAACCGGTAGACCTCATCGTCCATTCCCTTAGTCCGGCCGTCCCGATAAGCCACCGTATTGCCAAGGACGTTGCCGCTTCCATCGAGCAGGACGAAGTCAACTCCCCAGGTATCAATTCCTACACTGGCGGGGATACGGTCCAGCCGCTTGCACTCCTTGAGCCCCTCGACCACTTCATGAAAGAGATGGTCCAGATCCCAGCAGAGATGTCCATTCTGCCTGACCAGTTTATTCTCAAACCGATAGATTTCCTCGATCCGGATTTTCCCGTTCTCCAGCCATCCCAGGATGTGCCGGCCACTGGATGCACCGATATCGATGGCCAGATAATATTTGTCTGCCATTTCATTCAGCCACCTTATCTTTTTTGTTTTGTATTTTCGTTTATTTCATACTATTCATTCACCTTGTAGTCTTATAATACAACATAATAAAACATAATGCAATATTTAATTCTTTTTTTTATTTCCGTTTTAGTTGTTTTCATATGTGTTTATGTTTCATTGCAGTCTTGCAAATAGACATTTATACGAAAAAGACTGAGGCTATGGCACGAAAACATTCCGTACCATAGCCTCAATCCTGATAAATCGATATTTTGTTTTACGCTTCTATTCGATTACCCGGCAATTGGACGCAGCTGCCAGCTGCCGTTACCGGTCAGATGCAGTTCCTGCTCATGCTGGGCAAAGAGGGTCGACCGGTGCCCGACGCTCACGATACTCGATTCTGGCAGGCTGGATCGGAGCAGCTCATACATCTGCTGCTCACGCGGCTCATCGAGTGCCGAGGTGGCCTCATCGAGGAAAATCCAGTCCGGACGAACCAGCAGCACACGGGCAAATGCCAGCCGCTGCTGCTCTCCCAGTGACAAAATCCGGCTCCAATCATCCACCGCATCCAGTCGTTCAATGAATTTCTCCAGACCGACCTGCCGCAGGACATTCTGCAGCTGTTCTTCACTGCCCGATGCCGATAATGGATAGTAAAGAGCGCGTCGCAGACTGCCGAGTGGCAGATACGGACGCTGCGGCAGGAACAAAACCCGGCTGTCAGCCGGCAGCTTCAGCTCGCCCTTGCCATATGGCCAGATGCCGGCCAGTGTCCTCAGTAGCGTGCTCTTGCCGCAGCCGGAAGCTCCGGTAACCAGTGCATGGCTGCCCTGAGGCAGCTGCAGGGTGCAATCCTCCAGCAGGGTACGCCCATCCGGCAGACGGACTTCCAGATTGTCGAGGGTCAGCTCTGCTGCCGCTGCCTCACGCCGATGAACACCATTCTCAATACTGGCCACTTCCTGCATATGTTCCGTGAACGTCGAGAGTCGGCGGACCACTGCCGCCAGCTGAGCGATGGTATCGTATGAGTCAACGAAATAAGACAGCGCATCCTGTACCCGCCCGAAGGCAGACACCGTCTGCATCAGACCGCCAAGGGCCATAGCACCAGCAAAATATTTCGGTGCGGCCAAAATCAGCGGCACAATGATTCCCAGCTGGCCATAGCCATTGACATAGAAATTCAGGATCTTGGTCTGCCGCATGAGCTGCCAGAAGTTATTGACCACCCGGGCAAAACGCTCATGAAAGCCCACATTCTCCGGCTGCTCGCCGCGGTAGAAGGCCACGCTCTCGCTGTTTTCCCGCACCCGCATCATATTGAAACGGAAATCGGCCTCGAAACGCTGCTGCTCGAAATTCAGACTGATCAGCTTGCGGCCGACCAGATGCGCACAGACCGTGCCGATTGCCGAATAGGCCAGCGAGAACCAGAACATATAGCCGTAGATCACGAACTCATGGCTGCCGACAGGCACGGTAAAGGCCCCCGACAGATTCCAGAGCACCACGCCGAACGCCACCAGCGTGGTCAGCTGCTTCAGGAATCCAATCAACAGCTGCAAGGTCAGCGACACAAACTGATTGATATCCTCACTGATTCGCTGGTCCGGGTTATCCATATCACTCTTCAGGACCTGCAGCCGGTAATAGACCTGCTCACTGAGCCACTGACCCAGATAATGATTGGTCAGCCAGGTCCGCCAGTTGATCTGCACCATCTGCCGGAGATAGATGGCATAAACGGCGATAACGATATGAAGCATAGCCAGTGCCGTGAACTGGCCGATCAGCGGCCAGAATTCATCGACCTGGTACTGCTGCAGCGCATTATAGAACGCATTGTACCAGCTGTTAAGCTGTACCAGCAGGTAGACATCAAAGAAATTAAGGCCGATGACAAAAGCCAGCAGCCCCCGTACTCTCCATTTATGCTCTGCGTTCCAATAGCCTTTGGACAGCTGCCAAAACCGCTGAATTGATTTTCGTTTCTGCAAAAAAATCACATCCTTCATTCTACTAATCTGCAACTTGTCACCGATCAGCATGACAAATGGGCAGATAATCCCAGTATAGCCGTTTCGCCCATTTCCTGCAATACAGAATTTATGGTAGAATAGATTAGACTGCATATGCTTAATTCGTCAATACAGGGAGGTTTTTCCTTATCATGATTCTATATATCCTCGGCCTTATCGGCATCATCCTGTTAGTCCTGCTTTATCGCTATCTGCCGGACAAGAAAATATTCGGCTGTTTCTGCCTCTGCCTCGTGGCAGCCGGCATCATCGCCTTCCGCTTCTGGTCTGCACCACCGCCCGAACCAGCTGCCATGACAGAAGAAGAACGCTATGAGCTGCAGCAGCAGCAGATAATCTTTGCCGACTGGTATGCCGGCTACCAGAAGGATATTGAGGAGCTGGACCGCAACTGGCAATGGTATCATCATATCCTCGAAGACTTCAAAGAAGATAATATCAGCATTCAGACCGCCTATGTCCGGCTCGCACAACTGGATCAGGACAGCCAGCAGGTACGGGAACGTATCGCCCATAATGCCCCGCCGCTGGCCCTCAATGATGGCTGTTATGATCTGCTCATTGAAGTCATGAAAAAGACCAATGCCTATGCCGAGGCCCAGTACCGCACCATTGTCCTGACCAAGGCCGCCGCGGACCCGGCCCGGCTCCGCACCAATGATCAGCCCGAGCAAAGCCGTCTGCTCCAGGCCGTCATGATCCGGGAATCCCCGGTCGGCCTCTATACCGCCAAAGAGATTGCCGCCATACGGGACTACCTGAACACCAACAATAAAGCCGACACCGCTCCCAGCGAGAAACGCTGAGGCACCGGAGCCGCTCACTAAAAAACTGCTGCACGCCATCAGGCGCACAGCAGTTTTTTTATCTACATTTTGTTATGGAACTTCAATTCAGTGAGCCGCTCCGGCTACCTCGGACTGATGCTTGGCCCGGAAATGGTAGACCACCATCGGCAGGATGAGCATCGGTACACCAGCATAAAGTGCCATCCGAAGATCCGGTTCAAACGCCATGAGGATCAGGCAAAGGACCTGCGACCAGATGCCGAAAAGCGTCACATACGGGAACAGCGGCGTCTTATAACGCAGCAGATGCTCCGTCCCGTCGGCAATCATCTGACGGCGATGACGATACTGGCTCCAACAGATTGAAATCCAGGCAATCGCTCCCGTAAAACCAGACACAGCCAGCAGATACGTATAGATAACCGAATCCGGATTGCACGCATAGAGCAGGATAACTGCCCAGCAGGCGCAGACTGAAACCATGATGGCATGCGACGGCATCCCGTTATGGTTGAGTTTGCTGATCATCTTCGGCGCCATGCCCATTTTAGCCAGCGCATGCAGCGCCCGGGCTGCCCCGTAGAGTCCTGAGTTCGAGCAGGAAATCGCTGCCGTCAGGATCACGAACGCGAAGAAAGCGCCAAATCCCGTGAACCCGTACTGATTGACCGCTGCCGCGAAGACGCTCTCCTCGAGTGTCGCCTTATCCCACGGCAGAATCGAAATCAACAGGGAAATCGGGATAATATAGAGGGCGATGATCCGCCAGCTCACATTGCGCACTGCAATCGGGATGCTCTTGGCAGGGTCCTTGCACTCCCCGGCAGCCAGACCGATGATCTCAGTGCCCTGAAAATTGACTAAGATGATGACCATCGTCAGTACGATCGCCCAGTAGCCATTCGGTGCAAAACCGCCGCTCCCGAGAAGCACGGACGCACCAAGATACCCCTGATCGCCGATAAGGCCGAGACAGATCAGTCCTGCGACTGCGCTGAAGGCCACGAGAGCTACAATCTTGATCAATGCTAACCAGGATTCACTCTCGCCGAACTTGTCGACATGAAACAGATTGATACAGGTCACCAGCAGACTGAACAGCACTGCCCACCACAACTGGCTGACCTCCGGCAAGAAATTATTCATGATGATTCCCGCAGCAATCATCTCCGAGGGAACATACGCGACCCAGGTAAGCCAATAGGCCCAGCCTACGCCGCACGCCCAGGTCAAAGAGATATTTTCCTTTGCATAGGTAACAAAAGAACCCGAAACCGGCTTCTCAACCGCCAGTTCCGCCAGACAAAGCATGACACACAGCACGATGACCCCGCCCAATAAATAGGCAAGAATCGCTGCCGGCCCCGCTTTCTCCAGTACATACCCGGTCCCAAGAAAATAGCCGCTGCCGATGACCCCGCCAAGCGAGATCAGCTGCAAGTGCCTGTTCTTCAACCCTCTGTTCATTTTCGACTCGTTCATGACCTTACTAACACAACCTTCCCAGCACCGCTGCCTGTTTGTGATTTGTATAGCTTTTGCCATCCGCGGTGCCTCATTTACTAACCATAAGAATACTACAAAAGGCCATGGATTACTATAGTTTGTGAAAATAAAATTCCTGTTTCGTCCCTTCATGCAATACGTTATAATGAGAATAGATTTTTTTGATAAACGAGGTACTGCCATGAACACCTATCGCACCATCCAGGAAACGGACGACTCCGTCGAAACCACCTATGAGATACAGAAATCCCGCTTCATCACCCACGTCTGCCATGTTGAAAACGAGGAAGACGCCCGCGCTTTCGTCCAGTCGATGAAAAAACGCTACTTTGACGCCAGACATAACTGTTCCGCCTGGGTACTGGGCGAACTGGCGGATAAGCAGAAATCCAACGACGACGGCGAGCCCGGCGGTACCGCGGGCAATCCAATCCTCGAAGCCATTCACAAGAACGGACTGACCAATGTTGTCGTGGTTGTCACCCGCTACTTTGGCGGCATCAAGCTCGGTGCTGGCGGACTCATCCGTGCCTACGGCCATGCCGCCGTGCTCGGACTGAATGAAGCCCGCCTCCTCGAGATGACTCCGTTTCAGGAAACCGCTATCACCATCAGCTACGACCTGCTGGCCCCGGTGGAGCACTGGCTGCGGCAAAAGGATATCCGCAGCACAGAACCGGACTACGCGGACCAGGTCACCCTGCACCTGCTGCTGCCCCCGGCCAGTCAGGAACAACTTCTCACGGAACTGACCGACCTCACATCCGCCCGGTTCCAGCAGGAAAACGGAGCGCTTGCCCGGATTGCACTGCCAATAAGATAACCAAAGGGACTGCACATATAAGATTTTGCCCATTGCATTGCAATGAGTAAACATTATATGCTGCAGTCCCTTTTCTGCTTTTACTCCCCGCTGCCGGCCAGTAGAAGCAATATCATCATAACGGCCAGAAGCAGCTTGACTGGATGTGTACCAAATATCAGCATCCACAGGTCACTCAGATGATCTTCTCACCATGATAGAGTTCACCCTCGATATCCGGCTTCACACCGTAGCCGATGGCCCACTCGCATTTATACTTGATTGCCTGTGCGTGGATACTCTTCATGCTGTCCTGCGTGCGGACGACTTTGCCCGGTACGCCGACGACCAGCGAATTTGGCGGGATGACCGCATTTTCCTTGACGAGAGCTCCGGCTGCGATAATAGAGCCGCGCCCGATTTTCGCTCCAGTCAGCACCGTGGCGTTCATGCCGACCAGTACATGATCCTCAATCTCACAGCCGTGCACGATTGCGCCATGACCGATGGTCACATAGTCGCCGATGATGCAGGGATTCTCATCCGCTACATGCAGGCAGACGAGATCCTGCACATTCGAGCACTCACCGACGGAGATATAATTGATATCTCCGCGAGCCACGACGCCCGGCCACAGGCTGGCATATTTGGCGACGCGGACATCCCCCGACAGGAATACCTGCGGTGCCACAAAGGCCTCCTCATCGATTTTCGGGCTGAGGCCCTGGAATACATTACTGGACAGTGTATACATTGAAGATCGCTCCTTATCCTTTGCAATTGATACTATCCCTATTATAACAGACCGCGGCCCAAATACAAGGTCAGGCCTGTTTCGTCACCCGGACCTCATGCGAGGCATCCACCTCGATCTGTACATCGGCCAGGTCACGGGCCAGCCGCTGATCATGCGTGGAAAAAATCAAAGTCTTGCCCGCCTGTTTTAACGCCTGCAGGAACTCTACCAGCCAGTCCTGCGTTGCCTGATCAAGAGCACTCAGCGGCTCATCCAGCGTCCAGACCGATGGATTCATCGTCAATACTGATGCCAGCGCTGTCTTCTTCTTCTCTCCGCCGGATAAGGTATAAGGTGCGCGGGCGGCCAGCCGCGTGATTCCCAGCAGTTCCATCGCCTCACGTACCCGCTGGTCCGTCTCCGCTTCAGACAGGCCCATCTGCTGCGGACCAAAAGCCAGCTCCTCCGCCACACTGCCACAAAAGAGCTGTACAGCCGGGTCCTGCCAGATGAATCCAACCCGCTGATGGAACCACTTCGAATATTTATGCTCGCGCATCTGTTTCTCGGTGATTGACTGCCCTTCAAAGGTATAGCTGCCGATCTCCGGGTAGATCAGCCCATTGATCATCCGCAGCAGCGTCGATTTACCAGCACCATTCGGCCCGCTGAGCACGACTGCCTGCCCTTTATCAATTGCAAAATCTACATGCCGCAGTACCGGCTCGCCATCATAGGCATAGCATACATCGTCAAACTGAATCATACTCATAGCAGCACCTCAATCCGCAGATACAACATAACAAACAACAGGAACAGCAGCACCAGCCAGAGCCAGCCCCACTGCCAGCTCTGCGCTGCAGCCGTTAAATACTCCCCTGTATAGCCGCGGCAGACCATCGCCTGATACATTTCCTCCGACATTTCCCGCGAGCGCAGGAACATCACGCCCAGTATGCCCGATATCGCCCGCCCTTTATGTGGATTGTGCCCAATGGAGCGCAGCTTGAGCGCCGTCAGCATCTCACCGGCAATCTCGCCGAGCAGCACGATATAGCGCAGCGTCGTATCGAAAATGAAGATGACCACCTGCGGCAGATGAAACACGCGCATCGCTGCTGTCAACTGGTTCCAGGGCAGGAAACGGGTCAACAGACCGAGAGCCGCCACCGTCAGGAACGTCTTGCAGGGAATCAGCAGGACATTGCTGCCATTGCCGAGCCACACTGCCGGCAGCACCAGAAAAGCGGAGAACACCGCCGCTGCCAGCGCATTTCCCAGCAGCTGCCGCAGCGCGCGGCCATCGAGCAGGCATAGCAGCAGCAGCTCAAAGGCCAGCTGACAAAGCAGGAATGCGCCCCGATGAGCGCTGACGGTCAGGACCAGCCAGCCGATCAGAAAGCAAAGCGCTCCCACTGCGGAAATACTGCCCCATTGCGCCCGCCTGGCCTGTTGGCGGAATGAGAACAGTACCCTCATTACACGCAAAAGAGACCGGGAAATAAAGTAATCCCGATCTCTGGTTGGTTCGTATTTTTCTTCCTTCATTGCCCATGCAGGAATATTCAAACTCTATCTCCTCGCCAATCAGCCCTCACGCACGGACGAATCATAATCCGTCTTCCCGGAGGAAAAAGACGCGAGAACCTTAAATAACAAAATCAACAATGCCGTGCCGATCACAGCCGACAGGATATAGCCAAACGCATCCGGCAGACCGGCAATCGCGTAGTCCGGGAACAGTGTCTCAAACGAGAATCCCGTCTGCATACCAGCGGGGGTATAGCCCAGCGTAGTGCCCAGAAAATCCTGCCCCGCGAGTTCCTCGGGGTCCCATTCGCCCCAGGCTGTTCCTGCCGCCAGCAGCCCCAGTGGTGTTCCAACGATCAGCAGCGCCAGCAGTCCATAGACTGCCTTGCCCGCCTGCTGCACCTGCCCGGTCAGCAGTGCCGGTGATGCCTTGCGCAGATAGCTCAGCACCGCCGTCGTGAACACGACTTCGGCCAGCCCGAACAAGGTCAGATGCCCGGCCAGCATCGCAGGAATCGAGATCCAGAGCGGATACGGACAGTAAAGTGCCTGTCCCGCAGCATCGGTAAAAAGCAGCGGCTGGATGCCGAATTCGATAGCAGCGCACAGCGCGGCCAGATTGATGCCTATATACGCGCCGATGCCCGCCGCCACCATACCATGCGTCGGCAGTGCCTTCTTTACCGCCCGGTAAACGAACCAGCCCGTAAATGGCATGACAAAGGCCATATTGAAACAGTTCGCACCAAAAGCCAGAATACCGCCATCACCAAAGAACAGCGCCTGAACAAAGAGCGCAATGCTCACCGCCAGACAGGCCGACCAGGGCCCGAACAGGATGGCCAGCAGCGTTGCCCCGACCGCATGTCCCGTCGTGCCCCCCGGCAGCGGTATATTGAACATCATGCTCAGGAAAGAGAACGCCGCGCCAATGCCCAGCAGTGGCAGCCGTTCTCTTGGTATCTCCCGTTTCACCTTTTGTACGGCCAGCAGCCAGACCGGCAGCATGACCGCTCCCATGACTGCACAGGTAGATGGACTCAGATAGTTTTCTGGAATATGCATTTCCCTTCGCTCCCTTGCTTCACTTCGGATTTGTATATCTCCATCTTAACTGCTCTGACCGATCAGCGGAAGCCCCCCCGGGGGTTATCTGCCCGTAAAAATATCAGTCCCGTTCAGACTCGTTCTGCTGGCTCCGCGCCAGTTCCAGAATATCCGTCTGGGCCTGACTGCGGGCCCCGGCAATACGGGCGGCTACATCTTCTGCCGCCAGACCTTCCGGTGCAGCAACCGGATCTGGCAGAACAGGCACTTCCTGCCTGCTGCCCCTCGGCTGCTCGACCACAAACGGCTTATCTGCCATAATTTCCAGCTCTATCCGGTTCCCACCCCGAAAAACACGGTGACCGGTCTGCATTCCTTCGCCCATAATCCTTCCTTCTTTCCCTGACTGCAACAGGCATCCGCCCCGTTCCAGAGTCTGGCCTCCCTGCAGCTCATGTTGTCTATATCCGGATATTTTTCTACGCCAAACAAGAAAATCCTGCCTGAAAATTTTTTTCAGGGCAGCATATAGGAGTTTTCCCGGGAATGTCGAATTTATTTACTGCTGGTTTTACCAACAGACCATTATTGAGAATCGAGGTTTTTCTATGAACATCCACCATCTGCTGCCGATACACAGAGCCGTCTGCCTGCTGGCAGCTGCGTCACTGGCCCTCGCCAGTCCGGCCTGCATCGGCTCAGTTGCCGCTACCCCGGCCGCGGTGGCTTCCCAATGGCGGCTCGACGTCCGTCAGGGCTCCGACGGCAGCCAGAATTTCCGCATCGATCCGGAGCTGCGCTGCTCAGGCAGCGGTCAGGCCTCCGCCCGCGGAATAGCGGATCTCAGCAACCAGCTGCAGGCCGTACGCAAGGCGGATGAACCGCTTTGGATCATCGACCTGCGGCAGGAATCGCATGGCTTCTGGAACGGCGAAGCCGTCAGCTGGCATGGCCCCAATAACGCCGCCAACGCCGGCAAGGATGCCCCGGCCGTCGAAGCGGATGAGACCGCGCGCCTGCAGGCCGTTCTTGGCCATGAGTCGCGCAGCATCCCGATGGGAACGAGTGACACAGCCTCCGGCATGCAGCCATTTACGGCACTGGTCCGCACCGCCACAACGGAGCGGCAGGAAGCCTGCCGCAACGGCTACGGCTATGTCCGCATCGCTGCCACCGACATGCAGTGGCCGGAGCCACAGGCCATCGACGCCTTCCTGACCTTCTACCGCAGTCTGGCACCGGACTCCGGCTGGCTGCATTTCCACTGCCACGCTGGACAGGGCCGGACGACCACCTTCATGGCGCTCTATGAGATGCTCCGTTTCCCCGGGCGCTCCCTTGACCACGTACTTGCACACCAGCGGACAATCGGCGGAGCCGACCTTGCCATCCCGGGCAGCCGCTATGACAGCCTGAAACTTTTCCATCAGTATGTGCAGGAAAACTACGCAGCCGGCTTTACTGAGTCATGGAGCAGCTGGCTTGCCCGGCATTAAAACAGCCGGCCCCGTACATTTCCAGTAAACCGCTCAATCTCCTGAATGAAATTCTTCCAGGACTCCGGCATCTCCGTTCCCTTGAGCGTGTAGCTGCCGGAGTCTTCTGTCCCGTCATGCCAGATCAGCTTCCACTCCACCTGCGGCAGGAAATCATCCGTCAGCCCATCCTGCTGGATATGGAACTCCGTTGCATGCTCTGCAATCCGCTCGAGCAGCAATGGCACATTGCGGATCGAATCAAACGCATGACGCTCGGTACCAAGGCCCTGCTTATGCCGGGTAAAGACCAGAATATGTTTGCCCCGGTTGATGATGAGTTTCTCCGTCAACGTCAACTGCCCCTGCTTGGGCAGATAGATACTGCCGCCGGGATTGACCATCGTATCCTGCAGGATCAATGAGACCTGCTCGAGCTGCCGGACCTTGTGAATCTCCACGCTCGGTATCTCATTGAGTAGATCGATAAACGCAGCCCAGGTCCCCGGATAGGCCTGATCGCCGACAATCCGCCGCTGTCCGAGCTTGCTGTCCTTGAACACCAGCCGCCACAGCTTATGCACAACCGGCGGCATCTCCGGCTGATAGCTGGCCCGCCAGGTTCCCAGATGCAGCTTCTCAAGCCGCCGCAGCCAACGCCGGCCGCCCTCCAGGACCACCGGCGCGGCCGTAAGCAGCTGCCCGTCCTGTTCCACCTGATAATAAAGCTGCCGTTCTTTGGTCAGCAGCACTACCTTCAGCTTATTTTCGTCCAATGTAAATGTCAGTTGCTCCAGCAATTCGCATTGCCCCCCATTGTATTTCATTCCGTACTCTATCTACATCATATAGTAAAAGAGGACTTGATTTCAAGTCCTCTTTTACTATCCAGCAATATTTCCTGCATATTCCCGTTTTTTCTGCTATCGGACGAGAAAACCACAGGCAGCACTTCCGCTGATTACCGGCTTATTTATTTCTTTAATTTCGCACCATCACTGGCAATGATATCCTTGTACCACCAGAAGGACTTTTTGCGGTAGCGCGCCATTGTGCCGCTGCCATCGTCATGACGGTCTACATAGATGAAACCATAGCGCTTGGCCAGCTGGGCCGTTGAGGCGCTTACAAGATCGATACAGCCCCAGGTTGTATAACCCATGACAGGAACGCCATCCTCGATGGCTTCACCGACCTGTACCAGATGATCGTTGAGATACTGGATACGGTAGTCATCATTGACCGTCTTGCCGCCCTGACCATCATCGATCAGCTCGTCTTTGGCCCCCAGCCCATTCTCGACGATAAAGAGCGGCTTCTGCCAACGATTATAGAACCAGTTGAGGACAAAGCGGATGCCCTGTGGGTCGATCTGCCAGCCCCATTCGGATTCTTTGAGATACGGATTCTTCGCACCGCCGATGAGATTTCCCTCGCCCGCCACGCGGCTGGGGTCGGCGGACTCGCAGACGCTGACATAGTAACTGAACGAAATAAAATCGACCGTGTTCTCTTTGAGAAGCTGCAATTCTTCCGTCGTCGTGCGGATCTCGATGCCATGTTCCCGGAAATAACGCTTCATATAGCCCGGATAGACACCACGCGCATGCATATCGCCAAAGAAGTCATTGAGGTTGTTGGCCTGCATCGTCTTGATGACATCATCCGGATGCGGGGTCAGCGGATAGATTGGCATGGAAAGCACCATGCAGCCGATTTTCGCACCCGGCATAAGCTCATGGCCGATCTTCGTCGCCAGAGCCGAGGCCACCAGCTCGTGATGGCAGGCCTGATAAAGGTCGGACTTGCTGAGCTCTGCAAGCGGAGTCATGATGCCGCCGCTCATGAGCGGTGCATGCAGGACCGAGTTGATTTCGTTAAAGGTCAGCCAGTATTTTACCTAATTCATATAATCGATACCCTCTTTGTTCAAAATTTTACTGCACTCTGACACAAAGCTGATATCCAGCGACTCCCGTCACTTCATACAAGCGTCGCTGTCCCAGCTTTGTATGAAGCCCTTGCAATGCAAAGAATCATATCCCCACCTCCTATTTCCACCAATGTTACTAATTCAATACTCTAGTGGTCAAGCTTGTTTATAACACTTGTAGCTTAATATCTGCTAATTCCTATTCTGACTTCCAATGAAGGTTACAACTTTAGGTTATCACTTCAATTTCAGTATAGCAGAGCGAGAAATGTACACATTACTTTTTGACCTCCTTGATTTATGAAATCATCATGCTCACGCTACCCCAAGATATTTCTCGAAGAACCGCTTCAGCTTTTCAATAATCCCCTCTTTTTTCCTGGTCCGGTTACTGCTGCCAAACCGTGATACCGCAGGCAGTATCTTATCAATATCCGTACCAGTCGTCTTGAGCGCACCGTCACGAAGCGACAGCTCGACAAAATTCCTGGTTTCCTCCGGCTTGAGTTTTTCCTCGGCAATGAGCTTCGACAGCTCCGCTTCTTTCTGCTCTTTGACAAACCCCTGCCAATCTTCCTCGACCTTGCTGGATGCATTGATCGTCTTGATGAAGTTTTCGATCAGTTCCTTTTTACTGCGCAGCTGAAGACTCGAATCCACGGCCTTGGTAATCGTCGTAAGAATGCTCTTGTCCTTACAGTTGGAATCGTGATATTTCGCCACCAGCATTAAGATATAGTCGATATTGATCTCTACCTGCTTGATGAGCTCAATCTCAAAAACAACATCCTCATTGATGTTTTCCTTATCACTGGTCTTATCCTTCGTAAATTCCTGGTACAGATCAATGTATACGCTCTGGTAATCCTGAAAGTCCCTGCTAGACAATATTTCCTGCCCGGCAAATTGGTCGAAGGCTGTCAGGATATTCTTGAGCCGCAGAATCGATCCATACAAGGCGATGAAGTCCTTTTGGTTTTGCTCGCCGATTATGGCTTCTCCCACGGGAAACTCCTGCCCCAATTTCTCAATAAGTTCGGTATATCCATCATGATGCTTTCCGTCTTCATCGTAACCATTGTAATATGCTTCATATTTTTTCAGCAGGACAATGCCCCCGGCATTCTCGTCACCAAACAAAGCAATCGCATCGTTTGTTTCCTTCTCTAAGTTTCGGAAACAAACGATATTTCCATAGGTCTTAACCGAATTCAAAATACGGTTCGTGCGGGAAAATGCCTGGATCAGTCCATGATGGCGCAGGTTCTTGTCGACCCACAAGGTGTTGAGCGTCGTCGCATCAAAACCGGTCAGGAACATGTCAACAACAATCAGAATATCCACTTCCCGGTCTTTCACCCGCTGTGAGAGATCCTTATAGTAGTTCTGGAATTTGTCCGCTGAAGTATCAAAGTTGACATGGAAATCTTCATTGTAATCAGCAATAGCCGATTCCAGAAAATCGCGTGAGGTCTGATCCAGACGATCTGTATCAAAATCCTCGTCGGCAATGAGATCATCTGGATCTTCTTCATTGGCCTGATAGCTGAATATCGTAGCAATCGACAGCTTGTGCCCGTGTTCTTCGAGTTGACGCTTGAACTCCTGATAATACTGCATCGCAACCGGAATGGAGCTCGCGGCAAAAATCGAATTGAACCCAGCTACCCGCTGCCCTTTAAGTGAATAAAAACTGTTGCGCTTTGTCTTTTGATCAAAATGTTCCAGCGTATAGGCAACAATCTTACGGATGCGTTCCGGTGATCCCAGAGCTTTTTCCTTATCGATAGCTGACACTTTTTTATCTTGCGTTTCTTCTTTTTCTTTGATGGTATTGATATAGTCAATGCGAAATGGCAAGACATTAGCATCGCTGATAGCATTGACGATCGTATAGGTATGAAGCTTATCTCCGAATGCCTGCTCCGTTGTCTTAAGAAGTGGATTGCCGCCACTTCTGGAATTCACGGCAAAAATCGGTGTGCCGGTAAACCCGAACAAATGATATTGCTTGAAATGTTTCGTGATCTGCTGATGCATATTGCCAAATTGGGAGCGATGGCACTCATCAAAGATGATGACCACATGCTTTTTATAGACATCGTGCTTCTTATTCTTACTGATGAACACATCCAGTTTTTGGATTGTCGTGATGATGATATTCGCTGCCGGATCTTCGAGCTGCTTTTGCAGCACCCGCGTTGATTTATTGCTGTTAGCCGCGCCTTTTTCGAAACGGTCATATTCCCGCATCGTCTGGTAATCCAGATCTTTGCGGTCAACGACAAAAAGAACCTTGTCGATATAGGGAAGCTTGGTTGCGAGCTGTGCCGTTTTGAATGACGTCAGCGTCTTGCCACTGCCCGTCGTATGCCAGATATAACCGCCGCCATCAATCGTACCGGCCTTCTTGTAATTCGTAGAAACTTCAATACGGGAGAGAATTTTCTCCGTAGCGGCAATCTGGTAGGGGCGCATGACCAACAGCAAATGCTCTGCTGTAAACACGCTGTATTTCGTCAAAACATTTAAGAGTGTATGCCTTGCCAGAAAAGTCTTCGTGAAATCAACTAAATCAGCAATTACCTTATTCTTGCCATCCGCCCAGTATGAAGTGAATTCAAAGCTGTGGCTGGTCTTTTTGCTCTTGCTTTTACTGCCCTTATCCATTTCCTTGATATGGCTCAGCCGGGTTGTATTCGAATAATATTTCGTATGCGTCCCGTTGGAAATGATAAAGATCTGGACATATTCATAAAGTCCGCTTGCCGCCCAGAAACTGTCGCGCTGGTAGCGCTTGATCTGATTGAATGCCTCACGAATCGCAACGCCGCGTCGTTTGAGCTCCACATGGACCAGGGGCAGGCCGTTGACAAGAATCGTCACATCATAGCGCGTATCGTGGCTGCCGCCCGTTTCCTGATACTGGTTCATCACCTGCAGACGATTGTTATGTATATTCTTTTTATCAAGCAAGGTGATGTTCTTGCTCGTGCCGTCGTCACGGTGCAGAATCTTTACATGATCTTCCTGAATCGTCCGTGTTTTGGTCTCAATACTCTCGTTCACATTGGCAATGGATTCTTTGAAGAATCTATCCCATTCCCGGTCAGAAAATGTATAGTCGTTTAGTAGTTCCAGCTGACGGCGAAGATTCGCAATCAAGGCAGCTTCATCGTGAATCGTCAGATATTCGTAGCCCTGCGATTCGAGCTGGCTGATAAACTCCTGCTCCAATGCCGCCTCACTCTGATATTCATAGGCCGCGGCTGCTTCGCGCACATACTCTGCCACGACTGTGCTTTCTGCCAGACTGGCAACCATATTGTAGGTAGTCGTCATGCCCCCAGCTCCTTAAAGGTCAGCAGTTTGTCCCGGTAATACTCATACTGCTTGCGCCGGGCTTCAATTTCTGCCGGCAGGCCGGTCGTGATGTCATTACACAAGGAATCGAAGCGATCAAGGATTGCGATAATTCGCTGTTGATTGGAAATTGAAGGAACTGGTATTTTTATCCGTTCTAACCTTGCCACTGATAATCCAGGTTGTGCCCCCGCCGTAGCATACTGATTCAGCTTCAATGAACCCAAGAGATAATACAAAAACTTGGTGATAAATTCTTGTTTGTGTGAAACAACTATCGCATGCTCTGTTGCGTAAAACTCTCCAGATGCATAACATACATTTCCACATAAAGCCCCTTGCCTTCCAATTAAGGGGAACGCGCCGGTTTGATTACAATTCTTAACATATCCACGAATTCCGTTTCCTCCATAACATGGATATACATTTTCACCATTTTTGATATTCGATATTTGCGTAGCTGAAATTACTTTCCCCGCCTTTAAAGAACATACCTCCCCTAATGTCATCCACCGTACCTGCTTATCATACTCAGCAAACGTCAGCAGCTGATCCCGGTAATATTCATATTGCTTTTTTCTGGCTGTAAGATCTGCTGTAAGATCTGCTGTAAGCTCTGCTGTAAGCTCTGTGAAATTGTCCAGGATGCGGACAATTTCATTTTGGATGGGCAAAGGGGGCATAGGGATAACAAAGTCTTCTGTAACAGATAAAGATATTTGTGGCAATGACCCCATTCCCTTTGCCGCTTCTCTAAAATAAAAGATATTATTCTGAAGTACATAGTACAAATACTTTACCGCTATTCTACTCTCAGCCGTGTATGCCCACATTTCATTTTTAAAAGTGAATGCCTTATCATAATATATTGCATCAATCACACCCCTAGACTGTACTAACACTGCTGGTACTCTTGTAATATTTGCGTTTGGAATATCATCTCCCACTGCATTAATGACAGTTTTCCCACCAGCAAATATTCTTATTTCAGCATTAGGATTATCAATTTCCTTCATTTTCCCCGCCGTAATAGGAGTTCCTTTGAGCCTTTTATATACATCTTTTATTTTCTTATACTCCACCCCATTAGGGCAAAGCTGCTGAATCAATTCATCGAGCTTACTCATGGTGCGGGCCCCCTTTATTTTCCTTTAGCTGCCGGACAGCGCGGTCAAAGTCACTTTCCAGCTGCTTCATTTCCTGTGCCCGGTAGAGCTTAAACTCGCTGGCTGCTTTTTCCATGGCCTGTTTATGTGACACACTGCCCTTGCCCTGGAGAAGTTCCCGTCGGTTGGCGGCAAGCTGCCGGTCGAGCTCGCCGATCCATTCCTGCATCGTCATCGCATGTTCTTCCATCGCCTGCAATTCAGCAAAATCAAGGAACTGCGACACAAGCAGATTCAGTACCTGAAGCTCTTTTTCCGTCAAATAATTCTTGGCAACCTTTACATCGCCCGCAGTTACATAGTCACCCTGAAAATTTGTCATGCCGACAAACGGCTTGTTCCTGTCGACGCGGTCATAAATGACTTCGGCCGCCGTATGCTTATGAGCGGCATAATGAAGTTTATTCTGAACCGTGGCAAAAAACTGCTGTGTCATCTCCGCCTTCGGATCGTAGTCCACCGCCGTCGCATAAATATCGGTCACCTGCTGATAAAGGTTGCGCTCGCTGCTCCGGATATCGCGGATTCGCTGCAGCAATTCACGGAAATAGCGTCCACCGCCATTTTTCAGCCGATCATCGTCCATTGTGAATCCCTTGCGGATATATTCATTGAGACGTTTTGTCGCCCACTGGCGAAATTGCGTACCGCGCAACGATTTCACCCGATAGCCTACCGAGATGACCACATCCAGATTGTAGTATGTAACCTGATATGTTTTCCCGTCCGCCGCAGTTGTTGCAAAATCTGCAACAACTTGTTCGCGCTGCAGCTCGGCTTCATCAAAGACATTTTTTATATGCCGTGATATCGTAGACTTGTTGCGATCAAACAAGTCTGCCATCTGGTCAAGCGACAGCCATACGGTTTCCTCTTCAAAGCGTACATCGAGGGCTATTTTTCGATCTTCTGTTTGAAACAGGACAAATTCATCATTTCGCCGCTTCATGACTGCGCCTCGATTTCCGCCACGATCTTGTCGATTTCATCCCGCAGGACCTGCTCGCGGGCGACGATTTTCCCGATTTCTGCATTGAGCTCGGCGATATTGATTTTCTCCCGGGTATCTTCCTGCTCGACGTAGGTGCTGACAGAAAGGTTGTAATCCTGCGCGGCAACCTCAGCATTCGGCACGAGCCGCGCAATATATTCCTTATCGCTGCGATCTGTATAGACAGCCAAAATATGTTCGATATTTTCAGTTGTGAGCTTGTTGTTGTTCGTGACCTTGACGCAGTCCTTCGACGCGTCAATAAACAAGGTACTGTTTTCCTTTTTAGACTTTTTGAGCACCATAATGCATGTCGCAATGCTTGTGCCGAAGAAGAGATTTCCCGGCAGCTGGATCACACAGTCGACGAAGTTGTTATCAATGAGGTACTGACGAATCTTCTTCTCTGCGCCGCCCCGGTACATGATGCCTGGGAAGCAGACAATCGCCGCCGTTCCGTTCGTCGCGAGCCATGCCAGAGAATGCATGATAAACGCAAGATCAGCCTTGGACTTCGGTGCAAGTACGCCTGCCGGAGAAAACCTCGGATCATTGATCAAAAGAGGATTTTCATCGCCTTCCCATTTAATGGAATATGGAGGATTGGATACAATGGCTTCAAACGGCTCATCGTCCCAGTGATGGGCATCCGTCAGCGTATCTCCCAGCGAGATGTCGAACTTATCGTAGTCAATATCATGCAGAAACATATTGATGCGGCAGAGATTGTACGTTGTCAGGTTGATTTCCTGCCCGTAGAAGCCTTGACGCACCTTATCTTTTCCGAGAATCTTGGCAAACTTCAAAAGCAGTGACCCCGACCCACAGGCCGGGTCATAAACCTTATTGACTTCTGTTTTGCCGACAACAGTAATGCGGGTCAAAAGTTCCGATACTTCCTGAGGGGTATAATATTCGCCACCGCTCTTGCCGGCGCTCGAAGCATACATGCCCATCAGATATTCATAGGCATCGCCAAAGGCATCAATCGTATTCTCCCGATAATCGCCCAGCTGCATTTCACCAATGCTTGCCAGAAGCTTAGCCAGCTTCTTATTTCGATCCGCTACCGAATTGCCGAGTTTGTTGCTGTTAACGTCCATATCCGCAAACAAGCCCTTGAAATCATCCTCACTGTCGCTGCCGTTGGCTGAATCCTCAATGCCCTTAAATGCCTTTTCCAGCGTCTCATTGAGATTCTCATCCTCTGCCGCATTCTGACAGACGTTTTGGAACAGCTGACTTGGTAAAATGAAGAATCCTTTCGTTTTGACAAGGTCTTCTCTGGCCTGCTCCGCATCACTGTCAGTAAGCACAGCATAATCGAATTGAGCATCACCGGCTTCATGCTCGCCTTCATTTATGTAGTTCGTAAGATTTTCCGATATGTAACGATAAAAGAGCATCCCCAGCACATATTGCTTGAAGTCCCAACCATCAACGCTGCCCCTGAGATCATTGGCAATCCCCCATATTACGCGGTGCAGCTCGGCCCGTTCCTGTTCCTTTTTGTTATCTGCCATCTATGTTATCTCCTCTTCTGTCCTCTTATTTATAGATACGCTTTTTATACTTTTCTATATTTCTTACAGAAATCCTGCCTGCATGCCGGTTGTTCCCCAAAAACACGCTTATACTCATACACAAATGAGGTTTTTTATCATGCCACAACATTACGACGAAACATTTAAAAGGCGAATTGTCAAGCTAAGTGCAACACCTTTGAAAAATAGACTTCATATGGTGTTTTGTAACCAAGGCACTTCCTAGGACGAAGATTCAGTTCGTGGAATTTCCGTTGGATGTATTCCTCTGGGATA
>JAGPMW010000015.1 GCA_018052705.1 Selenomonas sp. | reverse complement strand
AAGCTGCTCTATCTGGCGACCATAGATATTACCAAGAAGTGGAGTGGCCGCAACCGTGATTGGAATAAAATTGTTTCCCAGCTTTGCATTTATTTCGCTGACCGTATTGAACCGGCTGATTTGGAATGACGGCAAAAAAACAGCCCGGTTGCTGATTGACAACCGAGGCAACAAGTGCCATTATGTTGGCATATATTTTTCGTGATTTTGAATTTCCAGCATTAATCCATGGAGTTTACACAGAATGGATTACACTCTCGGATAATTCGCCTCGTACCTTGCCCCAGTTCCTAATTGTCATCGTCCATTTCTTAGTTGCTTCGAACGTAGCCAGATACAATGCTTTTAGCAGTGCCTGTGCACTAGGAAAGACGCTCCGCTGGCGATTCAAACGCCGATAGGATGAATTTAGGCTTTCTATGGCATTGGTTGTATAAAATGCAGTTCGAACTTCTGTGGAAAATTTAAAGATAGGCGATATGACATCCCAGTTGTCAAACCATCGTTTCATGGCTGCCGGATAATGCGGCGTCCATTTCTTATCGACATCCTGAAGGCGTTTGAGTGCTGTCTTTTCATCTGGTGCTGTATAGATGCTCCGAAGATCTTTGGCAAATAGTTTCATGTCCTTGTTGGCTACATATTTCAGCGTATTGCGTACCATATGGACAATGCAGCGTTGGTTTTCGGTCTTCGGATATGCGGCCTCAATCGCTTCTTTTAATCCATTGAGGCCATCCGAACAAAGGATGAGAATATCCTTTACGCCACGGTTCTTCAGACTGTTCAGAACACCTAACCAGTATTTGCTGCTCTCATTTTCGCCAACTTCGATGCTTAGAACTTCTTTGTACCCATCCTCATTCACGCCAAGGACAATATATGCTGCTAACTTGCTGACTATATTATCATGTCGGACGGAGAAATGGATGGCATCTACAAAGACGATTGGGTAAACGCTGGAAAGCGGACGGCTCTGCCATTCCTCAATTTGGGGCAGGATTTTGTCTGTCACATCCGATATAAAGCCTTCAGATACTTCAAAGCCATAGATATCATCCAATGTTTCAGATATTTGTTTTGTGGTCATCCCTTTGGCATACATAGATATGATTTTCTGATCAAATCCTTCAAAGCATCCTGGATGTCGTTAGCATTCTCAATGTTGTACTCTTGGAAGAGCTGCTGGATAATGGATCTCTTTCCATCGGTCATTTCAACTTTGTGAATTGGTTTCTGATTTTTAGCCATGATAAAGGCCTCCTATGATTAAATTTTACCATAAAAGACCTTATTCCTTCGAGAGAATTTTATTTACAGAGATTTTTTCATAGTCTCAATCTTGTAAGGATCATAGTTTAAATTTTTTTCATAGTCAATAATTTTATTTCTGAGAATAATTTGTGTTTTATCATAATATACACATGCTTTTAATTTTTTGTATGCAATTTCTAACTGTTTTGGAGTGATCTTCATTTCGCTAACTGTAGATGTTTTCATATTTTATCGGGACCTTTCCTGGTTAAGCGTAGGGAGGAAGTCGGCCAGCGGATGGATAGCAAGCGTATCGGGTCAGCCTTAAATTGCTGATTTCAACAAAATGGTTGGCAGCTTGACCTGTAACGGTTTGCAGAATAGGTGGGCTTTTTCGATACTGCCCTAGACGTTGTGTCGTTCGGTGTAGCCGGCTTTCTTCGGCGTATTCAATCCACTTGTTTAGTGCTTGAATAGTCTGCTCTTGATATTCCTACACCTGATGATTTAATGATTACGAGGGAAACAGGCCACGAGTCAGATGAGATATCTGTTTCGTGGCCTGTTTTGCTTTGCGGAGGTGAATGCGGTCAGAGAAGGTTGTTTTCCTTGGCGAGTTCCAGGATACGTGATTCGGGGAGACTGGTGAGTTCGTGAATCTCAGGAACGGTCATTTTGCGACGCAGCAGCTTAAGTGCGAAGTCAATGCGTTCTGTTTGACGGCCTTCCTCGCGACCCTCCTCGCGACCCTCTTGACGGCCTTCTTCACGTTCTTCGTTGAGCTTCATTTCAAAGGTCATATAGTTCATCCTCTCTTTCTCGTTCATTTTCAGTTGCTGGATGGTGGTGGCAATCTCCTGGACAAATTCGTCGTTGCTGGGAGTGCCGTTCATGTAGGACAGGAAATTTGCTACATCAGGGGGTACATCGTCTAATGTACCTTTGGAGCTCAGAAATATCCTGGTTGCTCCATCATCTAGTTCTAGCTTGTGGTTCTGTTTTTCTCCTTTATTATATCATGAAATATAGAGATAGATAATGAGAAAGTATGTTCGATTAAACTTATTATACAACATATGTTCTGTATAATAAATAGGGTAGAGATGTATACATTTTATTTGCTGTAAGGTGAGTCTGTTGATGGTTTGGAACAGACTCTGTACAAATGCGGATGTTTTCTTTAATGGGGGCAGATGTTATAATGAGTAATAGTTATTGAGATACGGAATCTTGTTGATGAGAGGGGGCACTGGTATGGGGATTTATCTGAATCCGGGGGCGGATGCGTATCGTAGTGCGATCCAGTCGGAAATCTATATTGATAAGAGTGGCTTGCTGGCCTATCTGAATCGGATGTTTGGGACGGAGCAGCGGTATCTTTGTATCAGTCGGCCACGGCGCTTTGGGAAGTCGATGGCGGCAAATATGATCTCGGCCTATTATGATCGGACGACGGATGCGATGGAGCTGTTCCAGAGGATGGAGATAGCAGGTGATACGCATTTTACTGAGTATGCCAATCAGAATGATGTAATCTTGCTGAATATACAGAAATTCCTGAGTCGGACGCACAGTATGTCCGAGTTGCTGGTTCTTTTGCAGCAGAAGGTGCTTCGGGAATTGATGAGGGAATATCCTGCCGTGGATTACTTTGATCCCACGAGTCTGCCGAGTTGCATGGAAGACGTTTTTGCAGAGACAGGACGGAAGTTTGTGATCATTATCGATGAATGGGATTGCATTTTCCGGGAATATAAGGATCAGACGGAAGAACAGCGGAAGTATCTGGATTTCCTGAGGGACTGGCTGAAGGATAGCAGCTATGTAGGGCTGGCTTATATGACGGGGATCCTGCCGATCAAGAAATATGGGACACATTCGGCGCTGAATATGTTTGATGAGTTTTCGATGACGAATGCTAGGGAATTGTCACAGTATGCAGGTTTTACGACGGCAGAGGTGCGGCAGCTTTGTCAGCGTTATGGTCGTGATTTTGCAGAGATGAGGGAGTGGTACAATGGCTACCGGCTGAAGCAGACCGATGGGCATACGGTACGGGATTGTGCCATTTATAATCCTCGTTCGGTGGTTATGGCTGCCCGTACGGGAATTTGCGATGACTATTGGAATCAGACGGAGACGTTCAATGCCTTGCAGCTTTATATTGATATGAATTATGATGGGCTGCGTGATGCGGTGCTGGAGTTGATGGCTGGTGGGACGCGGAAAATTGATATCCGGACGTTCAATAATGATATGACGACATTTCACAGCTATGAGGATATCCTGACATTGCTGATTCATCTGGGGTATCTGGGCTATGATTTTGATACAAAATCGGTATTTATTCCCAATAAGGAATTGATGGATGAGTTCGTATCGGCGACGGCGGCCTCAAAGTGGTCGGAGATTCTCCGGTCGGTGAAGCGGTCAGATGATCTGCTGCAGGCAACCTGGCAGCAGGATGCTGAGGCGGTTGCGCAGGGGCTGGAAGAGGCTCATTTTGAGACGAGTCATATCCAGTACAATTCGGAGACGGCCCTGAGCTATACGGTGTCGCTGGCTTATTACAGCGCCCGTGAGTATTATACGGTGATACGCGAGCTGCCGACGGGCAAGGGCTTTGCTGATCTGGTATTTGTACCGCGTCCAAAGTATGCGGACAAGCCGGCAATGGTGGTGGAGCTGAAGTGGAACCAGAGTGTAGAGACGGCTATCCGGCAGATCCAGGAAAAGCAGTACTGCCAGTCACTGGAGGCCTATCGTGGCCGGATCCTGCTGGTAGGAATCAGCTATGATAAAGACAGCCGCAGCCATATGTGTCGGATTGAGGAATGGGATAAATAAAAACTGCTATGAGAAAAGAAACAGGCCCGGCAACAGATGATTGTCTGTTGCCGGGCCTGTTTGTGAACGTGGATATGGTTAGAGAAGGTTGTGTTCCTTGGCGATTTCCAAGATGCGCGCTTCGGGGAGGTCGGTGAATTTTTTGATTGCGTCAATGGGCAATCGATCGAAGAGCATTTTTAAAGCGATTTTTTCTGCGCGGCGTACTTCACCCTCTTCACGACCCTCTTCACGGCCTTCTTCACGTTCTTCATTGAGTTTCATTTCAAAGGTCATATAGTTCAGCCTCTCTTCCTCGTTTTGTTTCAACTGTTGGATTGTGGTGGCAATCTCCTGGACGAATTTGTCGTTGCTGGGCGTGCCGTTCATGTAGGACAGGAAATTCGCTACGTCAGGGGGGACATCGTCCATGGTGCATTTCGATATCGTAGGCGGTGTTCTGGTCATCTTCGACATAGACATCGAGGCGGACGCCTTTGCTGTCGTATTGATGCTTGAGCGTCTTTTCTTCCTCGATGTAGCGGAGGTCCCGGATCTTGATTCGCAGGATCTTTTCGATCATGCTTTTGCAGATATGCTTGTGTTTCATGACGAGCTTGAACAGATAATCATCAGTGATATCCAGCTCATCCCAGGTCTTATGTGCAGCCATTGTTATTCCTCCTTTATTATACCATGAAATATCGGGCTAGATAATGAGAAAATATGTTCTACTAAGTTAATTGTACAACGTATGTTCTGTAAATGAAATAGGCGAGGCATGTATACATCTTGTTCGGTATCGGGCCTGCTTGCTTTTGGGCGGTGTTGGATTTTGTTGGAACTTTTGGCAGGAGATTGTCCATTGATGGGCGAATATGAGTTAAGAGTAGTGATGAAATGGAGGAGATCGGTCATGGATAAGCAGGCTTTGGTGACGTTCCTGGAGCATAAACCGGACAAGTGCAAAGTGCTGGTCGTGGGGGATATCATGCTCGATAAGTATTACTATGGGGAAGTGACGCGTATCTCCGGCGAGGCTCCGGTTCCCATTACGCGGGTGCAGCAGACGTCGGAGAAACTGGGCGGTGGGGCCAATATTGCCTATAACCTGGCGGTGCTGGGATGTCAGACGAGTATTTCAGGTTTTGTCGGGAATGACCATCACTGTGAAAGTATGGTCGAAAAGTTCCATAGCTGCGGCATTGATGACAGCAGTCTGGTCTATACGGATCGGCCAACGACCGCGAAGGTACGTGTGGTCAGCAATAATCAGCAGATGTTTCGGCTGGATTTCGAGGAGGTCACACCGGTAGAAGGTGAGTATGCAGACTGCTTTAAAGATAATATTGCAGCTAAGCTCAATGAAAGTCTGGACTGTGTGATCATCTCTGATCATGATAATGGGGCCTGTAGTGACAAGACCTGTGCCAGGATTATCGAGCTGTGTCATAATCATGGTGTGCCGGTGGTGGTCGACATGAGCAGTAGTAATTGGGTAAACTACAAGCATGCGGATTATGTGGTAGCGAATATGAAGCGAATCAATCAGCAGCTGCTGCAGCCAATTGAGAATGAAGATATGATGGTTGAGAAGGCCGGGCATTATCTGATGCGGAAGTTTCGGATCAAGAATGTGATTGCGACGCGGTCGAATAAGGGATTATCGTTGATCAGCGAAGAGACGACGACGCATATTCCGACGCAGGCACAGGAACTGTTCGATGTCCTGGGAGCGACAGATGCCGTGGCGGCGGTTTTTGCATTGGCGCTCGCAGGCGGCCTGAAGCCAGTGAGCGGTGCCTATCTGGCCAATCTGGCAGCAAGCCGTGTTGTGGCCAGATTGGGAACCTATGCCGTGACACGTGAGGAATTGAAAGGCTTGCTAGTGTAAGCTGGTATGATATATAATAGGAAACAACTGTTTAGTGATATAAAGGAGCGTTTTTGTTGAAAGATATAGATAGGATTCATGGCTTTAAGCGGTTGAAGAAAGTGGCTATACCCGAGACTGACTCGGTTGCCTGGACGTTTGAGCATGAGAAGAGCGGCGCGCGTTTGTTCTTCCTGCAAAATGATGATGATAATAAGGTGTTCTCGATTTCTTTCCGGACGCCGCCAGTCGATGATACTGGAGTGGCGCATATCGTGGAGCATTCGACGCTTTGTGGCAGCCGCAAGTATCCGCTTAAGGAACCGTTCGTCGAGCTGGTGAAGGGGTCGCTCAATACCTTCCTGAATGCTATGACGTATCCGGATAAGACGGTGTATCCAGTGGCCAGCCGTAATGACAAGGATTTCCAGAATCTGATGGATGTCTATCTCGATGCGGTATTTTATCCTGTGATGCGTGAGAACCCGCAGGTTTTGATGCAGGAAGGGTGGCATTATGAAATTGAGAACCCGGATGAGCCGCTGACATACAGCGGTGTTGTCTACAATGAGATGAAGGGGGCGCTTTCGGCACCGGATGATTTACTGGAAAGCCGCATCATGGCGTCGCTTTATCCGGATACGACCTATGGCTATGAGTCGGGCGGTGACCCGGAGGCGATTCCCCAGTTGACGCAGGAGCAATTTGTGGCGTTTCATGGCCGTTACTATCATCCGTCAAACAGCTATATCTATCTGTATGGCGATATGGATATTGAGGAAAAGCTGGCGTATCTGGATGAGGAATACCTGTCGAAGTTTGACCGGATTCCAGTTCCTTCGCATATCGATCGGCAGCCGGCCTTCTCAAAGCTGGTTCGGCAGTCGGAGTCATATCCGGTTAGTGCAGATGAGGAGATCGTGGAAAAGGCGTTCCTGTCATTAAACTGGGTGGTGGGCGAGTCGCTGAACCCCAAAGATATAATGGGATTGGAGATTCTTGAGCATGCGTTGCTGCGGACGGCCGCGGCCCCACTGCGCAAGGTGCTCATCGATGCGCGTCTCGGCAAGGATGTGGATTCTAATTTTGAGGATGATATCCTGCAGCCGTATTTCAGCATTGTGATCAATAATGCGGAAGCAGACCGCGCGGAGCGGTTCTATACACTGGTGATGGATACGCTGCGTAAATTGGCCGATGAGGGACTCGACCGCACGCTCATGGAGGCCTCCATCAATTTGCTGGAGTTCCGGCTGCGGGAATCAGACTTCGGTTCGGCACCAAAGGGACTGATTTACGGGCTCCGTATCATGAAGACCTGGCTCTACGATGCGGAGCCGGAGACCTATCTTGGCTATGAGACTGATTTGAAAGAGATAAAAGCTGGGCTTGATAATGGCTATTTCGAGGAGCTGATTCGTCGTCTGCTGCTGAACAATACACATCAGACGCTCTTGACATTAGTGCCAAGCCGAACGATGGCGGCCGAGCGCGAAGCAGAGCAGGAAAAGCTGCTGGCGGAGAAGAAGGCAGCAATGAGTTCGGCAGAGATTGATTCGGTCATTGCTGCGACGAAGGCGCTCAAGGAGCGGCAGCAGAGTCCCGAAACCGAGGCAGCGTTGAAGACGATTCCTGTGCTGGAACTGTCGGATATCCGCCGCGAAACCTACGATCTGCCGCTTGATGTGCGCGACCTTGAGGCGACTAAAGTATTATTTAGTGATGTGGAAACGAATGGGATTGTGTATCTTACCCTGTTCTTCGATGCACAGACAGTGCCGCAGGCAGATCTCCCGTATGCGTTCCTGCTTGGTGAACTCATTGGCAGTGTCGATACGGAAGCGCATACCTATGCCGAGCTGGCCAATCTCAAGAATCTGTATACGGGCGGTATCAGCTATGATGTAGTGACCTATACGCAAAATGCCGAGCCAGATTCCTGCCAGCCAAAATTCAAAGTCAAGGCAAAGGTCTTGAAGGAGAAGCTGCCGCAGCTTTTCAAGCTGTTGCAGGAGATCATTCTTACCAGCTGTTTTGTAGATAAAAAACGTATCCGTGAGCTGCTGGAGCAGGAGCAGGCAGCGATGGAACTGAATCTTCAGCGATCGGCACATCAGGTGGTTTCCTCACGTCTGGCAGGCTATTTGTCACCGGCCGGCCGTTATGCGGACGAAGGGGGACTGCCGTTCTATCGGTTTGTCAAAGAGTTCCAGCAGGACTTTGATGCCACTCTGGCCAGGATGCAGACGGTTTTTGCCGGCCTGCTGCCGAAACTATTCAATCAACATAATTTGATTGTCAGTGTGACGGCACCTGAGGCTGATTATGCTGATTTTGTCCATGAGTTTGGACCATTCCAGCAGTCATTATCGGCTGCCGTCTATTCGGCTGAAGCCTATCATTGGAATTTGAAAGCACTCAATGAGGGAATGACCTCTTCGAGTCGGGTGCAGTATGTGGGCAAGGGTGCCAATTTCATCAAACATGGCTATCCGTTTACCGGTGCAATGCATGTGCTGGAGACATTGCTGCGTTACGATTATTTCTGGACGAAAATCCGTGTTCAGGGTGGTGCTTATGGGGCGTTCACCAGTTTTAATCGGAATGGCATGATGTATTTTGGGTCTTATCGTGATCCGAATCTCAAGGAAACGCTGGCTGTATTCGATGGTACGGGGGACTATGTCCGCAATTTTACGGCATCGGACCGGGAGATGGCGAAGTTCATCATTGGGACAATGAGCGGAGTTGATACCCCGCTGACACCGCAGATGAAGGGCAGCGCAGCTGCGACCTGCTGGCTGCGGGGGATTTCGCAGGAGGATCGGCAGCGAAGCCGGGATCAAATTCTCGATGCCCGGCAGCAGGATATTCGCGCGCTGGCCGATCTGGTGGATGCCTGCATGAAAGATAACGTGCTGTGCGTTTTTGGCGGACTGGAGAAGATCGAAGCGGCGGCGGATGTCTTTGGCGTTGTGAAGCCGGCATTATAAGCGTAGAAGGCAGCAGGAAATGCGCGATAAGAGCGTTGACTTTCCGCCGTCGTCATGTGATAATTAGTAGAAAAGAGTGTCAATTATAACAAGACTCATATAGGAGGCTGTTTTATGAAGAAACCAATTTTCAGAGGTGCTGGCGTTGCTATTATCACACCATATACTGAGGATGGCGTGAATTTTCCGGAGCTGGGCCGTATTATTGAGGACCAGATCAAGAACGGAACCGATGCGATTGTCATCACGGGAACGACTGGTGAATCAGCTACGATGACGGATGAAGAGCATCGTGCAACGATTAAGTTTGCAGTAGATCAGGTGAAGGGCCGTATTCCGGTTATTGCAGGTACGGGTTCCAATGAGACTGCCTATGCTGTGGAACTTTCCCAGTATGCGGAGGAAGTTGGCGCTGATGCCGTATTGGTTGTTACACCATATTATAATAAATGTACGCAGCGTGGACTGTTGGCACATTACATGGCTATTGCTGATGCAATCAATATTCCGATCGTCCTGTATGATGTGCCATCCCGCACGGGCGTTGGCATCACGACGGAAACCTATGTCAAACTGGCAAAACATCCCAATATTGCAGCCGTCAAGGAAGCCAACGGCGATCTTTCAAAGATCCTGCGTCTGCGGGCTGCAGTTGGCGATGATCTTGTTGTATACTCAGGGAATGACGACCAGATCGTACCAATTCTTTCGCTGGGCGGGCAGGGTGTTATCTCGGTGCTGTCGAATGTGGCTCCGCAAGAAACGCATGACATCTGTCAGGCGTATTTCGATGGGGATACGGAAAAAGCGATGAAACTGCAGATCCAGTATACCGATCTTATCGATGCCCTGTTCTGTGAAGTCAATCCAATCCCGGTCAAGGTTGCTATGCGTAAAATCGGTTATGCAGCAGGACCGCTGCGCATGCCGCTCTGCGAGATGGAACCGGAGCATGAGCAGCAGCTTGAAAAGGCTCTGCGTAATCATGGCTTGATGAAGTAATCGCAGTATAAGTATAGAAAAGAAGCAATGAGGCAGGACGCTGTCAGCTTTCGGCTGGCGGCGTCTTTTCTGATACTGATGAGGTGAAAGTAATGCATGGTGTATTTGATATCGTTGGACCCGTGATGATCGGGCCATCGAGTTCGCATACGGCTGGGGCTGTGCGATTGGGACTCATGGCGCGCAAAATTCTTGGTGAACCGGCGGTCAAGGCTGAGATCAATCTGCACGGATCTTTTGCCCAGACGTATCGTGGTCATGGGACGGATAAGGCCCTGATTGCAGGAATTCTGGGTTTTGCACCAGATGATGAGCGCATCCGCGAAGCGCTGGTGCTGGCCCATCATCAGGGCATGGACTATAGTTTCCGGCAGGTCAGTCTCGACGATGCACATCCTAATACGGCAGTTATTTATCTGGTCGGTGTGACAGGCCGCGTGGCTCGCGTCCGGGGGGCTTCGGTAGGCGGCGGCAATATCCTGATCACGAATATCGACGGCTATGCAGTCGCGCTTACGGGGCAGTATCCGGCGCTGATTACGATTCATCGGGACCGGCCCGGGGTCATCACGCAGGTGACGCAGATCCTTTCACGGTATGAGGTGAATATTGCCTTCATGCGGGTGTCGCGGCAGAACCGCGGGGAAACGGCGATGATGATCATGGAGCTGGATGACCAGCTGGCCGATGAGGTGGTCGAGGAGTGCCGTGAAGTTTTTGAGGTGGAGAATGCTTTTTCGATTCCGGCAATCTGATAGATGAGGATGGAGCGCAAAGATGATTAATTTCAATACGATGGCGGAACTGATTGGCCTGGCTGAGGAAAAAGGACTGCCAATTCATGAGATCGTACTGGCCAGAGAAATGCATGACAGCCAGCAGACGCGGGAATCGCTGCTGCTGGAGATGGAACAGAACTGGCAGGTGATGCAGGCCTCCATCGAGCGGGGCATACAGAACAGCGAACATTCCGTCAGTGGTCTGACTGGTGGTGATTCGAAGCGTCTTTTTGCATATCGCCAGTCTGGCTATATGGGCGAGCAGGTACTGTCTGCTGCTGCTTATGCGGTGGGGATCAGTGAGGTTAATGCGGTCATGGGAAGGATTGTGGCTTGCCCGACGGCTGGTTCTTGTGGTATTGTGCCGGCAGCACTTTACGCAGCTCGTGAACAGCGCGATATTGATGATGGGGCTATTATTCGGGCACTTTTTACGGCCGCAGGTATCGGCATGGTTATCGATCAGAATGCGTCGATTGCTGGTGCGGAGGGCGGCTGTCAGGCTGAGTGCGGAACGGCGGCTGGCATGGCGGCGGGAGCACTGGTCGAACTGGCAGGCGGCACGCCGTCTATGGTCGGTAATGCAACGGCATTGTCGGTCAAGAATCTTTTGGGACTGGTTTGTGATCCCGTGGCTGCTCTTGTTGAAGTTCCGTGTGTCAAGCGCAATGGATTTGCCGTTGTCGAGGCTATGCTGGCGGCTGATATGACACTGGCAGGTATAAAGTCCTTTATTCCGGTAGACGAAGTCATTGAGGCGATGAACCGTATTGGCAAGGCACTGCCAAAGAGCCTGCGTGAGACCAGCGAGGGCGGGCTTGCTGTGACAAAAACGGCACGGGCGGCAGAGCGCCGCATCTATCCGCAGGGATGATCAGAGGATAGATGCTTCATTAAAGTTCGATGAAATGTCCGCTCAGCAGCGATAAATGCCCGATTTAGACTGGTGGAATTGGCAAAAATAGTGTAGAATAATCAAAGACGCGAAATGAATTCGCGGAAAAATAGAATTTGGAGGGAAGTTCCATGAAAAAAATCGTTCAGATGCTGTTGATAGCCTGCATGGTTGTGCTCAGTACTCAGGTCGCTTTTGCTAATTCTGATAAGGAAACGATTCAGGATGGTGCCAATCTTGTAACGGTCAAACGTCTGGCTGTTGCCTCGCCGCTCTATCAGCAGCTTGATACGAATGCGCCAAATAAAGATCTGCTGACGCAGATTGTCTATGACTCCAGTCGTGTGACGCGCAGCTATGTGGTGTCCTATGATACGGTAGCCGAGGGGATCAAGAAATCAGCGAATATTGATATCAAGTCGTTGGACCGCCGTCAGGCAGCCAAGGCATTTAAAGAACATGTGGCAGATTATGCGGATGCCTATGTTGTTCTCACGGTAGCGAACAGCAGCCGTACCTCGTTCTTCTTTGATGTCTATAAAGTTGGTTCCAACCAGCTGTTGTATTCCTATGAGATTACGGCGAACAGCAGCGAGAATGATTCTGTAGCGACGTTTACGAATCTCAGTGAGCAGTTCTATAAACACTTTGAACGCGCCGCTCAGGAGCAGTTGAAAGAAACCACCAAAAAGAAATAAAGAAAAAGCAGTACTCATTTTTGAGTGCTGCTTTTTTTTTAGGTTTAGTGCGCCAGATAGATTGGTTTGATCTTGGCCGATTCCGCTGTGTTTTCGTCGATGTAGCCAGAACGGACCATCGCGTCGATGACGACAAATTGCCGCTTTTTAGCCATGATGAAATCGGTATAAGGGGAATAAACGGAAGGGGCGTTAGGCAGCCCGGCAAGCATAGCCGATTCTGGCAGCTGCAGCTCAGATGGCTTTTTGCCAAAATAGCCGTTGGCAGCATCATGGATGCCATAGAAGTTGGATCCATAATAGATGGTGTTCAGATACAGCTCGAGGATCTCATCCTTTGAGTAATTGGCTTCCATGTCAAGGGCCAGCAGTAGTTCCTCGGCTTTGCGGCCGAATGATTGTTCATGAGAGAGGAAAAGATTCTTGACGAGCTGCTGCGTGATGGTGCTGGCGCCCTCCTCAATTTTGCCATATTGGATATTGACCAGCGTTGCCCTGATGATGCCTTCAGTGTCAAAGCCGTGGTGACTGTAGAACCGGTTATCCTCGACGGCTACTACAGCCTGCTGCAGGGACTCGGGAATATCCCGGATCTTTACATAGCCTTCGCGTTTGGTTCGGCTTTCGACAGCCCTTTTGAGAAAGATGAAGCGGCTCAGACGATCTGCTGCGCTGATTTGCACCGGCTCATCGAGCTGCTGGATAGCAGGAGGCTGGTTCTCGAGTTTTGGCAGGAAGTCACCAACGTGCTGCCAGGTCCGCGGCGCGAACAGGGTGGTTCCTCCGGCCACAAAGAAGGCGATGCAGAATACAAGGACTAGGAAGAAGATAAATCGGAAGAACTTCCAATAAATCGTTCTTTTTTTAGCTTTTTTCATGACAGGCTCCTTATTCAGATATCGATGCCCTTTATTATACCATGATTTTCTTTTTTTCGTGCTGCTGCTAAGAATTTATCGAAAAGGGGTTGCAATATTATGCATTAAAGATGTATAATTATAAACATACTTTACAGTGTACAGTTACAAGAGACAAAGCTTAGACAAACTATCCGTTATGACAGTACATGATTGAGGGGGAGAGCGTATGAAGGTCAGTGTCCTCGGGGCTACCGGCTATGCAGGTGCCGAACTGTTGCGTATTCTTTACAGCCATCCAGAGGCTGAAGTGGTGCATATTACATCAGAAAGCCATACGGGGGAGCAGATCAGTGCGCTGTATCCGCATCTGCGAGGGCTGTATGATATGCAGCTCGAAAGTATGAAGGATATTGTGAAAATTGGTGATGACAGTGATTTCGTATTCATTGGTCTGCCACATGGTCATGCGATGGAGGTTGGCCGTGCGCTGGCCGGGAAACCGGTGCGTATTATTGATCTTGGGGCTGATTATCGTTTTGCCAATACCGCTGTGTATGAGGCCTGGTATCATGTACCGCACACGCATCTGGATGCACAACGGGTATACGGTCTGGCTGAACTCTATCGTGAGGATATCCGCGAGGCCAAGATCATCGGCAATGCGGGCTGCTTTACAACGGCGAGCATCTTGGCGCTGGCACCGCTGGCCAAGCAGCATCTTATCGATGTGAATACGATCATCGTGGATGCTAAATCTGGCGTATCGGGGGCGGGGCGTTCAGCCAAACAGCCCAATCACTTTCCGGAGCTTTATGATAATTTCCGGGCATACAATGTGGCCAGACACCGTCATACACCGGAAATTGAACAGGCTATGACGGATTTGTCGGGGGAGAAGACCCTGATCAATTTTACGCCGCATCTTGTGCCGATGTCCCGTGGTATCCTCGCAACGTGCTATGCGACGCTTAAGGAAAACGTTACGGAGGAACTGGTTGATGCAGCCTATGAGAAGCTTTATGGCAAGGAATATTTTATCCGGCTGCTGGGACGTGGTGCCTATCCGTCCACGAAGAATGTCCGTGGCTCAAATTTCTGCGATATCGCCTGGCATATCGATCCGAGGACACATCGAGTCATTGTCCTGTCTGTTATCGATAATCTGGTGAAAGGTGCAGCTGGGCAGGCGGTCCAGAACTTTAATATTGCCTGTGGTTTCGATGAGAAGATGGGACTTGACTTTGTACCAATCTATCCATGATAATAAATATCCAATTTGAGGAGGATTTTGTATATGTTTAGTGAACAGGATGCTAAAGCGGGCGTAACATTCCCGCAGGGATTCAAGGCCGCTGGCGTTAAAGCCGGAATCAAGAAGAGTGGGAACCTCGATGTAGCGGTTATCTATACAGAAAAGGAAGCTGCGGTTGCTGGCACCTTTACGCAGAATGCGGTAGCTGCTGCTCCGGTATTCGCGTCTAAAAATGTAGTAAAGACCGGAATGGCTCATGCTATAGCGGCCAATGCTGGCTGCGCTAATGCCTGTACGGGCGAACAGGGCGATAAGGATGCCAAGGCGATGCAGTCTATTACGGCTGAGGCCCTTGGCTGCAAGGCTGATGATGTCATTGTAGCCTCTACTGGTGTCATTGGCGTTAATCTGCCGATGGACAAGATGGAAAAAGGTCTAAGACAGGCAGTCGCTTCTCTGTCGGAGAATGGCAGCGAGCAGGCAGGTAATGCCATCATCACGACAGATACGTATTCCAAGGCCTGTGCCACGGAGATCACGCTGGGGGGCAAGAAGGTCCGCTTTGGTGCCATTGCCAAGGGATCAGGCATGATTCAGCCGAATATGGCAACGATGCTCTGCTTCATTACGACAGATGCAGCCATTGACCGCAAACTGCTGCAGGCAGCACTTTCGGAAGTTGTAGAGGTTTCCTTCAATATGATTTCAATCGATGGCGATATGAGCACAAATGATATGGCAATTGTCCTGGCTAATGGTGCTGCCGGTAATCCGGAGATCACGTCGAAGGATGAAGATTATGAGACGTTCAAGCAGACGCTGCAGGCTATTTGTCAGGGCCTTGCTCAGCGCATTGCTTCTGATGGCGAGGGCGCCACGAAGTTCCTCACGGTTCATGTGAAAGGCACGAAGTCCTTTGCCGATGCAAAGACGATCGGCATGAGTGTAGCCAAGAGTCCGCTCGTTAAGACGGCGTTCTTCGGCGAGGACCCGAACTGGGGACGTGTCATCTGTGCGGTCGGTTATGCGGGTATTCCGATGAATCCCCAGCAGACCATTGTGAAGTTCGGTGGTATTCCTGTCTATGCCAATGGCGTTGGGGCAGCGTTCGATGAAGAAGCACTGCGTGAGGTCATGGCACAACATGATATCATCATCGATATCGACATGGGAGACGGCGATGGTGAGGCTACGGTCTGGACTTGCGATTTTTCCTATGAGTATGTGAAGATCAATGGGGAATATCACACCTGATCGGGGGAATGACTTACGTTTAGCGCAAAAGATAAGGCGTCTATTTTGGTAGAGGCACTGCCTTATATTCAGGCATTTTATGGCAAAACCATCGTCATCAAATATGGTGGCAATGCGATGGTCAACGATGAGCTTAAAGAGAAGGTCATACAGGATATCGCTCTGATGAAATATGTAGGCATTCGGCCGGTTATCGTGCATGGCGGAGGTCCGGATATTACAGGGTTTCTGAAGAAAGTAGGCAAGCAGTCTTCTTTTGTGGCCGGGCTCAGGGTGACTGATGAAGAAACCGTTGAAATCGCTGAGATGGTACTGGATGGCAAGGTCAATTCAGAAATTGTCAACCTGCTGAATCGTCGGGGCGTCCGTGCCGTCGGACTCAGCGGGAAGGATGCAGGACTGATTCAGGCCCGCAAGAAACTGGCTACGGTCTATGAAAATGATCAGCCCCAACAGGTTGATATCGGCTATGTCGGCGAGGTTGAGCAGGTTAATACGGCGCTGGTCGATGATCTGCTGGAGCAGGGGTATGTACCGGTGATTGCACCGATTGGCGTCGGTAAAGATGGCGAAAGCTACAATATTAATGCCGATTATGTTGCCGCTGAGATTGCTGGTGCCCTGCAGGCTGAGAAACTGCTGCTGCTGACCGATATCGAAGGGATATATAAGGACTTTGAGGATAAAAGCACGTTTCTTTCGACGCTGCATCTGCCTGAAGCCCGTCAGTATATCCGGGAGGGCATCATCGCTGGCGGCATGATTCCCAAGGTGGAAGCCTGCCTGACGGCACTGGAGCAGGGGGCCGGCAAGACCCATATTATCGATGGGCGGTTGGATCATTCGATTATCCTGGAAATATTTACCTCACAGGGTATTGGCACACAAGTTGTCCGCTGATCGGCCAGGAAGAATAGGAGTAGGAATGAATATGAACGAGACAGATAAGGAAATATTTGCGGAAGACAAGCAGAGCTACCTGCCGGTGTTCAACCGCTATCAGATTGTCCTCGATCATGGTGATGGTGCGAATGTCTGGGACGTCAATGGTAAGAAGTATATTGACTTTCTGGGCGGAATCGCCGTCAATGTATTGGGGCATGGCTATAAGCCTTTAGTTGAGGCAATTTCGATGCAGGCAGGTAAGCTGATTCATTGCTCAAATCTTTACTACAGCCAGCCACAGGCGGATGCCGCAGCCAAGCTTGTAAAGCTGAGTGGCCTGGATAAGGCATTTTTTGGCAACTCTGGTGCAGAAGCCAATGAAGGAGCCATCAAGATTGCCCGGAAGTATGCTCATCAGATCAATCCGGAAAAGTCGCAGATCATTACGGCCTGGGACAGCTTCCATGGACGCACGATTGCGACGCTGACCGCTACAGGACAGAAACACTATCATGAGGGGGTCGGCCCGCTGCCAGCTGGTTTTGACTATGTCCACTATAACGACATTGCCGAGCTGGAGTCCATGATGAGCGAGAAGACTGCAGCGGTCATGCTGGAGACCATACAGGGGGAAGGCGGCGTCTATACGCCGCAAGACGATTACCTCAAGCAGGTACGGGCACTTTGCGACAAATATCAGGCGCTGCTGATCTTTGATGAGATTCAGGCTGGTATCGGCCGCAGTGGTACATTCTTTGCCTATGAGACCTATGATGTGAAGCCGGATATTGTGACGCTGGCCAAAGGGCTGGCTGGTGGAGTGCCGATTGGTGCCTTCATCGTGACTGATGCTGTGGCGAAGGCGTTTCAGCCGGGTGACCACGGGACGACCTTCGGCGGCAATCCGTTGGCTTGCGCCGCCGCTAACGTGGTACTGGATACCGTGCCAAAAGCGGAATTCCTGCAGCATGTCGGTACGGTTGGCTCGTACTTTAAGCACAAGCTCGAGCTCCTGCAGCAGAAATATCCGTCGTTGATCGTGGCTGTACGCGGTGAGGGGCTGATCCTGGGAGCAGAGCTCTCCTCGGCCGAGCATGGCCGCGATATCGTGAATGGCTGCCTGGCTAAGGGGGCCATCATCAACTGTACGGCTGGCAAAGTCCTGCGTTTCATTCCGCCGCTGATTATCACACAGGAGCAAGTGGATGAGGTTATGAGCATACTGGACGAAGTACTGGCCCAATATGCATGATGCTTTGTCTGCCAGGTATACATTATTTCTCTAAAAGTCCACTGTACAGGTATAATAAAAGGTATTATAATATACGTTAGTGGAGGACTCCTAGTTACAGTAATGGAGGTCGTATATGTTAAAAGGAAAAGATATGTTATCTATCCACGACTTGTCCGTGGAGGAAGTCCAGGAAATCCTGGCACTTGCTGCCGAGCTCAAAGCTAAGCAGAAAGCTGGTATCGAGCATCATTTACTGAAGGGGAAGACTTTGGGGATGATCTTTGAGAAATCATCGACGCGTACCCGCGTTTCCTTTGAAACTGGTATGTATCAGCTTGGCGGTCAGGCACTGTTCCTGTCGAGCCGGGATCTCCAGTTGGGACGTGGCGAGCCCATCAAGGATACGGCCAGGGTGCTCTCCCGTTATCTCGATGGCATCATGATCCGAACCTTTGGCCATGACCGCGTCGAGGAACTGGCTGAGTATGCGAGCATTCCGGTCATCAATGCATTGACCGATCTCCTGCATCCCTGTCAGGTCCTCACGGATCTGCTGACCATCAGGGAACATAAGGGCAAGGAGCTCCAAGGTCTCAAGATGGCCTATGTCGGCGATGGCAACAACATGACAAATTCCTATATGTATGGCTGCGCCAAGGTCGGTATGACGTTTGTGGCAGCAACACCGGAAGATTACCGCCCGAATGAGATTGTCATGAAAAATGCGATTGCAGATGCCAAAGCAACAGGGGCATCAATTACGCTTGTCACTGATCCGAAAGAGGCTGTGAAAGATGCGGACATTATCGTGACCGATACCTGGGCCAGTATGGGCCAGGAGGATGAACACGATGCCCGCAAGAAGATATTTGCACCGTATCAGGTCAATCAGGAATTGCTCAATGGAGCCGATAAACGCGTCATTGTTATGCATTGCCTGCCTGCCTATCGCGGAGAGGAAATTACAGAGGATGTATTCGAGGCAAATGCCAACGTTATCTTCGATGAGGCGGAAAACCGTCTGCATACACAGAAAGCAATCATGGCTTTGACCATGGCTGACTGAATACATATGATTTTGATACACGATGAATAAAAGGAAAGAGGTTGTTCACTATGGCAAAACAAATTAAGAAAGTTGTCCTGGCATACTCTGGCGGGCTCGATACGTCCGTTATCATTCCCTGGCTCAAAGAAAACTATGATGGCTGTGAGGTCATTGCCTGCTGCGCCGATATCGGCCAGGGGGATGAGCTGGATGCGGTCCATGATAAAGCATTGAAATCGGGCGCTTCTAAAGTCTACATCGAGGATCTCACGCAGGAATTCCTCGAGGAATATGTATGGCCGACGCTTCAGGCTGGTGCTGTCTACGAAGGAAAATACCTGCTTGGTACGTCGTTTGCCCGTCCAATCATTGCCAAGAAACTGGTCGAGATTGCCAAGAAAGAGGGCGCGGATGCCATTGCTCATGGCGCGACAGGTAAAGGCAATGATCAGGTTCGTTTCGAGCTGACGGTCAAGGCACTGGCACCGAATATTCAGATCATCGCACCGTGGCGTGAGTGGGATCTTGATTCCCGTACCTCTGAAATCGAGTATGCCAAGGCCCATGGCGTTCCGGTTGCTACCGAGAACAAGACCTACTCTATGGATCGCAATATCTGGCATCTGTCGCATGAGGGCTCAGACCTTGAGGACCCGGCCAATGCACCACACAACAGCATGTACCTGATCTCCAAGGCTCCGGAAGATGCACCAGATAAAGCAGAGTATGTAACGATTGATTTTGAGCAGGGCAAACCGACGGCGGTCAACGGCAAGAAACTCGGTGCTGTTGCACTCCTGACCGAGCTCAATGAGATTGGCGCCCGCAATGGTGTCGGCATTGTCGATATCTGTGAGAATCGTCTGGTCGGCATGAAGTCCCGTGGCGTTTACGAGAATCCGGGCGGATCCCTCCTGTACTATGCTCATCGTGAGCTCGAGTATCTCTGCCTTGACCGTGCAACGTTCCATTATAAAGAGCAGGTTGCGATTCGTTATGGCGAGCTGGTCTATGATGGCATGTGGTTCTGTCAGCTGCGTGAGGCACTGGCTGGTTTTGTTGACAGCACCCAGCGCACGGTAACCGGTCAGGTGAAGCTCAAGCTTTATAAGGGCAATATCATGTCTGCTGGTTCGACGTCCCCGTATTCCCTGTACAGTAAAGAATTTGTTACCTTCGAGCATGACGATGTTTATGATCAGGCTGATGCAACCGGCTTTATCAATCTTTTCGGTCTGCCACTCAAGGTTCGTGCACTCATGCAGGAGCAGAATGATAAATGAGTGAGGCAATGTGGGGCGGCCGGTTCTCAAAGACCACCAATGAGATGATCAATGAGTTCCAGGCTTCCATAGGCTTCGATAAACGGATGTATCATGAAGATATCGCCGGCAGCATCGCTCATGCAACAATGCTCGCCAAGTGCGGGATCATCACGGATGAGGATAAAGAGGCGATCGTCAAGGGGCTGAAGGATATCCTGAAGCAGATTGATGCGGGCAGTTTTGAATTCTCCGTGGATCTTGAGGACATTCATATGAACATCGAGAAGCGTTTAACTGACGCGATCGGTGAAGCTGGCGGACGTCTGCATACGGCCCGCAGCCGTAACGACCAGGTGGCGCTTGATACGCATATGTATATCCGTCGTCAGGTGGTAGAGGTTCAGCAGGAAATCCAGAATCTTCAGCAGGCACTGGTCGAGACTGCGGAAAAAAATCAGGATGTTATTATGCCAGGCTACACGCATCTGCAGCGGGCACAGCCCATTCTGTTTGCGCATCATCTGTTGGCGTATTTCGGGATGCTTTCTCGTGACTTCGCCCGCTTTGAGGGCGTTTATAAGCGGGCGGATATTATGCCGCTGGGGGCTGGTGCACTCGCGGGAACAACGTTCCCGATTGACCGTGAATTTGTGGCAAAGCAGCTGAACTTTGAGCGCATCTACAACAATAGTCTGGATGCGGTCAGCGACAGGGATTACATTATGGAGTTCCTGTCGGCGGCATCGATCCTGATGGTTCATCTGTCCCGCTTGTCGGAAGAGACCATTCTGTGGTGCTCACGGGAGTTCTCTTTTGTTGAACTGGATGATGCTCATTGTACCGGGTCCTCGATGATGCCGCAGAAGAAGAATCCGGATGTTTCGGAACTGGTTCGTGGCAAGACTGGACGGGTCATCGGCCATCTTATGGCCATGTTGACGACGGTGAAGGGACTGCCGCTGGCTTACAACAAGGACCTGCAGGAGGACAAGGAAGGTATCTTCGATGCTATCGATACCGTGAAGTTCAGTCTGGCCGTTTATGCCCAGCTGATTCGCGGTATGAAAGTCAGAAAAGATGTCATGAAGCGTGCAGTTACAGAGGATTTTTCCAATGCAACGGATCTGGCAGACTATCTGGTCAAGAAGGGGATGCCTTTCCGTCAGGCGCATGCTGTATCAGGTACAGCAGTCCATGACTGCATTGCCAAGGGCAAATATCTGGAAGATATGACGATGGAGGAATTCCAGCAGCTTTCGCCGCTGTTTGCAGCGGATATCAAGGAGGCCATTTCGCCAGAGACCTGCGTAAGGAATCGTAACTCGTTTGGTGGTACCTCTTATGCCCAGGTTGAAGCACAGCTGACAGCAGCGAAAGAACTTTTGGCTGTTGAGCAGAAAATACGGCAGCAAGCGGCATCCCGGCAGGCAAACGTCCAATAATCGAATAGAATAAGCAGAAATCGCTCTTGAATGAGACTCCGATTTCTAGTAACATAAGAGTGTGTATACTTTTATGTTGCTAGAGATTGGAGTCTTTTATTTTGAATTGGTTACATCAGGCAGTTAAACCGATGGATTTGTTGATTGCGGTCATTGCTGTTTATCTTTTTGCGTTTGAAATCGATTATGATAACATGTCCTGGACAGATGAGGTTTATGCAGCCTGTTTTGTGGTCTGGTTCGTGTTACTGGTTATTCGCTGCTATATTTATAAGACTGGCCGGCCGAAAAAGACCGGTGGCAGAAAGAGGGAATGATGAGTAAGGCTGTATTTTTCGATATTGATGGGACGCTCATCAATATCCATAACAATCAGACCCGGATGTCGACTGCTGTGCGTTCGGCAATCCATGATCTGCGGGCAGCAGGGCACCATACGTTTATTGCAACCGGGCGTCCCTGGGCTTACCTGAGTCCGGAATTGACGGAATCAGGGCTGTTCGACGGGTTTATAGTCATGAATGGCGCGGCGGTCCTGCTGGAGGGCAAGGTTATCTATCAGAAACCGCTGCCGATGGAGACGGTGAAACAGATCATTGCCATTGCCGAGCAGCATCAGATCGAATATATCCTCGAAGGCTATCCGAAGGTTTATCTGAAAGAGGAATATAAAGGGCTGGAAGAAGTGTATCGGGCGATTGATATTGATATTGATCGTTTTGTCCGCGACTATACACTCGATACGATTTCTGTGAGCAAGATGGAGTTCCTTTGCGATACGGCAGGAGCCAATGGTGTGTTCAAGCAGCTGCTGGGCTGGCCCGGACTTACTGGGCTCATCGATCCGACACTGCTCAAGTATATGGAACTGTATGCGGCAGATATCTCGAAAGGTACCGGGATTCTGGAAGCCTTGCGTTATCTCGATATCCCAGCGTCTGACAGTTATGCGTTTGGCGACGGGCTCAATGATATCGAAATGATGGAAACTGCCGGGCACAGCCTGGTCATGGGAAATGCTGGGCGCGAGCTTAAAGCCCGGGCTGAGCATGTGCTGCCGACCGTGGATGAAGATGGCGTGGCTGAGGGAATTAATCGTTATATCCTGAAGCGGCTTTGATAAAGAAATATGAGGGAATAAATAATGCGTAAACGTTTTGGTATAGTTTTAGGGATATTGCTGTTGGCAATGGCCTTTTTGGCAGGTTGTGGCAATAGCGCCTCGACGACGGGCGGTCAGGGAGCAGCGTCGTCAGCTGCCGGTGTCGGGACGACTGCCCCGGATGGAAAGCTGCAGGTTCGGATGCTCAATGTCGGGCAGGGCGATGCAATTCTGATCCAGACAGCTGAGCAGACCGTTCTTATTGATACAAGCGATCTGGATGAGCAGGACAAATTGCGAGCCGAGCTCAAGAAGGCCGGCGTTCGCAAGATTGACAAGCTGATTCTGACTCATCCGCATGCGGATCATATTGGCGGTGTGGAAGGAGTCGTTCTGAAGGACTATGAGGTCGGAACCGTCTATGATGATGGCATGCCTTCAACTTCCAAGATATATACCCGCTATATGAAGCTGCTCAAGGAGAAGGGAATTGCGCGACAGGCGCTTAAGGCTGGCGATGTGCTGGATTTCGGCAGCGGAGCAACGTTCAAAGTGTTTGCGCCGACGGCGGAACTGATCCAGCAGGGCAGTGCTAAGGGCTACAAGCATGATCCGAATAATGAGTCTGTTGTTGGGCGGCTGGTCTTTGGGTCGTTCAGTATGATGTTTACTGGAGACGCTGAAGCCGCGGAAGAGAAGGGCATTATTGCCAGTTATGCAGGTGAACTGCAGAGCAATATCCTTAAAGCAGGGCATCATGGCAGCAAGACGTCCTCGTCACCGGAATTCCTACGGCTGGTGAAGCCGGAGGCAGCGTTGATTTCGTGCGGTGCAGGGAATGACTACGGGCATCCGCATAAGGAAACTATGAAAAAGTTCCATGATCTCAAGCTTCATATCTTTGAGACGGATAAGAATGGAACCATTACGGTGACGAGCGATGGATCGACTTATGAAATTCATCCAGAACAGGGGGATGCACAATGATATCGGCGTACATTGATCGCTTCGAGGGCGAGCTGGCTGTGCTGTTGCTGGGAGATGCAATGAAAAAGGTGAATTTTCCTAAACAGTTCCTGCCACCGGAGGTCCATGAAGGGGACTATCTGAAGATTGATATTGCCTTTGACGCAGAAGCAACAGAGGCAGCAGAGCAGGAGGCACAAGACCTGCTTAACGACTAAGGAGGAACTTTTGATGAGGAAACTATTCCGTATAGCAGGACTCGCCATTATGGTTATGAGCAGCCTGATGATGCTGCTGCCGGGCAGTACGGCAGCAGCAAGACGTTCTGCCGTTCATGAACTTAATTATTTTCAGACCTCCAATGTTAAGGTGGACGGACGAGATGCCTTGCGCATAGAGATCGGTATGGATCGGGGAAAGCTCGACTATACGGTATCGACGAAAACCTATCTGAATCGACAGATTGTCGTTGATTTGGAAAACACGGTGCCAGGCGAGCTGCGGAAAAGCATCCAGCTGGACAGCCACATGGCAAGCCGGCTGAGACTTTCAGAAGTCGAACGTCATCATACACAGGTGCAGGTGGACCTGCTGGCTGAGGCTGATAAAGATAATTATCGTGTCTATACGGCAGAACCGGACCGTCAAAGTCACAAGCCCTACCGGCTCGTCATTGACCTGCTGGTTCCGCAGACTCAGGGCGGCTCCGTTTTATCCATAGCTGGTTTAACCGGACATGCAATTGTGCTTGATCCTGGTCATGGCGGCAGTGACAGTGGTGCTGTTGGGCCGACAGGGGTTATGGAAAAAACGGTGACTCTGGCTGTGGCCAAAAAGGTACAGGCTATCCTCGAGAAATCGGGAGCACGGACGATCATGACCCGGACAACGGATGTGGATGTCTATGCGCCAAATGATACGGCAGCGCAGGAGCTTCAGGCCCGGTGCAACGTGGCAAATTTTACGCCGGGGGCAGAGCTCTTCGTCTCTATTCATTGCAATGCATTTTCTAATCCGGCTGCTGGTGGCATGGAGACTTACTACTATGCACCGTCCGATCAGGGACAGCGGCTGGCTGCACTGCTGAATGAAGAGGTGGAAAAGGCTGGCGGCCTGTTGAACCGCGGGGTCAAGACAGCAAATTTCTATGTCATCAAGCATACGAATGTGCCAGCATCGCTGATTGAGCTTGGCTTTGTTACAAATGAGCGCGAAGAGCAGCTGCTCAACAGCGAGTCCTATCAGACTACACTGGCTGAGGCTATTGCGCGTGCGATTGCGCGCTATTTCAGTTGATGATGGCCAGATGCATTGGAATTGACAGCTATGAGGTGATACAATGAAACAGATGAAATATGTGCTGCTGGTGGTAATGGTTCTGACATTGGCTGTGATGAGCGGCTGCAGCCCGAAAAATGAAAAAGGAGCCGATAATGGATCAGCCGCAGCGGTGACTGCTGAAAATAATGCCAAGCCAGGAAGCCCCGAAGCTTCCTCGTCAGCAAAGAAAGAGAATAGCAGTCTGACGGTCAAGGTATACTATCCAGATGATCAGGGCATGAAGCTCATTGCCGTCAAGCGAACTATCCGCACGGACAAGAATGATAAATATACGGCCGCAATGGAGTCTCTGATGGAAGGGACGAAGGAAAAGGGACAGACGGCGATCATTCCGAAGCAGGCAAAGCTCAAGAGCGTAAAAGTTAAGGGCGATACTGCCTATGTCGATTTTACGCAGGCTCTGGTCAAGAATTTCGTAGGCGGGTCGACAGGTGAGGAGATGCTCGTTGGCTCAGTGGTGGATACGTTGACCGAGTTCCCGGAAATCAAGAAAGTGCAGATATTGGTTGAGGGCAATAAAGTGGAGTCCTTGTCAGGTCATCTCGATCTGACCACTCCGTTATCCAGAATGGGGAATCTGATCAAGTAAGTGAATATTGATTTTTTGACCTTTGGTCTTGAATGCGCGCAGAAATCCTTGTATTTCTGCGCGTTTTGTGATATTATGTCAAAAGTATGGCATAGTAGCGGCTAAAGAGCTGAATTAAGTCAATACGGACGAAATAGATAATACAGGAGGTCATTTCAGACAATGAAAGTTACGGCAGAAAATGGAGAGAACCAGCAGGTTACTCTGACAATTGAGGTAGAGGCAGCAGAAGTTTCCAAGGCGGTTGAGCGTGCAGTAAAACGCCTGGCGAATCGTGTGAATATCCCGGGTTTCCGTAAAGGCAAAGCTCCGCGTAAAATCGTAGAGAGTAACGTTGGGATGGATGCCCTCCTGCAGGAAGCATTTGACCTGATTGCTCCGAAGGCATTCAGCGATGCACTGGATGAGCAGAAAATTGACCCGGTAACCCGTCCGGATATCGATGTTGTTACACTCGAAGACGGCAAGAATCTGGTTTTCAAGGCTACAGTTACGCCGCGTCCGGAAGTAAAGCTCGGCGAGTACAAAAACCTGAAGGTTGAGAAAGCTGCAGCAGAGGTTTCTGACGAAGATGTTGAGAAACAGCTCAAGAACTTCCAGGATCGTCAGGGTAAGATGGTTGAGGCTCCAGAGGGCGCAGTTGTAGAAAACGGCGACTTCACGACGCTTGATTTTGAAGGTTTCGTCGCTGGCGAAGCATTTGAGGGCGGCAAGGGTCAGGATTATCCGCTGCAGATCGGTTCTGGCAGCTTTATTCCAGGCTTTGAGGAGCAGCTGGTTGGCGCCAAAGTTGGCGAAGAAAAAGAAGTCAATGTCAAGTTCCCGGATGAGTATCATTCCGCTGAGCTCGCAGGCAAAGACGCTATGTTCAAGTGCACGGTCCGCAGCATCAAACATAAAGAGCTGCCGGAAATTGATGACGAACTGGCTAAGAAAGTCAGCACGTTCCAGACGCTGGACGAGCTGAAGGCTGATATCCGTAAAAACTTGCTCGAGACTGCTGAAAAGAAAGCAGAGAACGATCATAAGAGCGCTGTCATCGAGCAGGCTACGGAAAATATAACGGTTGAGATCCCGGCTGTCATGATTGACAACCGCGTGACGACGATGATTCAGGAAATGGCTATGCGCCTTGAGCAGCAGGGCATGAAACTGGAGCAGTACCTGCAGTATGCTGGTACGGACATTGCCAAGATTCGTGAAGACTATCGCGAGACGGCAGAGAAGAACGTCAAGACTGACCTCATGCTGGAAGAAGTTGCCAAAGCTGAGGATATCAAGGTTGAGGCGAAGGATCTGGACGCAGAGGTTGCTGGTATGGCAGCTGCTTATGGCGCTACGCCGCAGCAGGTTCAGAAGATCATTAAAGAGCAGGGACGTATCGGCGATCTGGCTGCTTCCGTACTCCGTAAGAAGACGGCGCAGTTCATCATTGACAGCATCGCTGAATAATTAGTTCCCTTTATATGGGGGTATTCCTATGAGTTATGTACCAATGGTAGTAGAGCAGTCCAATCGGGGCGAGCGGGCGTATGATATCTATTCGCGTCTGCTGAAAGACCGTATCATTTTTTTGGGCGGCCCGATTGATGACAATGTAGCCAATGTTGTAGTGGCACAGCTCCTTTTCCTTGAGTCGGAAGACCCGGATAAGGATATCCACCTCTACATCAACAGCCCCGGTGGTGTGGTTACCGCTGGCATGGCAATCTATGATACCATGCAGTATATCAAACCGGATGTATCGACGATCTGTATTGGTCAGGCGGCTAGTATGGGCGCTGTGCTCCTTACGGCTGGTGCCAAGGGCAAGCGTTTTGCACTGCCTAATGCCCGTATCATGATCCATCAGCCGCTGGGCGGAGCTCAGGGGCAGTCTACGGACATCCAGATTCAGGCTCGTGAGATCCAGCGTATCCGTGAGAACATCAATGAGATTTTCATGAATACGACTGGCAAGGATCAGGAGCAGATCATTGCGGATACGGATCGGGATAATTTTATGACGGCAGCCGAAGCTAAGAAGTATGGCATTGTCGATGAAGTCATTGCGCGTCCGAAAAAAAGCAAGAAATCGGAATCTAAGGATTAAGGGGGGGTGTCATGTTGAAGTTTGGGGATGAAAAAGGCCAACTGAAATGCTCCTTCTGTGGTAAGACTCAGGAACAGGTACGCAAGCTGGTTGCTGGTCCTGGCGTCTATATCTGTGACGAATGCATTGAACTCTGCAATGAAATCATTGAAGAAGAATTCAGCGAGGATGTAGAAGTCGAGTTGAAGGACGTCCCGAAACCGAAGGACATCCGTAATACCTTGGACCAGTATGTAATTGGGCAGGATGATGCAAAGAAGAGTTTGGCCGTTGCAGTCTATAATCATTACAAACGTATCAATATTGGTACGGTGAAGAATGAAGAGGTAGATCTGCAGAAGTCAAATATTCTTATGCTGGGGCCGACTGGCAGCGGTAAGACGCTGCTGGCCCAGACCCTGGCCAAGATTCTGAATGTACCATTTGCTATTGCTGATGCTACGGCACTGACTGAGGCCGGTTATGTGGGCGAGGATGTCGAGAACATCCTGCTGAAGCTGATTCAGGCCGCGGACTATGATGTAGAAAAAGCAGAACGTGGCATTATCTATATCGATGAAATCGATAAGATTGCCCGTAAGTCCGAGAACCCGTCAATTACACGGGATGTATCGGGCGAGGGTGTCCAGCAGGCGCTTCTCAAGATTCTTGAGGGGACGGTTGCTTCGGTTCCGCCTCAGGGCGGGCGCAAGCATCCGCACCAGGAACTGATCCAGATTGATACGACAAATATTCTGTTCATCTGTGGTGGTGCCTTTGATGGCATCGAGAAGGTTATTGAGTCACGGCTCGGCCAGAAGCAGATGGGCTTTGGGGCACCGGTGAAGTCTAAAAAGCAGCGCAGTGTAGGCGATTCCCTGCGCAAGCTGCTGCCGGAAGACCTGCTGAAGCATGGTCTTATCCCGGAATTCATTGGCCGTTTACCGATTGTCGTAACGTTGGATTCGTTAGATGAGGAAGCACTGGTCAGCATACTGACCGAGCCAAAGAATGCTTTGGTCAAGCAGTATGCGAAGCTTTTGGAACTCGATGGCGTGAAGCTGACATTTGATAATGATGCCCTGCGCCAGATTGCCAAGGAAGCGCTGAAACGCAAGACTGGTGCCCGTGGACTTCGTTCCATCATTGAAGCGCTTATGCGTAATGTGATGTATGAAGTTCCTTCCATCGAGGGTGTGACAGCCTGCCGGGTGACGAAGGAAACAGTAAACAATCAAAAAGATCCTGTCCTGACAATCGATAAGAAAGTTAAGACTGGTAAAGAAGAATCCGCCTGATGGCAAGAATAAGACGAGGCGCTGCTATGGCAGCGCCTTGTTTAGCATGATAGATATTTTCAGAGAACAGGAGGGATAATTATGGCCGAATTACGCACCTTACCATTACTGCCTTTACGTGGTATGATGGTATTCCCTTATATGATGGTTCATCTGGATGTTGGGCGTGAGCGCTCGATGGCTGCGCTTGAGCAGGCGATGGTCGGTGATGATCGGGAAATCATGTTGACGGCCCAGATTGATGGTGAAGTAGATGCTCCAGGACAGGATGACCTGTATCAGGTCGGAACCATTGCCGAAATCCGTCAGCTCATCAAGATGCCTGGCGACACAGTGCGCGTGCTGGTAGAAGGTAAGCATCGGGCGCTGATCCGTGAGTATCGTGAATTAGAACATTATGCCGAAGCAACGGTTGAAGAATACAAGGATGCGGTCGATACATCCATGGATATGGAGGCTCTGAACCGGGCGGTAGTTCACCAGTTCGAGGAATGGGTCAAGCTGTCTAAAAAGATACCGCCAGAAACACTGGTCTCGGTGGCGATTATTGATGATGCCGGCCGCTTGGCTGACCTTATTGCCAGCCATCTGAATCTCAAACTGGAAACACGGCAGGAAATCCTGGCCGCAATCGATATCAAGACGCGTCTGGAGAAACTGTATGAAGTGTTGACCCGGGAGCTTGAGATCCTGCAGCTGGAGCAGAAGATTGGCCGACAGGTCCGTAAGCAGATGGATAAGATCCAGAAAGAATATTATCTGCGGGAGCAGATCAAGGCGATCCGGCAGGAACTCGGTGATAAGGAAAATAAGACCGAAGAGATTGAAGAAAATCGCAAAAAACTGGCCGAGGGCGGTTATCCGGAGGCAGTTCAGAAGGTCATCGAGAAGGAATTGAATCGTCTTGAGGGCATGAGCAATATGAATGCGGAAACCAGTGTTATCCGCAATTATGTGGACTGGCTGCTGGATCTGCCATGGAGCAAAGAATCTGAGGATACCATGGATATCGTGGCGGCGCAGAAGGTGCTGGATCATGATCATTATGGGCTGAAGAAGGTCAAGGACCGTATCCTCGATTATCTGGCCGTAAACCAGCTGGCAAAAGACAAGAGCGCGCCTATCCTGTGTCTGGTCGGCCCGCCAGGTGTCGGCAAGACATCGCTGGCAGCCTCCGTGGCCCGGGCTACAGGACGTGAGTTCATCCGGGCTTCGCTGGGGGGCATCCGCGATGAAGCAGAGATTCGTGGACATCGCCGCACCTATGTTGGGGCGATGCCAGGACGCATTCTTGAGGGCATCCGCAATGCTGGTGTAAAAAATCCGGTGTTCCTGCTGGATGAGGTTGATAAGCTGTCGACGGACTATAATGGTGATCCGTCAGCAGCCCTTTTAGAAGTGTTGGACCCAGCTCAGAACTCGACCTTCAGTGATCACTATATTGAGCTGCCCTTTGATTTGTCCAAAGTCCTTTGGATCGTGACCGCCAATAATCTCGGCAATATTCCGAGACCATTGCGCGACCGCATGGAAATCATTGAGCTGTCCAGCTATACAGAGCTTGAAAAACTTGAAATTGCCAAGAGTTATCTCATCGCACGGCAGCGTAGTCAGAACGGCCTCAAGACGAAGGATATCCATTTTGGGGCGGGCGTGCTGGCGAAGATTGTTGAGGACTATACCCGCGAATCCGGGGTGCGTGAGCTCGAGCGCGTCATCGGTCAGGTTTGCCGCAAGGCAGCCCGTAAGATCGTTGAGGGGGCAGAAACACCCGTCAGGGTGACCAAAAAGAATCTGACGGATTTTCTCGGCCGGGCGAAATTCCTTGATACCAAGGCCAGCAAGAAGCCACAGATTGGCGTTGTAACGGGTATGGCCTGGACAGAAGTCGGGGGGACCATCCTTCCGACCGAAGTTTCTGTGCTTAGGGGGAAAGGGAAACTGATCCTGACGGGACAGCTCGGCGATGTAATGCAGGAGTCGGCGCAGGCAGGACTTACCTATATCCGCAGCCGCTCCGATAAGCTGAAATTGCCAGAGGACTTCTACGAAAAAGATGATATCCATATCCATCTTCCTGAAGGAGCCATTCCAAAGGATGGACCATCGGCTGGGATCACGATGGCTACAGCGATGATCTCAGCGCTTACGAGCCGTAAAGTGCGCAGTGATGTTGCCATGACCGGAGAGATTACCCTGCGTGGTACAGTGCTGCCCATCGGCGGTCTCAAGGAAAAAGTCCTTGCGGCCTATCGTGAAGGGATGAAGACCATTATCCTGCCCAAACAGAATGAGCGGGATATTGAGGATATTCCTGAATCGGTGCGGCAGAAACTGGAATTTGTTCCGGTAGAATCTATGGATGAAGTACTGAAAACTGCATTGATGTAAAAAGAATATGCCTTCCTCGCTGAGGAAGGCATATCTATTTATGAAGGAGATGAAAGATGATGAAAGAAAAAGATCGTGTAATTATCACGCAGGGGCAGTATATTGCTTCTGCGGTCAAGCCGGAGCAGTATCCAGAGGAAGATCTGCCAGAAATTGTATTTATTGGCAGGTCGAATGTCGGTAAGTCCTCTTTGATTAATTCGTTGACTCGTGTCAATAATCTGGCGCGCGTCTCATCGAGTCCGGGAAAGACCCAGACGATCAACTTCTTCGATGTCGGGCTCAAGATCGCTGGGGTTGAAGGTCGTAAAGCTTTCTATCTCGTTGACCTGCCGGGGTATGGCTATGCCAAGACCGGTAAGGAGAAACGCAAGATCTGGTCGAAATTTATCGAAGAATATCTGCTGCACTCCCCACGCCTCAAATTCGTATGCCAGCTTATTGATATTCGTCATGAACCCATGAACTCTGATGTTGATATGTTCCACTGGTTAGTAGAGAACGATATCCCGGTACTTATCGTAGCAACCAAAGCCGACAAGGTCGGCAAGAATGCCAAAGAAAAGAATATTGTTGCAATCAAGCGTAAACTTGGGATACAGGAAGTATCTGTATTGCCATACTCTGCCTTAAAAAATGAAGGCCGTTCAGATTTGCTTGACGTGATTGGGGATTCTTTGGTAGAATAGGGGTAAAGAAATATGAATCGGATTCATATCGTGAGAGAATAAGGAACATGATGATAAAAAGATTCATATCCTATATGTCACGGGAGGAGTAATCATGATGGAACTTACGGCTTTTGACAAATCTTTACTTAATCTGCTGCAGGCAAATTTACCGGTTTGCAGTCATCCTTATGCCAAACTGGCGGAACAGCTGGGAACGGAGGAAGAAGTTGTTATTTCCCGGTTGCAGGATCTCAAGGCCGCGGGTTATCTGCGCCGTATCGGAACCTTTTTTAACTCGAATCAGCTGGGCTATAAAGGTACGCTGGTTGCGCTCAGGGTTGAGCCGGACCGTATGCAGACGGTAGCAGAGGCAATCAACCAATATCCGGGCGCTACGCATAATTATGAGCGGGAAGGCAAATATAACCTTTGGTTTACCCTGCTTACACCCTGTATTGAACGGGAGCAGGAAATCCTCAGCGAGGTGGAGATACTGCCTGGTGTCGAATCCATGCTGAATCTGAAATCAAACAAAAAATACAAAATCAATGTGCAGTTTAAGCTGCATTAATGGAGGGACAGGAATCAATGGCCATGGCAGAAGGCAATGCAATAACAGAACTTGATAAGAAGATTGTCCGGGCTCTGCAGGGCGAATTTCCTTTGGTAGAAGAACCTTATAAGGAACTGGCCGATCGGATTGGTATTCCGGAAGAGGTGCTTCTGGCCCGGGTTCAGGCGATGGAAGAGCAAAAGAAGATTCGCAAGATGGGCGCTGTCCTGCGTCATCGGGAAGTTGGCTATTCCGCAAATGTCCTTGTTGCCTGGGTCGTCCCGGCAGACAGGCTTGATGAGATTGCCCGGCAGCTGTCAGCCTGCCCGTCTGTGTCACATTGCTACGATCGCAATACGGCACCCGGCTGGCCCTATAATGTCTATACTATGGTGCATGGGCATAGCCGTGAGGAATGTGAGTCCATTGTTGCTGATCTGGCGAAATCCTGTGGTATCACCGAACATGCAATGCTATACTCCAAGAAGGAATGGAAAAAGACGAGCATGCAGTATTTCACGGAATAATATGATATGAAACGCGGTCCCATGGTGATAACGCCTTATTGTTATTACCATGGGGCTTTTATTCTAATGTCTATAGCTAGAGATTTTTACCTGCTTTGACAAGCCGTTGTTATGAAAATTAGCTTTTTTTTATACGGATACTATGCTAGAATGTAAACAGTGTTTTACTGAAATAACAGCTTGTTTATTATAAAGGGGAACAGACTATGATCAATCAGAAGATGTATGAGCTTGGAACGAAAAAATCTACGATCCGTACCATTTTTGAATTTGGCCGCAAGCGGGCAGCTGAGGTGGGCGAGGAGAATGTCTATGATTTCAGTCTGGGCAATCCTAATGTGCCGACACCGGAATTCGTCAAGGAGACGGCTATTGATATCCTGACGAATATGGAGCCGAGTGCCATCCATGGCTATACCGTAGCGCCGGGCAGCCCGGAGGCCCGTGAATCATTGGCACAGAGCGTGAATAAGCGTTTTGGCATGCATTTTACGGGGAAGAATTTCTTCCTTACGGCAGGAGCGGCGGCAGCTATTACAATATGTTTCCATGCGTTGTCTGAGCCTGAAGATGAATTCATTGCTTTTGCTCCGTTTTTTCCGGAATATCAGGCTTTTGTAGAGGCTGCGGGCAGCAGGCTGGTTGTTGTGCCTGCACAGCCGGCCGATTGGCAGATTGATTTTGCAGCCTTTGAGCAGCGGGTGACAAAACATACGAAAGCTGTGATCATGAATTCGCCGAATAACCCGAGTGGCGCAGTCTATTCAGAAGAAACCATCAGGAAAGTCGCGGCCATTCTGCGGGCTAAGGAAACCGAGTATCAGCATCCAATCTTCATTATTTCGGACGAACCGTATCGGGAGATTGCATTTGATGGGTATACAGTGCCGTATGTGCCGAAGTACTATGAGAATACGTTGGTTTGCTATTCTTACAGTAAATCTTTCTCGCTGCCGGGCGAGCGTATTGGTTATATTATCGTGCCGGATGGCGTAGCTGATTTTGGCAAGGTTTATGGATCGATTGCCGGGGCAGCCCGTGTGCTTACACATGTCAATGCACCGTCGCTATGGCAGCTGGTTATCGGGCGCTGTGCCGATATGCCTTCGGACATCAGTACCTATGTCCGAAATGGACAGCTTTTGTATCAGGGGCTCATTGATGCCGGTTTTACCTGTGTAAAGCCGCAGGGGGCATTCTATCTTTTCCCAAAATGTCTGGAGGAAGATGATTATGCATTCTGCGAGCGGGCCAGGAAGTATGATTTGCTGCTTGTTCCGGGAACAGATTTTGGTTGTCCTGGCTATTTCCGTGCAGCATACTGCATTAAGACAGAAACCATCGAAAAATCGCTGCCACTGTTCAAGAAACTGGCGGCAGAATATAAATAATCCGTTGCTTTTCAGGAATGGGATCGTTCAGCTTATGCTGACGGTCCTGTTTTTTTTATGAAAATAAAATACAGAGGGGGCAGCAACGGATTGTATGTTTAATGAAATATTAATTTTTTTCTAAACCAAGTAAGATTTTTTTATTTTATAGGGAATATATACAGAAACAAAGTTGAATAATGATAAAAACATGAACATTTTGCATAAATATGTTGCTTTCAAGAAAGCAGTAAAAGGGGGGATGCCCTGTGGCAGAACATGAACCGATGGTGGAAGTCTTTATTTACGAGACCCGGCAGTTTCTGGAGCAATTGGAGCAGCGGGCACTGGCCAGCGAGGATAGCGGTAGTTTCCAGCCGGCGGATGTGAATGAGATTTTCCGGGCCATGTATACAATCAAAGGATCTGCGGCGATGATGATGCTCGATGAGATTTTCCATCTGGCCCATGCTGTAGAGGATATCTTCTTTTATATCCGCGAGCTGAATCCGGCCAAAGTTAATGTGTCAGCTGTCACCGATATTGTACTGACGGCTGTCGACTTCATGAATGGGGAAATAAATAAACTGGATGAAGGTGTTCAGCCGGATGCTTCGAGTGAAGAGTTCAGAACGAATACCAGGGAGTTTTTGCGGGCGTTTAAACTGGATAATGGGGATGACCCGGATGTAGATCTCCGCAAAGCAAAGCCAGCGGCAGCTGCCACACCTGTGGCGGCTGATCCGGAGCCAGCAAAGCCACAACAGTATTTCATTCCGGCTGTTAAACCAGCTGCGCCGGATGCGCAGGGAGCAGCTGTGCATGTGTTCAAGGCAGTCATCTATTTTCAACCGGACTGTGGCATGATCGAAGTCCGGGCTTTTGGGGTGGTCAATCGCCTGCAGGATCAGGTAGAGGCGTTGTACTATCTGCCGGATCGGATTCTCGAAGATGAGAACGCAGTGGCGGATATCGAGCAGCATGGCTTCCGCTTGTGGTTTACGACAACAATGGATGAAGCGGCAACGAAAGTATTCCTGGAGGAAACAAGCTATCTCGCGAAAATGGAATTACAGGAACTGCCAGATATTGCGGCGTGTGAGTATTGGCCAACTGCTCAGGAGGCAGCCGTGAAATCCGTTGCTGATTCTGCTGTCCCGGTTGTACCACCAAAGCTTGAGGCACAGCCTAAGTCGGCAAGCAGCCGGACCGGCGCTGCTGAACATGAAACACAGGTGATCAGTGTACGCATTGATAAACTGGACCGGCTGATGGATCTCGTGGGTGAGCTGGTCATTGCCGAGTCGATGGTGACGCAGAATCCAGATATAAAGGGAATGGAGTTAACCAGTTTTGACAAGGCAGCCCGCCAGCTCCATAAGATCAACGAGGAATTGCAGGATAGTGTTATGGCGCTGCGAATGGTCCCGCTTGAGGCGACATTCAAGAAGATGAATCGTATTGTTCGTGACATGACGAAGAAACTGGGCAAGAAGGCAAAGTTAGTCCTGATTGGTGAGGATACGGAGGTCGACAAGAATGTTACAGAGCATATTGGCGATCCCTTGATGCACATCATCCGCAATTCGCTGGATCATGGCATTGAGCTGCCAGAGGTGCGGCGTGATGCCGGCAAGGATGAACAGGGCATCATAGCACTTTCGGCGCAGAATGCAGGTGGTGAAGTGCTTATCCGCATCGAGGATGATGGCGCGGGTATGAACCGTGGCAAGATCTTGCAGAAAGCGCGGGGAAAAGGCCTTCTTACCAAGGCGGAAGCAGAATATACAGATCAGGAGATCTACAGTTTTATCTTTGCCCCCGGCTTTTCGACGAAGGAGCAGGTAACGGAGTTTTCCGGGCGTGGCGTAGGCATGGATGTTGTTGTGTCGAACCTTAAGGCGCTGGGCGGGTCGATAACGGTAGATAGTACACCGGGACGCGGCAGTGTAACGATTATTCGCATTCCGCTGACGCTGGCCATTATTGATGGTATGTGCATCAGGGTCGGTGAGTCGAGTTTCACGATCCCGATCAGCGCGATCCGGCGGACGCTCCGGCCGGAACCGGAGCAGGTGTTCCTGGATGCTTCGGGACAAGAAATGTTTATGGAACAGGGAGCCTGTTGCCCGATTGTACGTCTGCATACATTATATGGTATCGGCAATGCCGAACAGGAGATAACAGCGGGTATTCTGCTTATTACCGAGGCAGATGGGAAAGTTGTCGGGTTACTGGCAGATGCATTACTGGGGGTTCAGCAGATTGTGGTTAAACCAGTTCCTAAATTTATCCATAAATTGACTCGGACGACTGGTATTACGGGGTGCACTTTACTGGGGGATGGAAGCATCAGCCTGATTATTGATCCGGCTAAGCTGATCGGACTGGTTTGATCTTGGCATAAAAGCAGAAAACGGATTGGAGGGATTGTAGTGGAGGACGAAATTCTGGATGAAGATACTCAAAAGGATAAATACCTGATTTTTACGCTGGGTCAGGAACATTATGGCATAGACATCAGGGTTGTCATGGAAATAATTGGTATCCTGCCGATTACGAAGGTGCCGGAGGTGCCGGATTATGTACGCGGCATAATCAATCTGCGAGGGAAAATTATCCCGGTGGTGGATATCCGCTTGCGATTTGGGCGAGAATTCCGCCCCTATACGGACCGTACCTGCATCATTGTGATTGAGGTTGAGGATGTTCTTATCGGGCTTCTGATTGATGGAGTCAGTGAGGTGATGACTATCCCTGAGGGGGAGATTGTGCCGCCGCCGGAACTGAAATCGGCGCAGAACCGCTATATCCGCAGCATCGGGCGTCTGCCAGGTGATCATGTCGTATTGCTGCTGGATTGGGAGAAGCTGTTCTCCGTGGAAGAGGAGCAGCTGCTGAGTGACATGAATGAGTCAAAAGAGACGGATGCATTTGCTGAGGGCAATGCTGAAGCAACAGATCGGGGATTGGGGGAATAGATAATGGAACTGCTAAAGAATACAAAGATTGCTACGAAACTGATTGCGCTGGTGGCCCTGATGAGTTTGTTGATCGCCGGGGTGGCAGCATATGGCCTGAAAGTGGTCAACGATGTCAATAAAAGCTATCAGCAAACATATGATGAGGATGCTTACGCGGCGACGTTGTCGGTGCAGGTGGGGAAGTCCTTTGCTGAAGCCAGAAACAAACTGACCAGATATCTATATACGACCGATCCGGTGGCGCGGCAGCAGATTGTGGCGGATATTCAGAATACGGACCGGCAGATGGACGAGTCAATTGCTCAGCTGGAACAGCGTGCTACCAGTGAGACTGGCAGGAAAATGATTAACAAGACAAAGGCGGATATTGCCGCTTATCGGACTTCGCGTACGGCATTAGTCAATGCCAGTTCGGTTGCCGGGACTGTTCCTGAGTCGCTGGCAGATTTCCAGAAGACCGTCAGCAGCGGTGATGAGCTGGGTAAATACTTAGATGAAGTCGCTGCGTTGGGGACAAAAGGTGTAACTGACGATATCAAGCAGATGGATTCCGATATTGCCCGGACAATGTATATCATGCTGATTTTTACGATCGTTATTGTGGTCGTGGTCATGGTGATTGGAATGAATCTGGCACGTCGGACGGGGCGGCGGATTGAGCGCCTGGGGATGGTAGCTCAGGAAATTGCTCAGGGTAATCTGTCGGATATCGTACAGGTAGACAGCACCGATGAGATTGGCATAGCGGCCTCTCACTTTGAGAAAATGCGTCAGAATCTTAATCAGTCTATGACGAATATTCATGCAGCGGCCGAGCAGGTGGCCGCTGGATCTCAGAATGTTTCTCAGGCCAGTGTATCCCTGTCGCAGGGGGCCGCGGAGCAGGCTTCGTCAGTAGAGGAACTGTCGGCATCTATTTCTGAGATTTCCTCACAGACCGCCAGCAATGCAGAAAATGCTGAAAAGGCGAATACGCTGACCATCCAGGCCAGCCAGCAGGCATCCGTTGGTGACGCGGATATGAAGGAGATGCTGGTGGCAATGGAAGCAATCAACACATCATCAGCCAATATTTCCAAGATTATCAAAGTAATCGATGAGATTGCCTTTCAGACAAATATCCTGGCACTGAATGCGCCATATTGCAGGCAAGACGGCAGCATCTTTGCAGACCATTATGACCAATGTATCAGAAGTGGCGGATATCGTTGGCTCGATTGCCAAGGCTTCCAGTGAACAGAAGATTGCCTTGGAACAGATTGATCAGGGCGTGCTGCAGGTATCGCAGGTTGTACAGGCGAACTCTGCAACGTCGGAGGAGTCAGCTTCGGCTAGCGAGGAACTCAGTGCACAGGCCGGCAGGCTGAAAGAGACTGCCAGTCAGTTTAGGCTGGAGGCTCGTCAGCGGTATATGGATACCTATGCACAGCCTGCTGCTGCTCCGGTCCCAGCCGCACCGGTACAACAGTCGTCTGTCAATAAGACCTTTTCGGCGCAGCCAGCGCACCGGACGGGCCATGATGAAGGATTTGGCAAATACTGATGGAACAATCGGTATTTCTTGCCTATGCCCATATAGTAGATCGGGAGTTTGGGATTCAGCTGCCTTTAACCAAGAAGGCATTGCTGGAGTCGAGGCTCCAGCGGCTGTTTAAGGAAGGCGGGCCGGGTGCAGATTTTTCGGATGCAGCGGCCTTTCTCAAGGCTTTGAAACATGATGCCAGTGGCAAGCTTCTGCGGCTGCTGGCTGAGGCAATCACAACTCATCATACCTATTTTTTGCGGGAATCGGATCATTTTAAGTTTTATCGGGATACGGTGCTGCCATGGCTGGCGGATACAATTTCCGATGGGGATATTCGGACATGGTGTGCGGCTTGCTCAACCGGGCAGGAAGCGTATACGCTGGCGATGCTATTACAGGATTGGTTCGGGCTTCAGGGGACGCGCTGGGAAAAAGTACTACTAGCAACAGATATTTCGCAGGATGTACTCGATTTTGCCCGTCGGGGAATATATCAGCGGGAGGATATCAGCGAACTGCCGGACAGCTGGAAAAATGCTTATTTTCATGCGAAAGATGGCCAGTATGTGCAAGTCAGCGAGTTGATTCGGCAGCAGGTCTTGTTCCGGCCATTCAATCTCATGACACCCAAGCTGCCATTTAAGCGGCCATTCCATGTGATCTTTTGCCGTAATGTGATGATTTATTTTGATACGGAGACCCGACGGCAGCTGGTGCGGCGGTTCTATGATTTCCTGGTACCAGGCGGCTATCTGTTTGTGGGTCATTCAGAGACGGTGGAACGACAGGCGGCGCCGTTTCAATATATTATGCCGTCGGTATATCGTAAGCCGTTGAAAGAAGCTGCACCGCGGCTATCGGTCAAAACAGCTGCCAGCCAGCCAGCTCCTGTTCGCAAGGAGCAACTCAAAAATAATCACAGTATGGCACAGGGCAGCCTGCGCGGGAAGGAAATTTTAGGGAGGCATGATCAGAAGATCAAACGGCAGGGACGGATCAAGCTTATTGCCCTGGGAGCATCGACGGGCGGGACTGAGGCCTTGTCGGAATTAATCCGCGGACTCAGGCCGCCATTGCCCCCTATTGTCATTGTGCAGCATATTCCCTGTAGATTCAGCCGGCTTTTTGCTGAGCGGCTGAATCAGGAATCCTCATTTACGGCCAAAGAGGCAATGGATGGGGACTGGCTATTGCCAGACCATATCTATGTAGCACCGGGCGATCGTCATATGCGGGTGCGCCGGATGGGTGACCGGTTTCTGCTTTCCTGCAAGGGAACCGATCTGGTGAACGGGCACTGTCCCTCGGTGGATGTCCTGTTCCATTCGGTGGCAACAGCGGTTGGTCCGGCAGCGCTGGGGGTTATCCTCACGGGGATGGGCAGTGACGGCGGATATGGTCTGCTGGCGATGCGAAAAAGTGGTGCGGAAACGCTGGGACAGGACGAGAAAACCAGTGTGGTCTATGGTATGCCCCGCGTAGCATATGAGCTTGGAGCAGTAAAACGGCAGCTGCCTTTGTCGATTATTGCACCGACAATCATGGGCTTTGCGCAGCAGGAAGGAGGCGCTGTGCATGATCAATGAAGATGCATCTATTATTCCGACGAAACTCTTACAGGGAATGCTGGAGGGGGTCGGAGATGGTGTCGTTTTGACGGATATCCATGAGCAGATTACGTTTATCAATAAAGCTGCTGTTAGGATTTTAGGGTGCTGTGAAAAAATGGAGGGCCGGCATAGCATCTCTTTCGATGAAATCTGTCCATTGTTTAATTTGAGGACCGGACAGAAGTTTACCAGTCCGTTGCGACAGGCTATGAGTCAGAAACATACGGCAGGGCTAGCTCGGAATGTTGGGATTTTCCGTGAACCGATGCATGAGCCGGTTTATCTGTCGGCGAACTGTTCCCCATTGAGAGGGTTAGGCGGAAAATCGTGTGGCTGCCTGATCATCTTGCGGGATGTCACGCATTTGCGGCGGCTCGAAATGAAAGTGGAAAACGATCATATCTATATGCGATCGGTTTTTTCGGCCGCGCGGGTGGGACTGTGCGTGCTGAACGATCAGGGTGCCATTATTGACATCAATGAGTCTGGGCTTGAAACAATGGAAATCCGTTATGATGATGCGATTGGGCGGCAATTCGGGGATGCCTTCCGGTGTGAAAATGGCTTCCGTAATGGCTGCGGCCATGGACAGGTTTGTGGCCAGTGTCCTATCCGCCGCAACCTTGAAGCAGCTATACGTGATGAACCGTTTGAAAGCGAGGTTACAGCAGCGATGCACAGCCGGCGGTCATCGCTGCCCGTCTGGCTGAAAATATTTTTCTCCCTGGTGGAATCGAATATTGGCCGTCAGATTATCGTTGCCATGGTTGATGTATCTCAGCGCCAAAGACGCGAGGAGGCTTTGGAAGAAGCACGGCGGACAGCTGAGGAAGCCAGCCGGACCAAAAGCCAGTTCCTGGCAAATATGAGTCATGAGATACGGACACCAATCAATGGGATGAATGGCATGATTAATCTTACACTCGGAACGCAGCTCGATGCAGAGCAGCGGGAAAATCTGCTCAGTGCGAAACAATGTTCAGAGGATCTGCTTCGAATCATCAATGATATCCTTGATTTTTCCAAACTCGATTGCGGCAAGATGGAACTGGAAGAGCTGGATTTTGATCTTTGGCAGACGTTACGGCGGGTCTGTCTGGTTCACCGCAAAGTTGCGAAAGGGAAAGGAATTTATTTTCGGTCAGTTGACTATGAGCAGCTGCCGCAGTATATCACTGGAGATCCTATGCGCCTTCGCCAGATCTTCCATAATCTGTTGACCAATGCGTTGAAATTTACTTCGGAGGGGGGAGTTACCGTACAAGGCGAAAAACGACTGCGGGATAAGCAGTCAATCCTGTGGTTTGCGGTGCGGGACACCGGGATTGGGATGTCCTTTGCTGAACAGCAGAAATTGTTCAAGCCGTTTAGCCAGGTTGATGGATCGACCACCCGGAAATTTGGCGGAACCGGTCTGGGACTTATGATCGTCAAAGATCTGGTGGAAGCTATGGGAGGGCAGATTAAAGTATATTCTGCTCCTCAGTGCGGCAGTGAATTTGCGTTCTGGATTCCTTTGCATGAAGCGCATAGTGCTGCGGAGGAAAGTCAGGAGCGGACTGTTTTTATTAATCCACGCTGGAATAAACAGGAACATTCTCAGGAAATAGTCTCTGCGAAGCAGGCGGATACAGACGATATTGCCAGTCTGCTTGCCTATTGTGAACAAAGATTAGATGAAAAGGGGGGACAACAATGAGAATACTGGTAGCAGAAGATGATCGGCTCAGCCGCGTTTTCCTGAAGAAATTTCTCGTCCGCTATGGAGAATGCGACGTGGCTGTTGATGGGATTGAGGCGCTGGATTGTTTCATGGATGCTGTTAAGCAGAAAAAACCATACGATCTGCTATGTCTGGATATCATGATGCCGCGGGTGGATGGGCTTAAGGTATTAAAAGCTATCCGGGTGCTCGAAAAGCAGCATGAACTGAAACATACCTGTATTATCATGATGACGGCACTGGCCGATGTAGAATATGTAGATCAGGCATTGGAACTGGGGTGCGATGCCTACGCGGCTAAACCGATTGATACGGATAAGGTTGAGACCGTTATGAAGAATTTAGGCTTGCTGCCGTAAAATTATAACCTTCCTTTCGAGGAAGGTTATAATTTTTACTGGATAATAACTTGAAGTTATAGTATAATGGAGGATGCTGAATTATACTTCGAATGAGAATCCTATCACTGAAATAGGGACCGTTGAGGTATACGATATAGAACTGAGCTTATCGATGTAACATCGCAAATGTATGGGGGAACCATTAATGGAGTTTCGACAACTGGAATATTTCTGCACCATCAGTGAGTTGGAGAATTTCACACGGACTGCCGAGGTCTTGCATGTTTCGCAGCCTTCTGTTACAAAGGCAATCAAGTCTCTGGAAGCTGAGCTGGGACTGACTTTGATTGACCGCAGCCAGAAGCATGTGAGCCTGACTGAGGAAGGAAAGGCATTTCTATTACATGCGCAGCGGATTATGCAGGCGGCGGAAACGGCCCGGCAGGATATGATGCGCTATCGCTCAGATTCACGGGGCACGATTCACTTTGGGATTCCGCCAATGGTGGAAGCCTATCTGTTCCCGGATCTATTTACTAAATTTCAGAAAGCTTTCCCGGACATCACGCTGGATGTTCAGGAGTATGGGGACTCCGACGAGGTAAAGGAACGGGCTGGTCTCAGTGAACTGGACTTTGGCATCGTTTTAGGCGATGCGGATGATACGACGGGCAACGAGCTTCCCATTATGGAAGATACGATGAGTCTGTGTCTGCCGCCGTCGCATCGGCTGACGACGAAAGAAAGCGTTTGCTTTGAAGATCTCGCACGCGAGAAATTCATCATGCAGCAGCCACATACCTACCAGTATCGCAACGTCTATAAACATTGCGGGCAGGCTGGTTTTATTCCTGATGTCATGCTCTGCACTTCGCAGCTCAAGACCATCAAACAGCTGGTGGCTAATGGTATGGGAATTTCGATTTTGCCGAATTTTGTCACGCGTATGGAAAAGATTTTTGTACGTAAACCGCTGTGTCCGCCAATGTCAGTAAGAGTTTCCTTGTTCTGGGGCGAGCATAAGACGTTATCCGTCGTTGATACACAGTTTATTGATTTTATGAAGAAATATACAGAGACACCGGATTTCAAAAAGCATTTCCGGCAGCACTGAACAGGCAGGTGTAAGGATTGCAGTTAAAACGTCTGGAAGCATATGGATTCAAATCTTTTGCAGACAAAATTACGATAGATTTCGATCAGGGAATTACCGCGATTGTCGGGCCAAACGGCAGTGGTAAGAGCAATATCACTGATGCGATCCGCTGGGTACTTGGTGAGCAGAATGTCCGTAATCTGCGAGGAACAAAAGCAGAGGATATCATCTTTACGGGCTCGGCCTCCCGTAAAGCTCTGGGGGTGGCGGAGGTATCGCTTTTCTTCGCGAATGATGGCACGCTGCCAGTCGATTTCCGCGAGGTCGTTGTCACGCGGCGCCTTTATCGAAGTGGCGAGAGTGAGTTTTATATCAATCGTTCGCGCTGCCGCCTGAAGGATGTCTATAATCTCTTTGCGGATACTGGTATCGGTCATGATGGCATGAGTATCATCGGACAGAACCGTATCGATGATATCCTCAATGCGCGGCCCGAAGAACGCCGTGCGTTTTTTGAAGAGACTGCCGGCATCACAAAATACCGGAACCGCAAGAGAGAATCCGTTCGGAAACTGACCGATACTGAGAACAATCTTGTGCGTGTAGAAGATATCCTGCACGAGATTGAGAATCAACTGGAGCCATTGGCCCGCCATGCGGAAAAGACCCGCATCTATAATGGTCTGCATGAAGAGTATCAGCGCTGCAAGCTTACAAAACTTGCGCAGGACTATGCGCATGAGAATCAGCACAAGCAGGAGAACGATACGAAACTGGCCGCGGCCCGCGATGAGGCGGTGGCTGCAGATACCCGGGTGAAGTCCATCGCTGCCCAGAAGGAGCAGCTGGGCAAGGAAATCATCGATCTGGAGCAGGCCATGCAGGCACAGGGCGAGAAGAATGAGACCATCCGTCAAAGGATCGAGGCGTCGTCTAATGAGATGGCTACCTTGCAGGAGCGTCAGGACCAGAGTGATGCGGCCAAGGCCCGGATACTTGCCCGCCGATCGGAGCTCAACCATGAGCTGGCTCAGGCGGTAACGGTGATTGCCAAACTCAGCGAGCAGGAAACGACGCAGAAGAATGATCTGGCATTGGCGGATACGCTGCTGGCGAAGGAAAAGGAAAAAGCGGGACGGCTGGCGCAGCGGATTCGTGAGCAGAAGGAAAAGGATAAAGCAGCGCAGACGCGTAAAGAAGAAAAACAGGCGCTGCTGACTCAATGCCAGCAGGATCTTGCCGTCCTCGAGCGTGATATCGAAAACGGCAGCGGCGGTCAGGAAGAACGCGAGGCCGGACTGGCCGATGCTCGTGAAAAGTTGGCCAAGCTGAAGGCCCTTGAGCAGAAACTCAATGAAGAGCTGGCGGAGCAGGAGACTATTATTACGCGGCGGATCGCGGCGCAGCAGCAGGCTTGCCGGGATCAGCAGGCAGCCCGGCAGGAACTCGAACACATCCAGCAGAAATCAGCTGCGAAGGGGCAGAATATCCAGTCGGCACAAAGTAAGGTTCAGTTTCTCACCCGTATGCAGCAGGCTTATGAAGGCTTCGGGCGGGCGGCCAAGGCGGTGCTTAAAAGCAACGAATCCTGGCGCAGCGGTGTTGCTGGTGCAGTAGCCGAACTGATCGATGTACCGCAGCAGTATGTCACAGCCATCGAGGTTGCATTAGGTGGCAATCTGCAGAACATCGTTATTGATGATACTGATACCGCCAAGGCCGCGATTGCTTTCCTGAAACGGGAAAAGCAGGGCCGGGTTACGTTTCTGCCGCTCTCGACGATTGTTGTGCGGCAGCCACAGGCAATCTCGTTTGGTGAGGATGATGGTGTCATTGGCTGGGCCAGTGAGCTGGTCCGGACCGAGGCCAAATATCGTAAAATCGCCGATTTCCTGCTTTCCCGGACGCTGGTCGTCGATACGCTCGACCATGCACTGATACTGGCTAGAAAGCAAAGCTATCATTTGCGTATCGTTACCCTCGAGGGTGAGCTCCTGAATCCAGGCGGCTCACTTTCGGGTGGCAGCCGTCAGCATCAGGAAGCCAGCTTCCTGAACCGCAGCGGTGAGATTGAGCAGTTGAAGCAGGATATTGCTGTCTGGCAGCAGGAAGAGCAGCAGCTCGAAAAGCTGCGCGCAGCTGCGGCACAGGCACAGACGCAGGCAGATCAGCAGCAGACCGCATCTTTGGAGGCGCTGCAGCAGGCCAATGTCCATCGGGCTGAGCTGCGTGTGAGCCGCGAACGGCTGGCCGAAAACCTTGCCAGCCAGCAGCAGCAGGTTGCAGAACTTGCCAGAGCGGCGGAAGAACTCAAGGTGACTTTTGCCCGTATTCAGGAGAAACGCGTGCTGGCGGCACGGGCAGTCCATGCCGCCGAGGCTGAATATCAGGCGGCCAGCCGGCAGGCCGAGGATACCGCCATCGAGCGCGAAGATCTGGAACAGGATGCGGATGATCTGTCAGCCTATATCCAGGATCGCGAAGTCAAGCGGGCCGTTCTCGAGCAGGAAGCCATGCGCAGCCGTGAACATCTGCTCCTGCAGACCAAAGACAAGGCCCGCAGTGAACAGGCTTTGCGTGACAATGAAGCCGAGGAAAAAGAGCTGGCGGCAGGATTGGCCGAAAGCGTCACCCGGCTGGAAGAACTCTCTGGTCAGAATAAGATCTGGCAGCAGGCTTATGATGAAGGGCAGGAAGCGCAGAATAAACTCTATACGCAGCGCATGGAAAAACTGACCGCCAGCCAGCAGGCCGATAAAGATGCCCATGATGCAGCCCGTAAGCTGAATCAGATCCAGGAAGGCATCCATAAGCTTGAGCTTGCCGCGACAAAACTGGAATTGGCACTGACTGACCTGCAGGAAACCATTCTGTCAGAATATGGACTGACCCCGGAACGTGCGGCCGAGGAAAAGCTCGAACTCGAGCCGGCTGCCATCCGGCAGCGCATGAATGAGCTCGATAAGGAGATTCGGGATCTTGGACCGGTCAACCCGAATGCGTTGGAAGAATATGAAGAGCTGAGCAAGCGTCATGATTTCATGCAGAAACAGTCCAGCGACCTCATTGAAGCCAAGGAAGATCTTGAACGTATCCTGACTGAAATGGATGAGGCCATGACCCGCCAGTTCAAGGAGGCCTTTGTCCAGATTCAGAGTTACTTCAGCGACATCTTCATCCGCCTCTTTGGCGGGGGCAAGGCTGAGCTCAAACTGCTCGATGAAAATGATGTCCTCAACACTGGCGTGGACATCCTCGTAACCCTGCCGCAGAAGAAGCGGCAGAACCTCTCCGCCCTTTCCGGCGGGGAACGGGCGCTGACCGTTATCGCCCTGCTTTTTTCATTCCTGCGTTATCGCCCGTCGCCGTTTGCCGTACTCGATGAGATCGATGCACCGCTCGACGAGGCCAATGTTGTACGCTTTGGCAGTTTCCTCAGAGAATTTGCCGATAATACTCAGTTTATCGTTGTCACGCATCGTAAGGGAACCATGGAAACTGTTGATACGATGTATGGTGTGACCATAGAGGATGCCGGCGTATCCAAGATACTGTCCGTGCGTCTGGATGATATAGAATAAAAAGTTAATTATCGACCAGGAGGTCTGAAATGGGATTTTTTGACAAACTGAAGAAGGGCCTGAACAAGACCCGCGAAAATCTGACGAATAAGATCGAGAAACTTGTCATCGGCTATGCTGATATTGACGATGATTTCCTCGATGAACTCGAAGAAACACTCATCATGGCCGATGTAGGTGTCCAGACGACAGATACCCTGATGAAGGCTGTTCGTAAAGGCATCAAGAAAAAAGAGATCAACAGTCCGGAGGACCTTAAGCCGTTCCTGCAGAAAGAAATTGCGGAGATCCTCACGCGGGGCGAAGATACAACCCATGTGGCCGAAGCAGGCCCGACGGTACTGCTCGTCATTGGCGTCAATGGCGCAGGCAAGACTACGACTATCGGCAAGCTCAGCGCTTATTACAAGGAGGAGGGGAAATCTGTCATGCTGGCAGCGGCGGATACCTTCCGCGCGGCAGCAATCGACCAGCTCGAGGTCTGGGGCCAGCGTACCGGTGCCCAGGTCATCAAGCATGAAGAGGGTTCTGATCCGGCTGCGGTAGCCTTTGATGCTGTCAAAGCTGCCAAGGCCCGTAATATCGATATCCTCATCATTGATACGGCCGGTCGTCTGCAGACAAAATCCAATCTCATGCAGGAACTGGAGAAAATCAACCGCGTTATCGGCCGCGAAATTCCGGCAGCACCGCATGAAACGCTGCTGGTACTCGATGCGACGACCGGTCAGAACGCCATCAGTCAGGCAGAACTCTTCACTAAGGCCGCGCCAATCTCCGGCGTTGTCCTTACCAAGCTCGATGGGACCGCCAAGGGCGGCGTAGTTATCGGCATCAAGAGTCAGCTCTCCATGCCCGTCAAGTGGATCGGCGTCGGCGAAGCCGTCGAGGACCTGCGCCCTTTCAATGCCGAAGAATTTGCCTCGGCGTTGTTTAATGGCTGAATGAAGAGAGATATCCGCCGCTGGTAGAAGTTCTTGATTTTCAAGGCTTTTAACCACGTTTGCAATGATACGGGGCCGTTGCTGTTTTTGTGAAGACATAACGGATAGACAAAAACTTATAGCAGGGGCTGTGAAATAACACCCTGACAACTAAAATGAGATCTGTTGGCTCAGAAGAGCTGGCGGATCTTTTTTTGTGGTAAAAATTTATGTACCAATGAAACAGATCACCACGAAGTATTCTAAAGTAAAACAGGCAGTTGTAAAATGAAATTGAACAGTTAATCAAAAATAAAAATCCATAGTGACTCTCCGTGTTAAAATGGTTTTACGACAAATCATCAACAAAGGAGCAATCACTATGGATCAAGCCCATTTTAATACAATCGAGGATGTACGTAAATCTGGCAGACACCTTTCATTGGAAGAACGTGGAATGATTCAGGCGCTTTATCAGAAAGGCTTTTCTCTTCGTAGTATCGCTGCTGAAGTTGGCTGTGCTCATACGACTGTCTTTTACGAACTCCGGCGAGGTACGCCGATGCGAAAAAGCAACCATGGCCGTGCTCCGCAGTACACTGCCAAGCGTG
>JAGPMW010000037.1 GCA_018052705.1 Selenomonas sp. | reverse complement strand
CTGCATCTTTGTCCGTCCAAAGTTTTACATCCTCAATCATGATGTTCTTGACATTTAAAAGATTTTTGCATAATGTAGAAGTAGAGACCACTTGCATCCTCCTCGGAATGTTTTTGTGTAGGAACTTTTACATTACCACGGATGCAGGTGGTTTTCAATTTATTTAGTTAGCGGATGGCTTTTCTACCCACACAAAGTAGTGAAGCCTCCTCTTCTCTTTTTCTGCATTGTCATCATGTCAGCAGACGGAATAAGCAAGTCAGGGACACGTGTCCTTGCTTATTTGCAAATAAACTGTTTTAATGCTTGCTTTTCCCTGATGGACACGTTATAATAAGACACAAAGCAGACGAGAGCTGCTCAAGGACAAATGAATACATTGCCTTTTTAAGATGCGTACTGTGATGCGCATAAGAGGAGCTAGAAGTTACGCTATAAGTTTATTGTAAAGCCAGAGCTTTCTTATGCATACGCATAGGAGAGCTCTTTTTTGATAGCTGAATCAGTAGATTTTGGAAAGACAATGGATTTCTCCTTGAAAGTTTATGCATGTTTATTGTATAATTATAATTGTCAACGTGTTAAGGAGTGATTGACTTGGAGAAAAACAATGTATCCTTGCGAGGCAAGAATATTCTGGGTCTGGAAGATTTCAGCCCGGAGGAGATCCGCCTCGTGCTTGAGACCGCGAAAGAAATGAAAAACATTATTCATCGGGATATCAAAAAGGTACCGGCCCTGCGCGGCAAGTCCATTGTCACGTTGTTTTATGAGCCAAGCACTCGTACCCGTACATCATTTGAACTGGCTGGCAAGTATCTGGGCGCTGACGTGGTCAACATCACATCAGGTTCCAGCAGCATCGTTAAGGGTGAAAGCCTGCGTGATACGCTCTATACGATTGAGGCTATGGGCGTGGATGCCATCGTTATGCGTCACAAAGCTGAGGGTGCTGCCGAGTATGCTTCCCGTGTTGTCAGTCCGGTCATCCTGAATGCTGGTGACGGGGCACATGCGCATCCGTCACAGGGGCTGTTGAACCTCTTCACAATCCAGGAGCACAAGGGGCATCTGGAAGGACTTAAAGTAGCCATCATCGGTGATGTGCTGCACAGCCGCGTAGCCCGCTCAGATATCTACGGCATGCGCAAGATGGGCATTGAGGTCCACATTGCCGGACCAAGAACGTTGCTGCCGCGTTTCCTTTATGAGGAGCCGGGCATCGTGATTCACGAACGTATCGAGGATGCCATTGCAAACGCGGATGTCATTGAGGTACTGCGCATCCAGCTGGAGCGCATGAAGGGGGGGCTTTTCCCAACTACCCGTGAGTATGCCCGCATCTTTGGCCTCAATGATACACGATTGAAGTTAGCAAAAGATGATGTACTGATCCTCCATCCGGGGCCAATGAATAAAGGCTGGGAGATTTCTCCATTCACAGCTTATGGCAGGAATTCTGCCATTCAGGAAGAAGTACAGAATGGCGTAGCAGTCCGCATGGCACTCTTCACCTTGGTTCTGACGGGAGGAAAACAGGCATGAAACTTGTAATCAAGAACGGCCGGGTCATCAATCCGGCAACAAAATTCGATGAGATCGCTGATGTATTGATTGAAGATGGCAAGATCAAAGAGATTGGTACGGATCTTGAGGCGGGGGACGCAAGTGTATATGATGCTGCCGGCAAGATCGTGACACCAGGGCTTATCGATCTGCATGTGCATTTTCGTGAGCCGGGTCAGGAAGCCAAAGAAACTTTTGAATCCGGTTCAAAGGCAGCGGCAGCAGGCGGTTTCACTACGGTCTGCACCATGCCAAACACAAATCCTGTTGTCGACAGCGCTGCCATAGTTCGCAGCCTGGAGAAACGAGCTGAGGATACAGCCTGTGTCCATGTCAAGATTATCGGTGCTGTCACCAAAAATCAGGAGGGCAAAGAGCTGGCCGAGCTTGGCGACATGATTCAGGAGGGAGCGGTAGCATTCTCCGACGATGGTCATTTTGACGCGACAGCAAAGGTTCTGCTCAATGCCTATGATTATCTCCATACCTTTGATAAGGTCATCATCAATCACGATGAGGAACCCTCGCTGGTCGAAGAAGGCGTCATGAACGAAGGCCATCGCAGTGCGATGCTCGGCCTCAAAGGACGCCCGACGGTTGCCGAAGATATCGCGGTAGCGCGTGATGTCATGCTGGCTGAGTATGCGGATGCCCGCGTTCATGTAGCGCATATCAGCTCAGCCCGGGCAGTGGATATCGTCCGCCAGGCCAAGAAGCGCGGGGTACGCGTTACAGCCGAGGCAACGCCACAGCATATGACGATGACAGATGAATGTGTCAATCTCTTTGACACATCGACGAAAATTAATCCGCCGCTGCGCAGTCAGACAGACTGTGAAGCAATTCTGGCAGGGCTGAAAGACGGTACGATTGATGCTATCGTCACGGACCACTCGCCTCATGCGCAGGAGGATAAAGACCGCGAGTATGTTTATGCACCAAGTGGTTTCCCAGGGCTTGAAACTTCGCTCGGTATTATGCTGACGGATCTTTATCACAAAGATAAGCTGGATCTGCCACTGCTCATCTCCAAGATGAGCTGGGAGCCGGCAAAGGTTCTAGGGCTCGAAGGTGGTACTCTGACAGCAGGGGCAGCGGCCGATGTAACGGTTATCGATCCGGAACTAGAATGGACGGTTGACGCGGCAAAATTCTACACGAAAGGCAGCCATTCTCCATTCATCGGGCGTAAACTTAAGGGCAGGGCAATCCTGACAGTAGTCGATGGCGAGATCGTCATGAAGGATGGTAACGTACTTTAACACAGATAAATGAGGTGTTTACATGAAGGGTAAATTGATTCTGGAAGACGGCAGCGTCTTTTCCGGTGAACTATTAAATAACATCAAGGCAACCGGCGAGGTTGTTTTCAATACCAGCATGACCGGGTATCAGGAAAGCCTGACGGACCCGTCGTACTGCCGTCAGATTTTGACGCTGACTTATCCGATGGTTGGCAACTACGGTATTGCAGATATTTTCATGCAGTCCCGCAAGTCATTCGTCAACGGTTTTGTCATCGGTGAGCTCTGTGAGGAAGGCAGTAACTGGCATTATGAGACAAGTCTGGCCGACTTCCTGACCAAGCAGGGTGTTCCCTGCCTCTATAATGTGGACACCCGTGCAGTAACGCGAAAGATTCGCTCCGCGGGTACGATGAAAGGCATTATTGTCGCGGATGATGCCGCTAAGACCGAGATGGATGAGCTTTTCGCGGTCCCCATCAAAAAGGACGTAGTCATGGAAGTGACGACTCCTGAGACCTATACGATCGAAGCCGCTAAGGCGGATGCTCCGCTGGTTGTGGCAATGGACTTTGGTGTCAAACAGAATATATTGAAGTCACTGCATGAACTGGGCTGCCAGATTAAAGTTGTACCGGCTGATACGAAGGCAGAGGACGTCCTTGCCATGAACCCGGATGGGATCTTCCTGTCGAATGGTCCTGGTGATCCGGCCGATGTGCCGGAGATTGTTGAGGAAATCAAGAAACTTCTGGGCAAGAAGCCGATTTTCGGTATCTGCCTGGGTCACCAGCTGCTGGCCAGAGCACTTGGTGCCAAAACTTATAAATTAAAATTCGGTCATCGCGGCTCGAATCAGCCGGTCAAGAACCTGCTGACGGGACGCGTGCAGATTTCCTCGCAGAACCACGGATTCGCAGTTGATGAAGAGTCCCTGAAGGATCTGCCACTGGAGGTTACACATATCAATGTCAATGATGGTACGGTCGAGGGCATACGTCACACGGAAATGCCAATTTTCTCCGTACAGTATCACCCGGAAGCATCACCGGGACCGGATGACAATATGTATCTTTTCGATGAATTCTGGACGATGCTGAAGGGGGAATAAACTGTGCCAAAGAAAAAGAATCTCAAGAAGGTTATGGTTATCGGCTCTGGTCCGATCATCATCGGTCAGGCAGCGGAGTTTGACTATGCAGGCTCACAGGCTTGTCGTTCACTGAAAGAGGAAGGACTCGAAGTTGTCCTGGTGAATTCGAATCCGGCAACCATCATGACGGACACGCATATTGCCGATCGGGTCTATATTGAGCCGCTCACGCCGGAATTTTTGGAAGAGATTATTGCCAAAGAGAAACCGGATGGCCTGCTGGCTACACTCGGCGGGCAGGCTGGCCTGAATCTGGCGGTCCAGCTCTCTGAACGTGGCATTCTGGAAAAGCATGAGGTAGAACTGCTGGGGACTTCGCTTACCGCGATCAAGAAAGCAGAAGACCGCGAGCTGTTTAAGGAAACGATGCAAAAACTTGGGGAGCCGATTCCTGAGAGCACGATTGTCGAGGATGTACCGGCGGCGGTTGAGTTTGCGAACTCGATTGGTTATCCGGTAATTGTCCGCCCGGCTTATACCATGGGTGGCACCGGCGGCGGCATCGCTGATAATGAAGAAGAACTCATTGATATCGTCATCAAAGGACTCAACTACTCCATGATTGGTCAGGTTCTCATTGAGCGCAGTGTGGCCGGCTGGAAAGAGATCGAGTATGAGGTCATGCGTGATGGCAACGACAACTGTATCACGATCTGCAATATGGAGAACTTCGATCCGGTTGGCGTACACACGGGAGATTCCATTGTTGTAGCGCCATCTCAGACGCTGACGGATCATGAATATCAGATGCTTCGCAGTGCAAGTCTGCGCATTATCCGCGAGCTGGGCATCGAAGGTGGCTGTAATGCCCAGTATGCGCTGGATCCGGACAGCAACCGCTATTACGTCATCGAGGTCAACCCGCGTGTCAGCCGCTCTTCAGCACTGGCTTCCAAGGCTACCGGTTATCCGATTGCCAAGGTTTCAGCCAAGATTGCCATTGGTTATTCCCTTGATGAAATCACCAATGCGGTTACACAGAAAACGAAAGCCTGCTTTGAGCCTGCGCTTGACTATTGTGTCGTGAAATTCCCCCGCTGGCCGTTCGATAAGTTTGTCTATGCTGACCGTACGCTTGGCACGCAGATGAAAGCAACGGGCGAGGTTATGAGTATTGACCGCCATTTTGAGGGAGCAATCCTGAAGGCTGCCCGCTCGCTCGAGATTGGTGTCCATCGTCTGCATATGGATAAGATGGATGAATGGGATGACGCCCGCGTAAAGAAGAATCTGGCGCGGATCAACGATGATCGTATCTTCGTTATCGCTGAGGCATTGCGCCGCAATATCGCGAGCATTGATGAGATTCACGATATCACGAAGGTGGACAAATGGTTTATCCACAAGATCAAGAATATCGCTGATGTAGAGGTAATGCTGGCCAAAGAACCGCTGACGCCGAAGCACATGCTGGCAGCTAAGAACATTGGTCTGGCCGATGTCTCAATCGCAGAGATTACCGGCAAGTCAACGGACGAGATTCGTACGACGCGCAAGAGTATGAATATCCTGCCGCGTTACAAGATGGTGGATACCTGTGCGGCTGAATTTGAAGCCGCTACACCGTATTACTACTCGACGTTCCATGCTGAGCAGGATGAAGTACAGACCTCAGACGTCCGCAAGGTGGTTGTCCTCGGTTCTGGTCCGATTCGTATCGGTCAGGGTGTTGAGTTCGACTACTGCTCGGTCCATTCGGTCTGGGCACTCAAAGAGATGGGAATCGAAGCCATCATCATCAATAACAATCCGGAGACGGTATCGACAGACTTCGATATCTCTGACCGGCTTTACTTTGAACCGCTGACGACCGAAGATGTACTCAATATCATCGATAAAGAGAAACCAGAAGGCGTCATTGTCCAGTTCGGTGGTCAGACGGCCATTAATCTGGCAGCGTCATTGCAGAAGGCAGGGGTCAAGGTATTCGGAACCTCGGTTGATGACATTGACCGGGCCGAGGACCGCGAACGTTTCGATGATGTACTGACGCAGACCAGGATTCCGCGCCCTCAGGGCATCAGCGTCACAAATCAGGAAGATGCAATCGCCGGTGCAGCCGATATCGGGTATCCGGTTATGGTAAGGCCTTCCTATGTACTGGGCGGCCGGGCAATGGAAATCGTCTACAACGAAGACGAGCTGCGTGACTATATGGGGCGTGCAGTCAAGGTTACGCCAGATCATCCGGTGCTGGTTGATCGTTACATGCAGGGGACAGAAGTTGAAGTCGATGGGATTTCAGACGGCATCGATGTTGTTATCCCTGGTATCATGGAACACATTGAGCGGGCGGGTGTCCACTCAGGCGACAGTATCGCGGTTTATCCGCCGCGGACCTTATCATCAAAGGTCATTTACACAATCATTGACTATACCAAGCGGCTGGCAGTAGCGCTGCATGTCAAGGGGCTGCTGAACATCCAGTTTGTTGTCGTCAATGACGAAGTGTTCATTATCGAAGTAAATCCACGCTCGAGCCGGACTGTGCCGTTCCTGTCGAAGGTAACGGATATCAAGATGGTCAATCTGGCTACACAGATTGCGTTGGGATCGACACTTAAGGATCTCGGGTATCACTCGGGACTGATTCCGCCAAAACCATATGTGGCAGTAAAAGCGCCGGTGTTCTCATTTGCGAAGATGACCGATGTCGATATTGCACTGGGACCAGAGATGAAGTCTACGGGTGAAGTCATGGGTATCGATTACCATTATGCCCGTGCGCTTTACAAAGCGATTGTCGGATCAGGAATCAATGTACCGACAAAAGGGTGTGTACTCTTCACGGTAGCAGACAAAGATAAAGAAGAGATGATGCAGCTGGCCAAGGCTTTTTCGGAGCTGGATTTCAAGATTGCAGCCACAGAGGGGACCGCGAAAGCGATTATGTCCATGGGCATCGATGTCGAGGTTGTCGGCAAAGTTCATGAGCGCAGCACGGATATCATCGAAAAGATCAAGACTGATAATATCGATATGGTTATCAATACGCTGACTCAGGGTAAACATTCCCTGAAGGACGGCTTTAAGATTCGCCGTGCTACAGTCGAGCATGGAATAGCCTGTCTGACCTCGCTGGATACAGCCTGGGAAGTCCTGCGCGTCCTGTCTTTCATGCGGGAGCGCCGTCTGGTTTATTCACTGGCCATTCAGGATTATGTGGGCGGTGGTGATGATCTTGCCTAAGCTGTCTGTTGATGCAGTGATTGTCGCGCAGCAGGAACTGGCCACGGATGTATTTCGCATGGTCGTTGAGGCCCCGTCGATTGTCAAGCAGGCAAAGGCAGGGCAGTTTGTCCAGCTCCGCCTGATGACGGGCAGTTTCATCCTGCGTCGTCCGGTTGGGATTGCTGAAGTAGACCTGAAAAGAGGCACGATGTCCTTTATTTACCGGGTGGTAGGGAAAGGAACGGAAGCTTTCTCGGAGCTGGTCACTGGAGAAGTTGTCAACGTGCTGGGGCCCTTGGGACACGGCTTCGATACGACGGCCGGCCATCCGCTGATTGTTGGCGGTGGGATGGGGCTTTCGCCAGTGCTGCTGTATGCAGCTGAAATGACTGGTCGTGCCGATGTACTCATGGGGGGGCGGACAGCTGGTGAGCTTTTTTGGCAGAAACTCTATGCCCCGTTAACGGGGCAGGTATTCTGTACGACAGATGATGGTTCGCTCGGCACCAAAGGCTTTACTACTACGGTGCTGCCAGAGCTTTTGCAACAGGGAGACTATGATCTGGTTGTGGCCTGTGGGCCGGAAATCATGATGAAAGGCGTTGCCAGGATTGCGAAGGAGCATCGCATCCGTTGTCAGGTATCGTTGGAAAAGCGTATGGGATGCGGTCTTGGAGCCTGCCTGTCCTGTTCTATCGATACAACGACGGGACAGCGGAAAAAGGTTTGTAAGGATGGACCGGTCTTTGAAGCTGGGGAGGTTTTCGCATGAATAGAAGCATTGACTATGCAGACACCCGCTTGCACACAAAGCTGGCTGGTATTGCTATGAATACGCCAGTGCTTACAGCCTCAGGTACCTTTGGTTTCGGCGAAGAATTCGCAGACTTTGTCGACCTGCATCGCCTGGGTGGTGTTATGGTCAAGGGGACAACGTTGAACCCACGTCGCGGAAATGACGGGGTACGCATTACCGAGACCCCAATGGGAATGATGAACTGCATTGGCCTGGAGAATCCGGGGGTAGAGGTTTTCCTTAAGGAGACGCTGCCCCGGCTGCAGGCCTATGATATGAACATTATCGTAAATATCTCCGGCAGCACGGCTGAAGAGTATGGCGTACTGGCAGAATTGCTCGATGTTCCGGGAGTGGCAGCTATAGAGCTCAATGTTTCCTGCCCAAATGTCCGGGAGGGCGGCATTGTTTTCGGAACTGATCCCAAAGCGGCAGCTGCGGTGGTCAGTGAGGCCAAGGCGCACACGAAAAAGCCGGTGATCCTGAAGCTCTCACCGAATGTGACCGATATCGTAACGATGGCAAAGGCAGTCGAAGCTGCTGGTGCAGATATGATTTCACTGATCAATACATTGCTGGGAATGGAAATCAATATTCGCACCCGTAAACCGACGCTTGGCAATATTACCGGCGGGCTGTCCGGTCCATGTGTGAAGCCGGTCGCATTACGTATGGTCTGGCAGGTGGCTCAGGCGGTAAAGGTGCCGATCATCGGTATGGGCGGCATTGCCTGCTGGGAAGATGCCGTGGAATTCCTGTTGGCTGGTGCTAGTGCGGTTGCAGTTGGCACGGCTAATTTCACGGATCCTGAGGTCAGTATGAAGATCTGCGATGGGATTAACGACTATCTGGCAGAGAATCATATTGACCATGTCGGCGATCTGGTCGGTCAGATGATACAGTCCTGAACAAGGCTTGAGCGGAGATTTTTAAAGAAGCGGAAGGAGCCGATTATGACAGATAAACGACTGATTGCAGCGCTGGATTTCCATACAATGAAAGAGGTACAGACGCTGGTCAATAATCTCGGCGACAGCGTCGCGTATTATAAAGTCGGTATGGAGCTTTTTTATAGCGTTGGCGGCGAGGTGGTCACCTGGCTGCGGGCACAGGGTAAAGAGGTATTTTTGGATCTCAAGCTTCACGATATCCCTAATACGGTAGCAAGCGGTCTCTGCTCGCTGATGGAGCTTGAACCAACGATGCTTAATGTCCATGCCAGTGGCGGCTACACGATGATGAAGACGGCTGCTGACCGACTGCACGAAGAAGCTGCGCGTCGGGGGATATCTTGTCCAAAACTGATTGCAGTCACTGTTCTGACCAGTATCGATAAGGATGACTGGAATCATATGGGGCAGTCGCTGCCAATAAAAAGTACGGTGGTGCGTTGGGCTTTATTGGCGCGTAAAGCCGGACTCGACGGGGTGGTAGCTTCGCCACAGGAAGCGGCCTTTATTCGCGAAGCCTGTGGTGAGGATTTCCTGATTGTTACGCCTGGGGTTCGTCCAGCTGGAGCGGCTGTAAATGATCAGAGCCGCATCGCGACACCGGCAGATGCCCTGCAGCGTGGCGCAAGTCATCTGGTTATTGGACGTCCGATACGGGCTGCTGCAGATCCGCGCGAAGCGGCATTAGCTATATTAAAAGAAATGGAGACGGTGAAATAAATGACGGAACAGGAAGTAAAAGAACTGCTGACGAAAACTAACGCAATCATGAACGGGCATTTCCTGCTGACCTCAGGACTCCATAGCCCGCACTATGTGGAAAAATTCAACGTGCTGCAGCATCCCCAATATACGCAGCAGCTTTGTGAAGCTATGGCGGAGAAATTCAAAGATGCTGGTATCGAAACCGTTGTTGGTCCGGTAACTGGTGGTATTCTCCTGGCACATGAAACCGGCAAGGCACTGGGCACCCGCGCCATTTTTACGGAGAGGGTCGATGGTAAGATGACGTTTCGCCGTGGTTTCTCTCTGCATGAGGGAGAACGTGTACTCATCGTTGAAGACATCGTCACAACCGGTGGCTCGATTAAGGAAGTTATCGATGTTGTAAAAGAACATGGCGGTATCCCGGTAGCTGTCAGCATGCTGGTTGACCGCAGCGGCGGCAAAGTGAATTTTGGTGATGTACCATGTACCGCTTTGCTGCACATGGACGTAGAAACGTGGGCACCGGCTGAATGCCCGCTTTGCAGGGACGGCGTTCCGATGACAAAGCGTGGGAGTACTGGTAAACATTAACGAATAGACGCTGGCTCCGGCTGGCCGATAAGAGGCGATGCCGCTTGTATGGCATCGTCTTTTGGCGTATAATAAAAAAGTTACGAAGAGATAAGGCAGGTGAAGCGGGATGAAGGATGATACGATTGAACGTGTCCGTCAGGAGACAGCTGACTGGCAGTATATGAGGGAGCTTCCTGATAATTGGCATGGGTTCCAGTTGGACCGTACAGTGACCGTTGGCAAAGATATGTATATCATGTACCAATACAGCAACGATGCCCTGCATAAGAGTGTCATGGTCTACTTTCATGAAGAGACGAATGAGTATAAGGTTTGCCTGAAGGTTGGACTGATTGAATTCTGTCGGATCGAGTTCATCACGCCAAGCCTGACAGTATTTGAAGATTTTTTACGACGTCAGTTCGAACAGGTATTGCTGGATATGGCAGTATTCAATCCCAGGACACTTGGGAGTATCGTATTGGATAAGGGAATCACGACCTGGGAATCCGGTGCCGGACTCCCAGAGGTGCTGGAAGGTTTTTCCTTATATATCCATCCGCAGGAGCCGGTCAAAATCAATAATGGATCATATATCATCATTGACTATGTGGATTTTTCACTTGAGAGCAGTTTTACGGTCTATTATAATATCTATCGGGATGAATTTTTCGCGGAGGCACGGATCTGGAATATTCCGGATGTAAACTATGATTTTGATTCCAATGAGCTTACAGAGCTGGAGATAAAGCTCCGTGAACGACTGCGGCCTCGTTTGCAACAGGTCCGTGATTGGGCAGAGCAACAGGCTGCCGCGCAGCAGAAGCAGGCTGAAAAGGAGACGAGAAACGCGTGATTATTATCGACAAGGCAATTCTGCATATTTTGGATTTCAATTCCGGTATGACGGTCTATTCTGATGAGGAACTGACGGTGCAGGACAGCATCGAGACGTTTCTGTTGAAGCATATCGAGAAATCATGGGGCAGTCAGGAAGCCAAGCCGGGGACATTCTATGATGACAGTTCTTTTCAGAAGCTGCTGGAGGAATATATCAGCGGTGAAATGAGTTTTGTACCATTTTCCAAGGCCATCACCCATGTGCTTGAGGATGCCTTTACCCATGCCGAGGAGATGGCCTCGGCGGATGTCATTATTGCTGATGTCCGCATTGATGACCAACGCCAGATCGCAGTATTCAAGTCCAACAGCCATGTTGGTTACACGCATCAGGTGAATCAGACGGAAAAGGGAATCAAGAATGAGATCATCAATCACTATTCCATCATGCCGAATCTGACGCAAAAGATGGAAGAATTCGCCTTTATTGATGCTGGGACGAAGGCGGTTTCGGTCAGTTCAAAGAAGTATACCATCGACGGGAACTCAATCTACGTATTCCCAGAGATCCTGCTGGAGTGCAGTTTGGCACCCTCGCCGAAGGAAGCCATCAAAAACCTCAGCAAGACAGCAGCAAAAGTGGCAGAGGCCTACGGGCAGGATAAAGTAAGCACAGAAGCAGCCGTCAAGAGTTACGTAGCTGAGAACATGCAGGAGAGTGATGAACTCGACCTTCTTGAGGCTGGCAAAGAGCTCTTCCCAGAGAATGCGGCGATGCAGGCAGACTTTGACACGGCCATAAAAGATGCCGGTTTTACCGAGCCGGTCAAAATGGATCAGGAAGCCACTATGAAGAAAGTATGTAAGCATAAGCTCAAGACAGATACTGGCATTGAGCTGACTATTCCGACGGATTACTTCGATAATACCGAGTATGTGGAGTTCAACAATAATGACGATGGTACTTTGTCCATCACACTCAAGCATATTGCCAATATCGTCAATCGCGGATAATTTGAGCAGATATCAGCTATAGAAAAGGAGAATCTATGCAGGTCAATGGTGATTTAGGAAATATAAAAGCCCACCTATTGGAAAAACTCAAGGCCCTTTATGACCTCAGTGTCCCGATTGGCCAGCTGTCGACGCATGAACTGAACGAACGAATGCTGGATATTACGGATATCCTGGACCGCGAAGTAGCGGTCTATATGAATCGTCAAGGCCGGATTGTGCAGGTGTCACTGGGCGACGCAGATACTGTCGACTTGCCCGAGGTCCAGCGTCAGGCACGTTCGGAGCATGGCTTGTCGGGAATACGCTGTGTGCACACTCATCCGAGCGGCGATGTCCGGCTGAGTGAGCCGGACTTATCTTCTCTGCGTCGTTTACGTTTTGACTGTATGGCGGCAATCGGACGAAAAGATGACAAGGTCATTGGCAGTATGGGCTTCTTTACCGGGGATCTGCAGGAGGATGGCACACCTGTACTTTCCATCTATGGGCCCGCAGCAGAAAAGATACTTGATCAGATCAACCTCAATATGCTGATTCGGGTTGTTAATAAGAAGCTCAATGCACTTACAACTAAAAGTACAGCCGATGATGAGGAACGAGCTATTCTGGCTGGGGTAGAGCGTACGAGTCATACCCTCTGGTCCATCGAGGAATCCATGGCTGAACTGGAGCGGCTGGCTGATACGGCTGGAGCTGTCATTGTTGGCCATTTCACCCAGCGTAAGGAAAAACCGGATGCTGCGCTATTTCTGGGCAAGGGGAAAGTATCGGAAATTGCTATGGAGATTCAGAACACGGATGCTACGCTGCTGATTCTCGATGATGAACTGACACCTTCCCAGCAGCACAATCTCGAACAGATCCTTGGCATCAAGGTTATTGACCGTACAGCGCTGATCCTTGATATCTTTGCTCAACGTGCGCGTTCGCGTGAAGGAAAACTGCAGGTTGAGCTCGCACAGCTCAAGTATAATCTGCCAAGGCTGGGCGGACAGGGACTGGTCTTGTCTCGTCTTGGCGGCGGAATTGGCACCCGGGGTCCGGGCGAGACCAAGCTTGAGGTAGATCGGCGCCGGATCTATACCAAGATCCATGATATTGAGCGTCAGATCGAAGGCCTGCGCAAGAATCGCGGCCTGCATCGCACACGCCGCAAGGAATCGCGGATTCCGCTGGTGGCACTCGTCGGCTACACCAATGCCGGGAAATCAACCCTGCTCAATAAGCTGACCGATTCGGAGGTCTTTGCCGAGGACAAGCTGTTTGCAACGCTTGATCCGACAACCCGCCATCTGATCCTGCCTGAAAAGCAGGAAATCCTGCTGACTGATACAGTTGGGTTCATTCAGAAACTGCCGCATACGCTGGTTACAGCATTTTGGGCTACCCTGGAGGAAGTCCAGGAGGCCGATCTGTTGCTGCACGTTGTGGATTGCAGCAATGAAAACTATGAACAGCAGATCGAGGCGGTCATCGAGGTTTTGAAGGAACTCAAAGCGGAAGACAAGCCGACATTGTTCGTATTCAATAAGGCTGACAGGATTGCCAGTCCGCACCTGCGGGAGCAAATGATGCATGACCGTGAAGCCATCTGTATTTCAGCTGCTACTGGCGAGAATCTTGATGAACTGCAACAGAGGATTGAAGGCTTTTTCCAGGAAAGCCAGGTCAGTCTGACACTGCTGGTCCCGTTCAGTGATGGCGGAATCATTACGCAGCTGCATGCACTTAATGCGGTCCGTGAGACGGAATATGTGGCAGAGGGGACGAAACTTATCGTGAGTCTGCCGCTTTCAGAAAAAGATCGATTCATTGCCTACCAGATAAAGGAGTAAGTATAAATTGCCATTTTCAAAGAAAATCACCGACCTGAAGCAAGAGGTTATAAAAGAATCCCAGTCGTTATTCACCCATGTGGATAATATTGCTGAGGCAAATACGCTCAAAGTACTTGACGCTATGCGGGAATGCAAGGTTTCCGAAGCCCATTTCAATACGACTTCCGGCTATGCCTATGATGATATTGGACGCACAAAGCTCGAGGAGCTTTATGCCCGGATATTCGGCGCTGAACGGGCATTGGTACGGACGCAGTTTGTATCAGGAACTCATGCACTGGCTACCGTACTTTTCGGTATTCTGCGTCCGGGTGATGAACTGGTATCGTTGACGGGCAAGCCGTATGATACGATGCAGACCGTTATCGGTTATGATAATCCAAGTGCCGGCTCACTCAAAGAGTTTGGTGTGCTCTATAATGAGTTGCCGATGATTGATGGCAAGGTCGACATGGCAGGCATACAGCGCGTCATTACACCGCAGACGAAGATGGTGGAGATCCAGCGGTCACGTGGCTACAGCATGCGCAATCCGCTTTCTATCGAGGACATTCGCGCAATTACCGCGGAGGTCCATCGTCTCAAGCCAGACTGTATCTGCTTCGTCGATAACTGCTATGGCGAGTTCGTTGATACGCTGGAACCGACGCAGGTTGGTGCTGATATCATGGCAGGTTCGCTTATCAAAAATCCGGGCGGCGGACTGGCACCAACCGGGGGCTATATTGTTGGCCGGGATAAACTGGTAGAGCTGGCATCCTACCGATTGACAGCTCCAGGCATGGGAGACGAGCTGGGCGCCAGCCTCTCAAATAACCGCCTGCTTTTTCAGGGATTCTTCCTCGCACCACATGTTGTGGCACAGGCCATTAAGAGTGCCTTATTTGCAGCTGGCATGTTTGCTAAACTTGGCTACAAGACGCTGCCGCTGCCGACAGACATTCGGGGTGACATCATTCAGGCCATTGAGCTTGGTTCGGCTGAGAAACTGGTCTCATTTTGTGGCGGCATCCAGAAGTACTCGCCAGTCGATTCCTATGCAGCACCGGAACCGTGGGATATGCCGGGCTATGCGGACAAGATTATCATGGCGGCGGGGACTTTTGTGCAGGGGGCTTCAATTGAATTCAGCGCTGATGGCCCTATGCGTGCTCCTTACAATGTCTATCTGCAGGGCGGCCTTACCTTTGAACATGCCATTATCGGCATCATGGGCGCTGCGCAGGCAGTAGAAGATTTGTCATAAAGATAAAAATATCCCGCCAGCATCAAGACTGACGGGATATTTTTTATATGACGGGATATTACATCTGACGGTAGATACCAATTACTTTCCCCAGAACATTGACATCCTTTTCGTAGAAGGGTTCCATGTGGTCATTTTCCGGCTGCAGACGGATGCAATCTTTTTCATGATAGATGCGCTTCACAGTGGCACCTTCCTGGTCGACAAGAGCGACAACAATTTCGCCGTCGTTGGCGGAGGCCTGCTGACGAACCATCACATAGTCACCATCATAGATGCCGGCATTAATCATGCTTTCGCCAGAAACCTTGAGCATAAAAGTATTGTCCGTCGTTCCTAACAGGCCCTGCGGAAAAGAATAAACATCCTGTACATTCTGTTCTGCCAAAATTGGCATACCTGCTGTCACAGTACCAACGAGTGGTACTGGAATATTCTTGCCCCATGGTTTTTCATCGAGAATATCAATAGCCCGCGGCTTGGTTGGGTCTCGTTTAATGAGTCCGTTTTCTTCTAGACGCGAAAGATATCCATGAACGGTCGAGCTGGATTTCAACCCGACAGCCTTGCCGATCTCGCGGACAGATGGTGGATAGCCCTTTTCAAGCAGGAAGGATTTAATATAATGAAAAATTTCTTTCTGGCGTTCACTGGAAGTCTGCGTTTTACGCATATTCACTGCCTCCTAACGACGATAATATTCTGTGATAATTGATCTGGTCTGATTGCACAATGGACCAGGACAATAGTTTTCTGTATTTTATTATACCATATGTATGTTCTCTATGAAACATATTTTCGTAAAATTAGTTATTTTGTGTTTTGCAGGATTGATCGGGGAGGCGAATCTGTTTTTAATATATAAAGGCAGGATTTTTTTGTTATTTGACGAATTATATAAAAGTATATGTAATTTATAAAAAGACAGGCAGTCGCCTGAATTATAGGAGTGATTAACCATCATGATGTCATTGAGAACCAATCAGCGATTGGTGTCACTGGATGTGTTTCGTGGATTAGCGATAATCTGCATGATTCTGGTAAATGGCCTGCCCAACTTTGAGCAGGCGTATCCTTTGCTGCTTCATTCGTCTTGGGAAGGACTTACCCTGGCCGATCTGGCTTTCCCAGGATTCGTTTTTGCTATGGGGGCCGCAGGTGCTCTATGGTTTCCCCGTCATTTACGTGACCATGCTGCCAAAAAGTTTTACCTGATATTTAAACGTTCTTTGTTGCTTTGTTTGCTCGGATTGGTGCTGAATCAGCTGCCACTTATTTTCCAATATTTGTTGACGCCGGATGCGCTTACGGGAACGCTGGGACAGCAAATAATCGAACATGGCCGCGTTATGGGTGTCCTGCAACGACTGGGGCTGGTCTATTTCTTTGGGATGATGTTTTGCTGGTGGCTGGAAAGTGAGCGAATGATCGCATCGATGTCGGTTGCTTTGCTGATTGTCTATTCGTTGTGTTTTCATCTTTATGCGGTGGATGCATCGTTCAGTCCCGATATGAATATCAGTATGCTGATTGATGGAATCTTCCCTGGACCAGCGCATTGCTATCTGGGAAAGGATTTTGATCCGGAAGGATTATATGGTACCATTGCTGCGACAGCGTCGATGATGTTTGGTTACCTCGCTGGCTGCCGGTTAAGTACCGTCAATGCTCCAACGTTTGAACGCGTAGCAGGGGTATTTGCCTATGGTGTTGTATTGCTGACTGCAGGCGGGCTTTGGAGTTATGTGGATATCATCAGCAAACCGTTGTGGACGGCACCATACGTACTGATTACTAGTGCTATATTCATGTTTTTGCTTGGCTTGCTGCAGATTGGTTTTAGTCTGCTGCCAGAGTTTATGGAAAACCTATTCAGTCCGAGCCACGCGTTTGGGATGAATGCCTTGTTTATGTTTATCATTCCAGACCGGGTGCTGGTTTTTTTGTGGACAATTCCGTATCCATCGCTTGAACAGCCATTTTATCCCTGGATTTGGGAACGTACTTTAAAAGGCGTTGTGGATATGCCGTTCAGCATTCTGCTGTTTGCTGTTTTATGGCTGCTTTGCTGGTTGCCAGTCGTACGTTTTTTGAATAAACATCATATTTCCATCAAAGTTTGAGTTTAAGTTGCTATGATAGTTCTTGAGATTTGACAACTTACTGAGAGAATATTAGAATACGAGGGATAATTTAATGACTTGTACCAGATCAATTGTCAGATGTCATTTGCTGGCTGGCCTGCTGGGGGGGCTTATGATAGCGCTGGCCGGGCCGGCTTCCTCAGTCAGCGCATCGCCGGCAGTGGTTCCTTTGCGTGGCGTTGTAGAAGGGTTCTATGGAACGCCATGGCAGCAGACGGAACGAATGGACATCCTGACATTTTGCGGAAAGCAGCAGCTTAATGCATACATCTATGCGCCAAAGGATGATCTCTATCATCGGGCAAAATGGCGCGAACCGTATCCGCCAAATAAGATGACCGAACTGGCGCAGCTGATACAAACCGCGCGATTGCAGGGAGTTCGTTTTGTTTTTGCAGTATCACCGGGGCTGGATATCCATTTTACTGGTTTTGACGGTTATAAGGACAAATTGGCAATGGAAAAGAAGCTTTCTGCTATGTACGACCTCGGCGTTCGTGATTTTGCTATTTTTTTCGATGATATAAAAGAGAAGGACGGTAAAGGACAGGCCGACTTTCTAAACTGGCTCAATGATCATTTTATCAAGGCGCACCCGGATATCTCGCCACTGATTACTGTTCCAACAGAATATTTCTATCAGGATATGCAAGAAAATGGTATTCTGAAGCCTTATAGCCATGATTTTGCAGCTGCTTTGGAATCAGATATTCTGGTTCTTTATACCGGCAATCAGGTTGTTAGTGATGGCATTACGGATGCTGAACTTGCCGCGGCAGATCATCTCTATGGACGAAATCTTGGAATCTGGTGGAATTATCCGGTTACAGACTATATGGAAAACAAACTGGCTTTGGGACCAGTAGAAAATTTGCCACACAAGTCCCAGATGCCAGCAATCTTCTTCAATCCGATGAAACATGAACAGCTGTCAAAGATAGCGCTGGCTACTGGAGCCGATTATGCACTTGATCCTATTGCCTATCAACCCCAGCAGTCCTGGGAAAAGGCAATAGAAAAGCAATATGGTGCATTGGCACCAGCAATGAAACAGGTGGCTGCACAGTCTCAGCATCTTGAAAACAGTTGGGCAAAAGTAGGTCGCCCAGACGGCCCAGCCCTTCGCAAGCACATGGATATTTATTGGCAGACGGCCGAAGGCTCTCTGCAGCGGCAACAAGCGGCACAGGATATATTACACCAGCTGGAAAGCCTTTCTCAGTCGGCTGGCCACCTGCAAGCAGAACTTCCTGCCTCAACATTGGCTGAGTGTCAGCCGCAGTTGCAGCAGTTGCAGCGAATTATAGCTGCTGACAAGAGCGGTCTGGCCTTGCTGACAGGACATTCATCACCAAACGCACCCACTGCAGCTGATGCCGCAGTGCTGCGTGAAACCTTTGTACGCCAGCTTCAAGAGGTACGTTTACACGATAAAGAGGCTGTGATCTCAGAGACTTCGGCCCGGGCTTTTCTAAATGAACTGGCTGCGGCGGCAGGTGTGCAATAAGGAGAGATTATGAATCTAATCAAAATTATGAAGACTGCGGGACTCATGGGCAGCTTGTTTCTGCTGCCGTTGATTGGCAGTCATGTTGAGGCTGGCACGATAACAACACCTGAATACTGGCAGGCAGTAGAGAAGGCGACCACACCGGCCGAAAACAGTACCATGACCCCGCAAGAGATACAGCAGCTGAATGAATCCATTCGCCAGCGCGCGTCCTCTTTGCGCGACCTGAGCAGTTACCCAACGGTACTGGATAGGCAGCAGGTACAACAGCGTATTTACGCGGGTATGCAGGATTATTGGCAGGGAGACCGTCCAACAGTCTATGCAGCAGGTCACCTTTTGACCGATGATGAGTGGAAGACAATTCGTGCGGATTGCAATATCGACGCGATTTCTACAGAAGTAACTGTCCGTTATGCTGTTACTACACAGCGGGGCAATATCCGTCTGCTCCCATCAGATACGGCATGGAGCGACTCGCCAGACAGCAGCTTCGATCGTCTTCAAGGCACGGCAATTGATCCAGCTCAGCCTGTAGCCGTGCTGGCTGCCAGCCTTGACGGACAGTTTGTATATGTAGAATCCGGTGATTATCAGGGCTGGCTGGATGTGGACAAGCTTGCTTTTACTGATAGGAATACCTGGCTTGAGTATGTAAGACCTGCTGATTTTGCAGTGGTAACCGATCATAAGAAAACCATTATAGCGGCGGATGGACAGAAAACGCTCTATCAGATGGGCGCGGTGATTCCCTGCATTATAGATCATAATGGGCGGATTGCCCTGAAGCTGCCGGCACGCACCGATGCTGGTATGTTGACTATTCACAATACGCCAGCGCAATTTGATCACACGCTTCATATCGGGTACCTGCCGTACAGTGCGGATAACGTCATTCACCAGGCATTTTCTTTTCTGGGTGATGTATATGGCTGGGGCGGTTTGGAGGATAGTGTAGACTGTTCAGCTTTTGTTCAGGACATCTATCGCAGTATGGGGATACATATTCCTCGTGATGCCGATCAGCAGGAGTTATCGCTGCCGATGAAAATGTATGATTTAACCAAGGCGCGATTGGGAAACTTGATTTTTAAACCTGGACATGTCATGATGTATTTAGGAAAGGATGCTGATGGCATGCCGATGGTTATTCATGCGTCTAGTGCCTATCATCAGGTTATGGTTGCAAAACTTGCAGATGTTACTTCGCAGATCAGCAGCGTAGGAAGTATACGCTGAGTACTGCTGTTCACTTATGAAATATAAATGATTTTTATTTGAAGGGATGTCGCTCACTGTCAAGATAGATGTCAGTAAAATGCAGATTTTTTATTTTGGGTTACGCCTCGTGGCTGGACAAACGTTCGTTATCATCGGCTAAATCTTCTTGCACAACTGTTTTGTCTGGATTCAGAA
>JAGPMW010000036.1 GCA_018052705.1 Selenomonas sp. | reverse complement strand
CAGCATCACCCGATCCCAATCAATAAGGCCCCTGCCGTTGATCACGGGCGATGGATGCAACCAAAAATACAACCGCGGGATGATAAATACCAGAAATGGCACCGTCAGGAAAGAGAACAAGGCATAGACCGCTGCCACCCGTGCACGCCGCCACTCATCCGGCACGGCAGCGCGCAGCGTCAGATAGGCACCATAGATCAGCAGCAGCACAAAGATCGTTGTCTGCCGCGGGTCCCAGTTCCAGTATGCTCCCCAGGTCAGCTTAGAAAACACAGCGCCGCTGACCGTTGCCAGCCCAACAAAAAGCAGTCCCAAACGGGCCGAGGCAGCACTCAACGCATCAAAGCGCATATCCTGGCTGCGCAGATATCTTGCCCCCCACCATGCACTCATTAAAAAGGCCAGAACCGATACCCAGGCTGTTGGAATGTGAAAAAAAGCCAACCGGACGGAATTACCCAGCCCCTCCACTGGCGGTACCATGAAAAACACAAGGCCAAGCACTATCAGGCTCAGTATGCCTATAATAAACTGCAGCAAAATATCACCCCTGCTATCGATTTCGAGATCTGTTTACGCTTCATACCATAGATAATCAAACAATACCGAGGCTCCAGTCGTCAGAATGAGATCATACAAGGCCATCGCGCCCAGATAAGACCAGGATGCCTCGCCGCCCAAGGCTCCCGCCGTCAATGAGATAGCGGGCAGAAAAACTGGCAGGATCACGGGCAGCATCAGGATTGAGAACAGTCCACTATGCAAACTCGCGCCCGTAGTCAAGGCCGCAATCAGCGTACCGGCCGCCGCAATGCCCCAGCAGCCAAAAACCGTCACCAGTAATAGCAGCAACGGCAGCAGCACCATGCAGTCCATGAACATCAGAAACAGTGGTACAATAAACATTGCCAGCACTGCCTGCAAAAAGAACGTATACAGCATCTTGCCCAGCAGCACTGCCTGCGACGGCCCATACACTTGTAATGCCAGCAGTGTTCCCGCCATGTCCTCGTCTGCAAAAACCCGGTCAGCTCCGGCCATCGATGCAAAGAACAAGATGACCCATAAAAGCGCCGCCTGCAGCCGAGGCTCGAGACCGCCTCCCTGCAGGGCCATACTCACACAAGCCAGCGTTGTCAAGGCAAACATGAACATCGCAGCCCAGGCAGCCTTAAATCGCAGCCCCGTTACAAACTCCTTGCGAAATACGAGCTTAATCCCCTGAAAGATGGATACATGCATCAGCTGCGCCCTCCTCCCGACTGTCATTCGTCGCCCACAGCACCAGCCGCTGCTCTGCCGCGGCCTGACGGGCCTCCCTCAGGATAAGAGCCCGTCCCGCCTGATCAAGATTGGCTCCCGGTTCATCAAGCAGCCAGATATGCGCCCCAGAAGCCAGCAGTACCGCCAGTTTAAGACGCTGGCGCATGCCGGTCGAAAACTCGCCGGCATAAGCATTCTTTACCGTCCGCTCCGGCAGACCGACCCGCTCCAGCAAAGCAGAAAACTGCTCTGCCGCCAGCGTGATGCCGCGCAGTCCCAACAGGAACTGAAGATTCTCCTTGGCAGTAAGCCGCGGATAAAAGCGGAGCTCAGGTGTCAAGAGAGCCAGCTCGGCGCGCAGCGCCGCCCCCGAGATTTCCCTTCCGCATGCCTGAACAGTGACTGCCCCCTTCGTTGGCAGCAAAAGCCGTCCAGCCAGCTTCAGCAAGGTTGACTTGCCGCTGCCATTCTCCCCTGTTACAACTGTAACCGTCCCTGCTGTCAGCACCGCATCAATTGGTCCCAATATGGTACGTCCACGAAAAGTCTGCTCAACCGCGGCAAATGATATGTCAGCCATTTCACCTCACCCAATCTTGTCCTTATCCAGCTGCATCCAGTCAGCTCCACAGACCAGCATCCCATCACTCCGCATCGCCCCGACCTCACGTGTCAGTGCACTGCGATTGCACTCCAGTTCCTTGGCCAGTTGTACACGGCCTGGTACATGAACCCGCTCCCGTTTTTGCCGCTGTTCACGCTGCAGCAAATAAAGGATCAACCTCTCCCTCAGCGTCTTCTGGGACAGCAGCTCAATCTTCTGCATCATCAGCAGGTTCTTCCAACAGAATGCCTCCAAAAGATTCTTCATGACGATACCATGCGTCCGCCCCAGCTTTGGACCAGCAGTCAGCAATGCCCGATATGGCACCCAGAGGACCAGCACATCCGTCAACGCCTCGATCGTCATCTTATATGGAACCTGTGGCATGATAGCCGAGGTACTCCCGAGCATCGCACCGCGCTCCAGTCCATGGCTGATTGCCGCATTGCCGAACCGGTCCTCTGACAATACCTGCGCTTCTCCTTCCACTATCACACCGATACTGCCGTTTGGTTCATATGCTTTGAGAACACGGCAGCTCTTCTCGTAACGCTTGATGACCGCACTCGTTTCCTCGATGAACCGATTGACCTCTTCTGCTGAAACATCCCGGAATAACGGCAGCTCCTGCAAATCCAGATGTATAATCTGCATATTCCCACCTCTAAAATTCATGAATTCCCTTCATTTTCAAACAATTTCATTATAGCATTAACGGCGCTCAGCCGATGTTGCGTATGCAACATCGTAATATAATTATTCTACCAATTTTTCATTGCTGTCCGTTTGCCGCAAAACACAAATATCCGGATGAAGTTCTAAGACTTCACCCGGACATTCATCAGTAAAATATAAAGCTGAGCATCAGCCAATCATGGTCTTGATATCGTCTTCTACATTCGTAATGCCAGCAATGCCGAAATTCTCTACGAGCACCTTTGCTACATTTGGGGACAAGAACGCTGGCAGCGTCGGTCCGAGGTGGATGTTCTTGACACCAAGATGTAACAGCGCGAGCAGGACGATGACGGCCTTCTGCTCGTACCAGGCAATGTTATAGGCAATCGGCAGCTCGTTGACATCATCAAGGCCGAACACTTCCTTGAGCTTGAGCGCAATCAGTGCCAGGCTGTAGGAATCGTTGCACTGGCCGGCGTCGAGTACCCGTGGAATACCGCCAATATCACCGAGGTCCATCTTGATGTATTTGTACTTCGCACAGCCGGCCGTCAGGATCACTGCATCTTTCGGCAGTGCCTTAGCGAAATCGGTATAGTATTCACGCGACTTCATGCGGCCATCGCAGCCAGCCATGACGACGAACTTCTTGATCGCACCGGACTTCACAGCCTCGACAACCTTGTCTGCTACAGCAAAAACCTGCTCATGGGCAAAGCCGCCTACGATCTGCCCCTGCTCCAGCTCGACCGGAGCTGCGGTCTTCTTAGCCAGCTCAATGACGGGGCTGAAATCTTTCGTGCCATCAGCCTTAGCAGCGATATGCTGGCAGCCAGGTACGCCCGTAGCGCCCGTCGTAAACAGCCGATCCTGATATGACGCCTTCGGCGGCACGACACAGTTCGTCGTCATAAGGATTGGGCCGTTAAAGGACTCGAATTCCTCTTTCTGTTTCCACCATGCATTGCCATAGTTGCCGACGAAGTTATCATATTTCTTGAATTTCGGATAGTAATGTGCCGGCAGCATTTCACCATGGGTATAGACATCAACACCTGTCCCCTTAGTCTGCTCCAGCAGCATCTCGAGATCCTTAAGATCATGACCGGAAATAAGGATACCCGGGTTCTGGCGGACACCGAGATCCACTTTCGTGAGCTCAGGATTGCCATAGCTCTCCGTGTTGGCCTTGTCAAGCAACGCCATGCCATCGACGCCCCATTTGCCCGTCTCAAGCGTCAAAGCAGTGAGATCGTCTCCCGTCAGACTGTCATCAAGCAACTTGGCCAGCGCGGACTGCGTGAAGGCATCAATTGCCTCATTTTCATACCCCAGCACAGTAGCATGCTTCTGATAGGCAGCCAAGCCCTTCAAGCCATAGGTGACGAGCTCGCGCAGACTGCGAATATCCTCGTTCTCCGTTGCCAGGACACCGACTTTCGCGGCTTTGGCATCAAAGCCATCCTGCGTATCATTCCAGAGTGCCGCATCCGGCAGGTTCTCACGGTCTTTGAGCTCAGCCAGCAGTTCGGTCTTGACCGCCAACGTCTGAGCAACACGATCCATAATGGCCTCACGGTCAAAGTTGGCATTGGTGATGGTAATGAACAAATTCAACGTAATCAGGTGATTTGTCTCGCCTGATACCTTCTTCCCCTCTGCACGCAGCCGCGTCGTAACTGCAGACAGGCCTTTCGTCGCATAGATCAGCAGATCCTGCATTGCTGCAACTTCCGGTTTTTTGCCGCAAACACCAACCTGCGTGCAGCCCGTGCAGCCAGCCGTTTCCTGACACTGATAGCAAAACATTTTGTTTTCCATGAATACCGCTCCTTTATTCTTTAATCATATTTACAATTACATCACATGCATTTGTTATCGCTTTATCGCTTACATATCTATTATAGCAAGCTCGATTTCTGATGACTGTAACAACTGTTACATGAAGCTGGATAGAACAAATCTGTATAACAAAATCACTGCCGAAAACCGACAGTGATTTATGCTTGCATCATATGGTCAGGCTGCAAAGTCCACCATCGTCCCCGCTGATGCCTGTTTATAGTTTGCGGCCTGCGTATAGGCAGCCGTTGCCTGTTGACGCTCCGCCATGATCTTTTCATTAGCCTGCTGGAAGCGACTGGTGCCGTAGTTCGAATTATTTGTTACCGTATCAACCTTTTGCATGCCCGATGCGATATTTTCTGCACCCTGCTGGGCAATTTCCTTGAGCTGCTGCTGGAACTTGCTGGTTCCCGTCTTTGTTTCATTGCCGAAATTCGACACCTCATAGTACGATTTCGCCTTCTGTGCGATTTCGTCCGTCTTGCTGGTGCCTTCCCGGATAATCCGATCATTGCCCTGCTGAAACGGGCTGGTCCCAATCTTGGTCTCAGTGCCGAAGTTCGATACATCTGTCATTGCCGCTGTCTGCTCAGTCACCTGCTTACTTGCCTGTTGCCCAGTGTAGCTGACATTCTGGTTCAGCTGCACAAAACTCATCATCGTGCCGCCTGAGCCAATTCCAGAAATCCCCATAACATATCCCTCACTTTCCCTTGAGTTGTTTCTTCAATCCATTTAGCTATAGGTAGATGCACTTTCTTGCTTATATTATAATTTTTTTTTACTTTTTTTTCAATATTTTTAACGTATTTTTTATTATATCAACTATATTTATAATTGTTTTTTATTAAATTTCACTCAAGATACATTCGCCATGACCAATCAGTTGATAACGGCCTAATCCCGCAGGCAGGAATACAGATTCTCCCTTTTTGATGCTGACCCGGCCACCAGCAGTGGCCAGTTCCATGCTCCCCCCCAGTACGGTGATACACTGGAACGAATTCGCACCAGCCTTCAGATGACACATCCCATTGAGATTGATGTGATACGTGGTGAAATACTCGCACGAAGCCAGCAGCTCTACCTCTGCACAAGCAAAGATGTCCAGTTTCGCCTGCGGTTTCGTATCCCGGACTGGCCGTTCAAGCTTCGTAACGTCCAAGGCCTTGGCCACATGAAGTTCCCGTGGCTGTCCATCCGTGCCCACACGGCCGTAGTCGTAAATACGATAGGTCGTATTCGAACTCTGCTGAATCTCACAGAGCAAAATACCGGCGCCAATGGCATGCAGCGTCCCTGAATCGATAAAGAACACATCGCCCTTGTGGACCGGCACGCGATTGCAGACATCCAGCAAGGTATTATCGGCAATCCGGCGCTCAAATTCCGCCTTGGATATCTGCTCCTTGAAACCATAGAGAAGACTGGCTCCCGGTTCGCAATCAACGATGTACCACATTTCGGTCTTGCCCGGCTCGCCCTCAACCCGCAGGGCATATTCGTTATCTGGATGCACCTGTACCGACAGATCTCCCTTGGCATCAATCAGCTTGATCAACAATGGAAATTTATCAAATCGCTCCGCATTTTTGCCCAGCACAGACCGATCCTGTCCGGCCAACCAGTCACTTAATGTCTGCCCGGCCGCCTCGCCATTGACGATAACGCTCTGCCCGGCCTCATGGCACGACAGTTCCCAGCTTTCTGCCACTTTGTCCAGATTTGTTTTCTTGCCGTATTCCTCTTTCAGGCGCGTACCACCCCAGAGATAATCCTTTAGTGACGCCTGCAGTTTCATTGGATATAGCATATTCTGTTCCCCTTCTCAGTCGTTAAATTCATCTTCTATCCCTATTGTAAGATAATTATTCCCCATGTCAAGCAATAAGCAGGACCTGTCCCTCCCGAGACAGGTCTTGCTTCCTATGACAAATCAAAACTGAAAATACGCCAAAGCTGCCTGCTGATTCTGCGCCAGTTTTGCCAAAGAATCGCTGACCACCAATATCTTCTGCCAACATCGACAGCTGCCCAGCAAAGTTACTGACCTCATATATTAGATTTCTGCTGCATAAGACGAACGCTCAGCTCGCAGCTCCTCAATGGTGAGATTACGAAGATAAGAACGATGCTTCTCATCCTTTTGATAGACAAAGCCCACATGGTGTACATAAGGCTCGATTGTTGCAATCTTGAGGAGCGGCGTCACGACCAGCAGCTGCAGGTCAAGTTTCTGGAACAACTCAAGCCCGAATCGGGCAGATTCGTCTGAACTCTTGAGAAATGCCTCATCGATAACCACAAACCGGAATGACTGCTCTCCAGAGCGCCGGCCTTCCAGTCCGAAGTTATAAACAATACTGGCTGCCAGAATAGTATAGGCAAGCTTTTCCTTCTGCCCGCCAGACTTGCCGCCAGAATCAGTATAATGCTCATATTCTTCAGCCTGATCCGTTTCAGGGCAGCGCCAGCGTTCAGAAGCGGCGAAGGTATACCAGTTACGCACATCGATAACCTCTGACCGCCAGTGGGCATCCGCATCTGCACTTCCGGGGCGTCCCTGCAGACGTTCCAACAGGTCCGCGACCTGCTGGAATTTCAATTCGCTATAAGTAGCGTCCGCGGTGCCGGTCAAAGCATCATCCGTACAGGATTTCAGATTACGCCGGAACTCGGTAATCATCTCACTAGCCGCAGGGCTGCACTCAATCTGGATATAGCGGCCCTCGTTGTAGTCAATCTCCGACAACGACTGGTTGATGCGCCCAATCCTGTCCTCGATTTCCTGGCAGGCATCATCGATATGTGTCTGAAATAAGGCAATCTGATTGATGGTATTTTCTCGTAAAAGCTCGCGGAAGCGGCCCTCAAATTTCGGCAGATCATCGGTTCTAAGCCGATCGAGTACGACGATATAATCCGGCGCTGCTTCCGGCCGGCACAGCAGCTCAGCACAATTTTCCGGCCAGCGCTGACGGTATCCGGCCATTGCCTCAGTGAGCTGCTGCCCCAGTTGTTGCAAACAACCTGCCTGCTGCTGGCTGCGCCGGGTCAGCCACTTTGTATAGACTGCCTGCTGCTTCTGCCGCCGGTTAAGCGAAAAACTCGTCTCTTCCAGTTCCTGCAACGCTTCAGGTGCATGCCTCTCAAGCAATGGATAGGCTCTTGCTTTCGCATCCGGCATTGTCTCTGCAAACAACTCCAGATCTTCGTCCATGCCCTGCCGAAGACCATCCACACGTTCCCGCAGCTGCCCCAGTTCTCCCCGCTGCTGATTCAGAGTATCCGATTGAAGCGCCACCTGACGGATCAGACGGCCCTCTTCGTCCTGCAATTTTCGATAGATATCATTCTTCTGCCGAAGTTCCTCAACCTTTGCCTGAAGCTCTTCAAGCTCAATTTCCAGTGGTGCAAGGTCCAGGTCCGAAAAACATTCCACCTGCCCAGCCAGCATAATAGCATCCTGCTGATGCCGAAGATTTCGCTGTTCTTGCTTGTTATGCCTCAGCTTCTGCTGAAAAAATTTCTGCTCAGCCTGCATCGCCTCAACATCATCCCTGAGCGACTGGATTTTTCGCAGATTTGAGAAACCAAGCACATACTGACGCCGGTCATCAATACGATACCGGTCATCTTTTTCGTGGCGCCGCCCGTTGACTTTGACCTGTCCGGTACGCGTCAGGGCATACCTTGCCTGACGGAACTGCTGCATCGTCTCACAGCAGCTGTGCCGGAACCTAGCCGTCAGCTCACCAGCCAGCCAGTCGTAGTATGGCGAGTCCTCCCTAAGGGTAAGCTTGGCCGCTACCACATTCTCTGGCAGACTGCCCATATCTGCTTTCTCCACATAATCTGGTACCCGATAATAAACCAGCCTGGTCCCGAGATCATGGTGATCCATCCAGTCAGCTACCTCACCATAATGTGCTTCAGGTACCAGCAGCGAAATACCGAAACTGCGCAACAGACGTTCAATTGCCCCTTCCCACTCCTGTTCCTCATCGCTGACGGCTATGAGCTCGCCAACAAATGGCATTTCGCTCTCTGCCAGATTCAGTCCCGTGCACAGTTCCTCGCGGATCTTGATAAATTTATTCGGGATATTGGACTTTCGGCTGGCCAGCGAACCGATTTCCTCGGCCAGCTTCTTCTCTTTTCCAGCCGCTTCCTTACGATTAGCCTCTAAATCTGCCGCATCAAGTGCCAAAACCTCCAGGTCTCTTTCAATACCGGTCCCACGCCCAGCCATTGCCTGCTGATTCTCAACAAAAGCTCCGGCAGTCGCCGGCATAATGAGATCAAGCTTATCAATCTGCTCCTGGTAACGTTGCCGCACGGCAAGACATTGTTCCCTGACCTGCTGCTTCGTATCCAGCCGATGCCGAACTTCATCAAGCTGCTGACCGCCATTGCGCGCCATCTCCATCCGCACACTCGTCAGCTGGTCCTGAATGGACTGCAAGTCTGTGCTGACTGCCTTTTCCTCTGCGGTCAGGACTTGCACGCGCTGGCCAGCCTGTAACAACATCGCCTCACGAATCTTATAAGCTTTCTCTGCATACCAGCTGTCAAGCAGGGCCTGCATCGCCTCGGTCTCCTGCTGTTCTGCTAATGCCTTAGAATAAGCTTGCCCCAGCGCCTCGATCGGTTCCAGCTGCTTCTGCTGGTCCCGTGCACGCTGCACAGCCTGATGTGCCGCTTCTAGATCATGATACTGGTGCAGCATGAGATCGACCTCCTGCTCGGTATCCGGCACCTCAAGCATATTCTGACGCACGAAACCAGTCAGCGAGTCCACCTTTTTCAACGAGATCGTCTGCTGAAAAAGGTCCATTGCCTGCACCTGCCGAATCCCGAATATCTTTCGGAACTCATGCCCATACTGCGGGTAATCATCATAGGTTCTGATGAATGGATCTTTCTCCAGCTGCTTGCGGAAGATCTTCATATCCCCGCCTATAGCAGAGAAGCGCTTCGTGATTGACAGCGTATTCTGGGCCAGCACATAGAACCGTTTCGGATAGCTTACCGTCTCATCAGGGAACCAGAATACCTGCGCCAACGTAACGGTCCGACCAAAATTGCGATCACTGAATACTCCCAGCACAACGCTGTACTGATCCTTATCACGCAGTGCCTCCGGACGTCCGCCGCCATTTTCTGTACGCTTCTGTCCATAGTAACCACGCACGTAGGACGTAAGGCTGCGTTCTTTGGCGCTGGCATCGGCCGCCTTGTTATAGGTGACTTTGCGTGGCGGCACCAGCAGCGTGATGACTGCATCAACCAGCGTAGACTTGCCTGAACCGACATCACCAGTCAACAGGGAGGTATCCCCCTGCAGGTCGAGGCTCCACACCTTGCGGTCAAAAGTTCCCCAATTATAGACCTCAAGCCGTTGCAGCCGGAACCCCAGTGGAGCTGGTCTCTGATCAACGGTCGTCTCGAATAAGTTCATCCATCACCGCCTCCTTCCCATCAGGTTCAATAGTCTCTCCCGCATGTCGTTTCTCCCCATACTCGACGTACTCGGCCAGCTTCTGGTCAAGCTGGTCCAGCCATTGTGCATCGACAAAGCTCCGGATCATCGGCCGAACTTCATAGTCCGTATCCTTGCCCTTGATTTTCTGCAAAAAGCCCATACTCAGTGCCGAATTAACCAGATGCTCGATGGACTGCCGAAACTTCATCTCATTCGTTGCCACTGGCAGGAACGGCTCCATGCGCCGCACAATATCGTCAAGCCCCAGTACCAGCCGGCTGCCGCCTTGTGCCCGGTCATATTCGCCCAAAGCCTTGCGCAGCTGAACCAACAGCATCGACAACGCAAAACTTAGCGGGTAGCGTGAAACAATGCGTGGCAGACCGCTCCTCTCATCCTGACGCAGATAGGCAAATTCATCCAGCTCATCGACGATAAGTATCAGTCCGATCCTGCTAAAATAATCCTTAAGCCCCGTCTGCGATGAAAGGATATCCTGCCAGACCTGCTCATCGCGCCCACGGCTCACTATTCCCTTCAGCAAAGCCACAGCCGCTCGTGACAACGACTGCTCCTGGCGCGCTGCGCCTGCAGCTGTTGCCGCCAGCTCCATCGATTCGATAACTGCCATCACGGCCTCTCCTCCCGTCTAAAAATCACCTGTTCACAGACCGCCATCAGCCGACGGCCATCACGCTCAAATAAAATATTCTCCAACTGGCTGCTGTCGAAAAATTTCTCACCATCACCGGCCTGGCGGCTGGCCAGTACCAGATACCCCATGAGTTCTGACAGTCCCTGCTGCAACGGGTATACCGCCAGCACCTCGGACAATGATACCTGCGCTCGTCCAGCCAGAACCGCCTGTACATTCGTCCGCAGATTATCCGGATTAATAAAGACCTGATCAAAAATCGCAGTCAGTTCACCATCACTGCCATCCCCAGCTGTGAGCTCCGGGCTCATCAGTTTCGTCTTCTTTGGCGGCGCATACAAGCGCCGCTCCATCGGCACCGCGACTGAGGGTGATGCCGCATCGATTGTCATAAACCCATCCGCGGGTGGCTGTTCACGAACCTCTACTGCACGTGCTTCAACCCGCTGGATCAGTTGATACATCGTGCGCTCCTCGCGCAGATAATCCTCGTCCACATAGCGGCGAATCTGAGCAGACAGCTGCCCAACCGTCTGCTGGACAGCCGCCGCTGCCCGCACCCATTCCCGGTTAATGGCAGCCAGCGGATGTCCGGGCAGAAGATCACGGACAGCATCAGCCTTGGCAATCCGGGCCAGTGTCTCCCGAAAATCTTCCTGCTGCTGCGAAAGCATCAGATAGTGCCAGAATGCCATGAAACTGCGGCCCTGTTCCGACTTGCGGATGATATCGCTCTCATTGAATATTTTCTCAAGCAGTTCACCTTTGCCACGTGTCCACTTTACTACATCATCCTGTACCTGCCGGGTCAGCTCCCGGAAATTCTCCTCTACCTCGCGGAAATCAGCCAAAATAGCCAGCGCCGTATCCTCCGCCTGCAGAAATCGTTCCTTGACCTGAACCTCATCCAATCGTGGCTTCACTATGCCAGTCCGCCGGATATCGTCCAGCTCTCGAGCGATTTTTGCCTGCTGTTCCTCAAGCCACGCTACACGATGTGCTGGCTCAATATCTGTCTCGCGGGCAATCTCATGCAGCAGATTGAACACCGTCCGCAGCCGCGACTCCGTGCCAACAAAGGACTGCTTGTGCAGACCATACAGCCACTCCACTGCTTTTTGTGCGGGTGCCGTCAAGTCATAGTACCAGTCGTCATGATATTCATATTTGCGCAGCCAGCCATGATCACTGTCTGCCCATATTTCCAAATAGTCCTGTGGCGACCGGCCGAAATTCTCACTGCCCGCCTGCTGCTGCGCATCATACACGAACAGATCGAGCTGCTCCAACAGTTCCTGTGCCTCAATGCCCCGTCGTTTTCCCGCAATAAATGCCTGATAAAAAAACGATGCAATAAACGCAGCCTGATCGGCCCTCAAAAGCCGCCAGGCTGCGTTATTCATGCGCAAATCGCGCAAATAATCATAGGTCATATACTCTTGTATCTGAATCAAAGCCACTACTCCCGTATTTTCACGACCAGCAGCCAGCAGGCCGTTTACTTCCATAAATCAATGAGCTGTTTGCCAATCAGCACGGTCGTCATAATCACGAAGAGTGGCCGCACATACCCTGTCCCTTTCTTCAGTGCCATATGAGCACCACACCAGGCCCCGGCAATCATTGCAAGCCCCATCGGAATCACATACGAGAATTCAACCAGACCAAAATACGCAAAAAGCAGTGACGCCGAGATATTGCTGGCAAAATTCAGGGCTCGCGCATTGGCGGCCGCCCCAATAAAATCAAATCCTACCATCAAAAACGCGAACAACAGAAACGAACCGGTCCCCGGTCCAAAAAAGCCATCATAGAAGCCGAATGCAAATGCTACCAGCCCGGACACCACCAGCGTGCCCCCCGACATGCCAGCGTAATGATTCTCACGGCCCCAGTCCTTTTTGAGCACGCTATAGATCAATACCACAATCAGCATAACCACCACCAGCGGCCGCAGGACATCTGGCGGAATCAACCGCACGGTCAGTACACCGAGTCCAGAACCGATCAGTGCGATGGGAAAAAGCCGCTTGATCAGCCATACATCCACCTTGCCCGATCTCACAAATGTCGCAAAACTCGTAAAGGCCCCCATCACCGCTGCACACTTATTGGTTCCGAGCACCGTCACCGGTGGGAGTCCCGTCCACATCAGCGCGGGAATCGAGATCAAGCCCCCTCCCCCCACAACCGAGTCAATAAAGGAGGCCATAAAGCCAAAGAACACCAAAAATGCCAGCATATGCAAGTCCAATAATTCCATACATTCTCCTTATCCTAAAGCAGTCTTGTTATAAAGCCTGTATACTCCTGTAAAACATAAGAAATCCCCGCGTTTATTATAGCATAAAAATAAGGCAGCCGCACCGGAGCGATCCTAGAGGATCTCTCCGATGCGGCTGCCTTTGCCAAGCTACAGATTACAATTCTGCCACAGCCTCTATCTCGCACAAGGCGCCCGCAGGCAGATCCTTTACCGCCACGCAGCTGCGGGCCGGCTTGCTGATAAAATGTTTCGCATAAACTTCATTGAACACCTTAAAATCAGCAATCTCAGCCAAAAAGCAGGTTGTCTTGACCACACGACTCATGTCCAGGCCGGCAGCAGCAAGTACCGCCTCGACATTACGGCAGCACTGCTCCGCCTGATCCTCAATCGTCGCAGCAACAATCTTTCCCTCCGCCGGATTAATCGCAATCTGTCCAGAAAGATACAGCATCTTTCCTGCCGCAATTGCCTGACTATACGGCCCTACGGCCGCCGGTGCTTTATCTGTATGGATAATCTTCATCGGATGATTCCCCCTTCTATAATATTGTCTTATTGTACAACAGTCCGTGCGATGTTACAAGATTACAATCACAATTTGATAGCACAGGACCTGATTGACAGCCTGATACCGCTTTGCTGCTGTTTTTCTTAGCAGTTCAGCGCTGCCAGAAACCATATGGTATCTGAATAAGCCAGCAATTGTCCATCGCATTCAACAGCGCCGTTTTGTCCGCGTCCCTATGGCCTTGCCACTCACCGTCAGGCTGCCAGGGGAACACAGCTGTCTCCATGATCCAGCAGAGGCAACTATTGTCGATATTAGTGGCGGCGGTCTGTGCTTTGCCTGTCCCAAAAAAGTTCCTCTAAAAGTCCGGATTGCCATCGATATTCCTGACCTGCCACTCATAGGCAGGCTCCGGACCTTTGCACAGGTCGAACGCTGCACCGCCATCGATATCTTCAACGGGCAGATCTATCACATCGGTGCCTCACTGGATAACAGCCTCGGCAAGCAGAAACAGGAAAAGCTCATCCAAAGCGTCTTTGAACTTCAACGGGAATATCTGCAGAAAGGGCTGCAGATGCCCAACCTGAACCATACGGAAAAACCGTGACCAGCTATACATGCCGGTCACGGTTTTTCGTTTTAGGGGTCGGGGATTTTATCACTTACCCGTGGTGATGGATGGGAACTTACGGGTAAGCTGCAGCTGAGCTGCTGTCAGCTGTTCCGGACTGGCAAACCAAGCCAGGGCATAAGCAGCTGTAGCTGTATAATCAATCGCATATTCATTCGTGGACCAGGAGGTCAGCACATCGAGGTAGGATTTGGCAACCGGGATGTGACCACTCGCCAGATACTTGGTCTGGTCGGGATCACCACCAGACACATGGTTTGGTCCGCCTACCACCAGCCCCGGCACATAGGCCCCGGTGCTCTCATGGATACGGTTGTGCGGATGTTCTGGCGGATTATCGCCCATCCCCGTCATAAAGCTCTTATTGAGGGAGTTGCGTCCGAACAGATAATGTATCTGCGCCAGCGCACCTTCCACATAGGCCTGTTTAGGCTCAATTTGATTGGCCATAAGCAGGATATCTCCCTGCGTCAGCGCATTCTTGGTCGAAGCCCAGGTGTACTCCGATGGTGCCAGCGCACAATGGAAACCATCGCCCGCAATCTTCTGGCAGATCTCATCAGCATAGCTCAGGAAGGCCTTCTTCACCTCAGCCTGCAAAACCGGATCCGCATGCTTCGACTTTAGATAAGCAAACTGTCCCAGTGCCAGAGTATTATCCCAGGTAAAGAAACTCGGTTTCTCGGTAATACGCTTGCGCGCGGCCTTCGCCAAGTAGTTCTCATAGGTCTTATCACCGGTCGTCCGGAAGAGCTCAGCAGCCAGCCAGATGCGCTCCTCGAGATCCGTCTTCTTATCATACGGACCGGAACCGCTCTCCTGTCCATCATCCCAGCGGTAGATCGGATCAGGATTCTTCTGCAGCCACGACCAGACACGCACTGCATCTTTCTTCAACGTCTGCGCATAGGCTTTGTCAAACGGCGCATAGACTCTGGCGCCAATGGCCAGACTGGCTCCGTACATCGCCGAGCTGGAAGTCGCATTGCCGAACAGATAACGGTCCTGCCGGTCGGTATCAGGGGAAACATCAAAGCCCGGCCACTTCGTTCCAGCCACCTTGTGGAAAGTACTGCCATCTTTGCGCTGCATTTTTCGCATCCAATCGAGTTCAAATTTCACTTCGGTCAGTGCATCTGGCAGCTTTGCATCCGTGGACACTCCCTGCGGGAACAGGAGCTGCCCCCGGGTAAAATGATCAGGATGCGCCTCATAAGCGAGCAGCAGTTGAGCACTGCTGATACCAGCGGTCGTAATGTATTTGCCATAGTCACCAGCATCATACCAGCCACCGCTCACATCAATTTTATCGCCCTTTTTATTCAGAGCATCCGTGAACCAGACCTGTGCTGCACGGTCCTGCGGATGACCATCCTTGATCTTGAGCCCAGTGACGGGATCGTCGATAGGCGTATTGCTGCGCGACAAGGTATAGGAACGCCAGGTCTCTACAGTCGGCACGGCGTAAACATTATCACCGATCACAAAATCATAAGATTCGCGAGTGCCAACCCGCAGCTTATAGGTGCCCGGCTTCTTCAGCGCCGAAAAATCAGCCTGACGAAGCGTTTCCTCCGACAAGGCATCTTTCTTCGCAGCCGAAAGGCTGCCCTTGAATACCACCTGATTATTGCTGGCATCTACGATTTCAAAGGACGTAGCAGCCGGATCAGCCACCAGCGCCACCTTGGAATAATCCGTAAGATACCCCACCTGATCTACATGCAAAACGGCATCAGCCGCCTCTGCCAGCGTGGCTGCGCTGCACGTCCCCAGCGCCAGCAGCCCGGTCAGGACCAGCCGGCAGAGCATTTTCCTATTTTGCATTCCTGCTCAGCTCCTTTATTCTGTAAACGGCGTATATTTAATCCACTGATACTCGGCCGTCAGCGGCAGCTCGGCATCATTAAATGGCTTCAGCCAGGCATCAACCCCCTTGCCGCACCAGGCATTCATCATGATCTTGCTCTTTGTAACGGGGATTGTCGGTTCCTCACGGCGGAATACTTCCTTCCCATCGACAAACCAGATAATCTTATCCTTATGCCATTCGAAGGCATACGTGTGGAAATCCTCCGAAGCATCAAAGCCCAGATCGATCATCTTCTCATGGCCGCCTACGCCATTACGGAAATAATTGAGCTGAACCTGGCTCGTGTCCTTCCCCAGGATCTCAAAGTCGATTTCATCCCAGGGATCACCTTCACTGGGGCCGGTATACGTAAAGAACGAAGAATTGCAGCCATCGTTTTTGATGGCCTTCATGCTGACCTCATACCGGCCATAGCCATAGGTTTTCTTCGAGCGAAACTCACCCGCGGCATACGGAACCTTTGTCTGCTTCGTATCCACATCAATCGTGAGCTGCATATTATTATCAGAGAACGTTACATTCTCCTTGTGCCAAAATACATTAAACGGATTGCCATTTGTCCAACCATCGGACGCCTCAAAAAGCTGTGGCTGTCCATTCTTAAAATCAACCTGAAATGCATCACTAGCCTGTGTCTGTGTTGCCGGCGCTGCAAAAACATTAGGAACATTCAAGGTCATCGTGACCGGTACAGCCAGGGCCATCAGTATCGCAGCCGCTGCTGCTTTCTTACGGATATCCATCATTATACCTTCCTCCTATTGAAACAAACTATTCGTCATATGAGAGATCTTCACCATTGCTTTGGATTACTTTTTGATACCAATAGTACGATTCTTTCGGCGAACGCTCCAGCGTTCCCTGCCCTTTATTGTCCTTGTCAACATAGATGAAACCATACCGCTTCTCCATCTCACCGGTACTGGCCGAAACAATATCAATCGGTCCCCAGGGACAGTAGCCCATCAGCGTCACGCCATCTTCCACCACTGCCAGCTTCATCTGCTCGATATGCTCAGCAAAATACTGTATCCGGGTCTTATCATGGACCATTCCATCCTCTGCTGGCTCCTCATGCAGACCTATACCGTTCTCCACGATCATAAGGGGTAATTCATAGCGCTCCGACAGGACACTCAGTATATAGCGCAGGCCCACCGGGTCAATCTGCCAACCCCAGTCCGAGGCCGCCACATAAGGGTTCTTGACCTCTTTCCCGATATGACCGTTTCCAGCCGGATCATAGGCACTCACGAAGCTCATATAGTAGGACAAAGCAAAATAATCCACTTTGCCCCGCTCCAATGTCTCAAGATCCCCGTCTTCGATTTGAACCGTGTATTTCTTATTCTCCCATTCCTTGAGTACATACGGTGGATAATGTCCACGGCATTGCACATCCGCAAAGAAGAATGTCCGATCCATCTCCTTGAGCGCTGCGATCTGATCCATCGGCTTGCACGTCTCCGGGTAGACCGGTGACATGGCAATCATGCAGCCAATCTGGAAATCCGGATTGATCTTATGCGCCTCAATGACCGCCTTAGCCGAAGCCACAAACTCATGATGTGCAATCTGATACATTACAGCATAACGATCTTCGCCTTCCTCGTAGATTACTCCGGAATTGGTAAACGCTGAGTGCGCCTCAACATCCCGCTGATTGTTGATCTCGTTGAAGGTCATCCAGTAGCGGACTTTGTCCTTATAGCGCCGAAATACCGTTACCGCAAAGCGTACGAAGAAGTCTACCAGTTTGCGGCTGCGCCAGCCGCCATACTCCTTGACCAGATGATACGGCATCTCAAAATGAGACAAAGTGATAATCGGCTCCATGCCATGCCGCTTCATTGTATCAAACAGATCATCATAGAACTGCAGACCGGCCTCACTTGGTTCCAGCTCATCCCCATTGGGGAAAATTCTCGTCCAGGCAATGCTGGTGCGGAAACACTTGAAACCAAGCTTTGCCATCATGGCAATATCCTCTTCATAATGATGGTAAAAATCAATTGCTTCATGGTTAGGATAGATCCTGCCCGGCAGTACGCCGTCCGTAACCTCCCGTGGCTTATCCGGACCGCCAACGGTCATGACATCCGCTACACTGACGCCCTTACCGCCTTCCTGCCAGCCGCCTTCCAGTTGATGCGCAGCAACTGCACCGCCCCAAAGAAACCCTTTTGGGAATCCCATGTCAGGCCTCCTTTTCCGCGTCAAACCGCTGATAGACATCGATGAATTCCTGTGCAATTGTCTTAAATCCTTCCGCACTCATCAGCTGATCTTCCGCATGAAGAATCAGCAGGCTGACGGTTCCGCCAGTGCCGGCTGCTTCCTGCTGCAGGAGTCCTGCATGAGCATCATGTCCTTCCACAAACGCTTCATCACCATCAGCGATTAATTTCTTCGCATATTTATAATCGCCCTTCTTGGCGGCCTGGATTGCCTCAATATAGCAGCTCCGGGCCGTCCCTACAGCCGAAATGATCTGGAATGCAATCAGTTCTAATCCTTCCATTGTGTCCTCCCTTAGTCCTTCATGATCCCACGGGCAAATGCCAGCACACCGGCACCATCCATACGCCCATACATACGCATATCAATGGCATCGACAGGTACATTGGGCAGCTGCTCACTGATCTTGCCCTTGGAGAACCGGATCTGCGGTCCAAGCAATACCACATCTGCATCAGCAGCCTTCGTGGCTGCCTCCGAAGCGGAGAATGCTGCAATCTCACAATCATAGGAATCCGCCTTGGCCGCTTCCTGCATCTTCTTCACCAGCATGCTTGTAGACATACCGGAAGCACATAACAAAATAATCTTTTTCATTTGATTCAGTCTCCTTACATCTTTCGCTCTTACCTGGAATCCAGGTGTCTACCATCAGAAGTGGAAATCGACCTGCGTACGCAAGAAGTTGCGATGATAAGTTTCATTCTTATGCCCGTACAACGTATTGTAGGCAGTAGAGAACTCATACATCGTCTCCCACTCAATATTCTTCATAGGTACATACTTGAAGCCCAGTATGCAACCATGTGACCCCGGCTGCAATGCACCCCATTCCTTATCGCCAAAGATACCAACCAGTCCATTGATGCTGCGAGCATAATCATACCAGCGAGCATAGAGCTGGAACGACCCAGGATCGTTTATATTCGACCAGCGATAGTTCAACCGGAGAGCCTTGCTAGCATTATCATTAAAGTGCGTTTCCTGATAGCCAGCGGCACCCCACTCGCCTACCGTATGTCCCTGTGCATTCGTACGGACATAGTCGCCAATAACGGATATATTTTTCAGTGGATTCCACATAGCACTAAGGACAAAACCATGTGAGCCCGCTGTATTCAGATAAGGCTTATGGGGAGTCGCGCTGTCATAAATATTCTGTCCTAACGGGTCATTTTTACCTACCGTCAGCTTGGCAAAAGCCGCACTGATCTGCAGGCCATGCCCAACTTCCCCCTGGACGCCAGCACCATAAATGCTGAAATCATACCCCTTGTCCGTTGGCGTCAGATAGAATGTCGATGCCTTGAGTTTGGTCTGGGGAACCGGCACCCCGATAACTAGTCCATCAGACTCATTGCCGAATAGGATATTCTGGAAACCAAGGCCACGCCAACGTCGGCCGATATCCACGGAGATATTCTTTCCCAGTGTTCCTTCAGCCCAAACACGCTGAATCACACCATCTTCATCTTCATGTCCCCAGTGCGACTTGATCGTACCATCAGCCATGACACTGTTCGCATAACGCTGATTGGTTTCACTTTCAAAATTAAAGTTCCATTTATCGTTAACCCGGAACTTCCCCTTCAAATCAAGATAGGTACGACGGTTATCGTTTTGATCGATATAACCTTTGATATTGTCGTTATCCCAGGCTACACGACCGAAACCTGAAATCTGTACACGTGCCAGCTCATCCTTAACGCTGCTGCTGAGGCCCTGAAGCTGGTTCTTCTGACTGTTGGTCTGCACCTTGAGTTTCGTATTCTGCGACTTGAGTGCCTTGAGCTCCTTAGCCAGCGCCTGCTGCTGCTGCTCGAGGGCAGCAATGCGGCTGTCCGTGTTCCCCGCCGTATTGCCTGGTGCTGCAAGTACCGTCCCCGTCAGACTGACCGCTAAACCTAGAAGGATTGCTCCTGTTTTTTTCTTGTTGATTGCTAACATGTCTGTTTCCCCTTTTCATCTCTCATTCGATTCTCTCCAGCCTTCTCCTTACGGTCTGATTGGTATTCCTGCAGGTTCATCAGCCACCACCTCGCCCATTTCTTCTTTCAGCAGTGCATTATCCTGCGCCTTGAGGAAGGGCAGATAAACAGCGATTGCCATAGCAAGATTCACGATCTGTACCACAGCTCCCTGCCAGCCATTGAGCAGGAACCCC
>JAGPMW010000035.1 GCA_018052705.1 Selenomonas sp. | reverse complement strand
GCCAGCGCGGAAAACCGCTCCATTTGTGGTCATTGGGAAGCAGATACTGTAGTAGGAAAGCAAGGCAAGGCTTGCCTTGTTACGTTGGTAGACCGAAAGAGTCGATATCTGCTTGGTGGCAAGGCAAGGAGCAAAACCGCTGCTGCTGTAAGCCAAGTAATGGGTGAATCTCTCTGGGGACAACCACACCTGTCGGTCACGCCAGACCGAGGCAAAGAGTTTTCGAAACATGTTCAGCTCAGTGAAGAGTTGGATCATGTGCCATTTTATTTTCCCGCTCCGCACCAGCCGTGGAAACGTGGAACCAATGAGAACACCAACGGGCTTCTGCGGGAGTTTTCCAGAAGGGGAAAGACATCACGAATCCCCAGATGATTACATCCAACGGAAATTCCACAAACTCAATCTTTGTCCCAAGAAGTACCCTGTAGCCACTTTTTATAAATTTCTATATATTTCACAAAACTCCTCTATTTGATTTTATCCTTGAATATAAAAATCCCCCTAAACCAAAGTTCAGAGGGAATAAACGATATATATCGGTATTTTTAATCTACGAGAATAAACAGCCTATACCTTTTCTATTAAAGCAACCGACTCTACGTGGGACGTGTTCGGGAACATATCTACAGGCTGGATTTTTTTTGCTTTGTAGCCCAGTTTATCAAGGATAGCAATGTCTCGGGCCAAGGAGGCTGGGTTGCAGGAAACGTAGACAATGCGCTCGGGCTTCATCTGGGCGAAGGTCTCGAGTACGGTCGGCGTGCAGCCGGCTCTTGGCGGGTCCACTACTACTACATCAGCACGGACACCCTGTTTGTAGAGGCGTGGCATAACGATAGTGGCATCCCCTACCAGGAAGTCAGCATTGCGGACATTGTTGTCACGAGCGTTCTTCTGCGCATCGAGGATGGCCGGCTTGACAATCTCGATGCCGATGACCTTATGGGCTTTCTGGGCGAGGAACAGGGTAATCGTTCCGGTGCCGCAGTAGGCGTCAATGACGGTCTCGCTGCCGCCCAGATCAGCGTATTCGAGGGCTTTATTATAGAGAACCTCAGCCTGATCCGTGTTGACCTGAAAGAAGGACCGTGGCGAGATATGGAAGTTCAGGCGGCCGATGCTGTCGAGAATGGTGGATTTGCCCCACAGGAGTTTCGTATCCCGGCCCATGATGACGTTGTTGTGATAGGTCTGGATGTTCTGCTGGACGCTGACGACTTTCGGCAGTTTGGCCCGCAGCATTTTTACGAATTCTTTTTCGCGTGGCAGGGTCTTGGCAGCGGTGACGATAACGACCATAATATCACCATTCTTGCCGACGCGGCCAACGACATGGCGCAGGACGCCATTATGCTTGTCTTCGTTGTAGACGGGGATGTTGAGTTTCGTGACGATCTCGCGCACAGCGTTGACGACATCATTGTTGCCTTCCTTCTGGATGTGGCAGTCCCTGGTGTCGATGATCTCGTGGCTTCCCTGTGCAAAGCAGCCAATAATGGTCTGACCTTTCTGCCGGCCAATCGGGAACTGCATCTTGTTGCGATAGTTCCACGGGGTAGCAGCGCCGATAGTCGGCTCAACGAAAAGGTCCGGCTGCTTGCCGATGCGGGTGACGGCATCGACGACCTGCTGGCGTTTGGCTTTAAGCTGGGCCATATAGTCAAGGTGCTGGAGCTGGCAGCCACCGCACTGATCATAGATGGCACAGGTTGGCTCGACACGATCCGGGCTTTTGGTCAGAATGGTCTTGATGTGCGCGCGGGCGTAGGTATTCTTGACTTCGTCGATGACGGCCAGGACTTTCTCGCCCGGCAGTGCATAGGGTACGAAGACTGTGAAGTCTTTATAGCGGCCGACGCCTTCGGCACTGGTGCCAAGCGTCTTGATCTCGATTTCGTATGATTTTCCTTTTTCGACGGGAACTTGATGTTTCATTACGTTTTTCCTTTTCTTTTGTTAATGCGGGGATGCACCCCACCACTGCTTCGCGGTCTCCCGCCCTTCTAAGGGCGGACTTATCTGCTGGACTATTAAAAAGAGATTTTCTCGAAGAGTTCCTGAGGGTGGTTCAGGAGTACTTTGGCTCCGTGTTCTTCCAGTTCTTCTTTCGGACGGAAGCCCCAGGTGACACCTACCGCGAGGAAACCGGCATTCTGCGCGGTATCCATATCGACGCTGGTATCTCCGAAATAAGCCACTTCTGCTGGTTTTACGCCCATATGGTTGGCAATCAGCAGGACTTTCTGCGGGTCTGGCTTGCGCGGCAGCCCATCACGATCCCCGATGTTATCCATAAAGGTCCCTGCGGGGAAGAACGTATCCACGATGGCTGTTGCCGCCGATTGGTGCTTATTGGTGCAGATTCCGAGAGGAATGCCTTTCTGCTGCAGGGTCTGCAGCATTTCCCTGATACCGTCATAGGGACGGGTCTTATGCAGCAGGTTCTTTTCATAGCAGGCTTTGTATTTCGCCAGTGCTTCGGTGACAAAAGCCGCATCGCCCTGCTTCGATTCTGGCAGGCAGCGTTCGATCAGCTTGCGGGAACCATTGCCAACGAAGTAACGGAAGGGATCGACAGGATGTGTGGGAAAGCCATAGCTGGCCAGCATCTCGTTGGCGCTGTCAGCCAAATCGGCCAGCGAATCAATAAGTGTACCATCAAGGTCAAATATAGCCGCTTTATATTGCATAGTGGTCTCCTTTCGGTAAAATCAGCTAGAAGCGAGGCCGTAACAGCCTCGCTTCTAGGGATTTCATGTTATAGCAGCCTGACTCATGCGTCCAGTTTATCTGCCAGGAGTTTGTTGACCATCTGCGGGTTTGCTTTCCCCTTCGTGGCTTTCATGACCTGACCGACCAGAGCGCCGATGGCTTTCTTCTTGCCGCCCTTGTATTCTTCAACGGCTTTCGGATTGGCCGCAATAGCTGCCTCGACGGCAGCTTCGATAGCACCGGTATCGGTAATCTGTACAAGGCCCTTGTCCTCGACGATCTTTTCCGGAGCATCTGTATTGGTCCACATTTCCTTGAAGACCTTCTTGGCGATCTTACCGGAGATGGTGTCCTTCATGATGAGCTGGATCATCTGGCCGAGGCGCTTGGCATCAACCGGGGACTTGCTGATATCGATGCTCTCTTCGTTGAGGCTCTTCGACAGGTCGCCCATGATCCAGTTGGCAGCAAGTTTCGGATCTGCCCCATCGGCGATGGTGGCATCGAAATACTCAGCCATAGCACGGGAACTCGTGATAATCCCGGCATCGTAGTCGGAGAGACCATAGTCTTTCTGCAGACGCGCACAGCGGGCATCCGGCAGTTCCGGCAGCTCGCGGCGGTAATTCTCGATGGTCTCGTCGCTCGTGACGATTGGCGGCAGATCCGGTTCGGGCATGTAACGGTAGTCATGCGCGTTTTCTTTGCTACGCATGGAGAGCGTGATGCCACGGGCCGGGTCCCAGGTCCGGGTTTCCTGCACGATATGTCCGCCGTCCTCCAGAACCTCCGTCTGACGCTCAATCTCGTAGTTGATCGCGTCTTCGACAGCCTTGAAGGAGTTGATGTTCTTCATCTCGGTACGGGTACCGAGAGTATCCGAGCCGACCGGACGCAGGGATACGTTAAGGTCAGCACGCAGATTTCCCTCTTCCATGCGGCAGTTGGACACATCAATGTACTCCATGATCGCCTTGATCTTCTCCATATAAACGCGGGCTTCTTCGGCCGACGACATGTCCGGCTCGGAGACGATCTCGAGGAGTGGCACGCCGGTACGGTTGTAGTCGACATTGGAGGTAGCGGAGTCCTTGATGGTCGTGCCGGAATGAACCAGCTTGCCAGCATCTTCCTCCATATGGATACGGGTCAGACGGACGCGTTTCTTTTGGCCTGCAACATCGATATCGACCCAGCCATGCTCGACGATTGGCAGATCATACTGGGACGTCTGCCAGTTCTTCGGCAGGTCCGGATAGTAGTAGTTCTTGCGGTCAAATTTGCTGTACTTGTTGACGGTACAGTTGGTCGCAAGACCTGCCTTGATGGCAAACTCAACCACGCTCTTGTTGATGGTTGGCAGTACACCCGGCAGGCCCAGGCAGACCGGACAGACATGCGTATTCTGCTCTGCGCCAAATCCCGTGGCACAGCCGCAGAAGATTTTCGTTTTGGTTTTCAATTCACAATGTATTTCAAGACCGATTACGGCTTCATACTTCATCAGTTGTTACCTCCCAGCTTGGCCATCTCTTTGTGGAAATTCTGGCTCTGCTCATAGGTGTAGGCAGTACGGATAATCGTGGCCTCATCCAGCGCCTTGCCGATGATCTGCAGGCCGATTGGCAGGCCCGTGCTGCTATAGCCGCACGGAATGGAGATGCCCGGCAGGCCGGCGAGATTCAAAGGAACCGTGCAGGCATCCTGCAGATACATCTGCAATGGGTCACTCATCATCTCGCCCAGCTTGAAGGCGGGAGTCGGTGCAACCGGAGCCATGATAACATCCACCTGCTTGAAGGCCTCGGCATAGTCCTGCGCCACGAGGGTGCGGATCTTCATTGCCTTGAGATAGTAGGCATCATAGTAACCGGCCGACAGCGCATAGTTGCCGATGACGATGCGGCGCTTGACCTCTTCACCGAATTTCTCGGTACGCGTATTGGTCATCATCTCAACGAGATCCTGACCATCGATACGCTCGCCATAGCTTACACCGTCGTAACGCTGCAGATTGGTTGCTGCTTCAGCCGGAGCGATGAGATAGTAGGTCGAGATGGCATAGTCGGTATTTGGCAGCGAGATGTCAACAATCTCGGCCCCCATTTCCTTGTATTTCGCGATGGCAGCGCGGATGGTCTGCTCGACTTCCGGGTCCATGCCCTTGACAAAATACTCTTTGGGCAGGCCGATTTTTAGTCCCTTGACATCCTCGACCAGTGCCGTAGTGAAATCCGGAACCTCAGCCTCGCTCGAGGTTGAGTCCATCTCGTCATGGCCGGCGATGATGTTGAGTATATTGGCACAGTCCGTCACATCACGCGTCACAGGGCCGATCTGATCCAGCGACGAAGCATAGGCAACAAGACCATAGCGGGATACGCGGCCATAGGTCGGCTTCAGACCAACAACGCCGCAGAACGATGCCGGCTGACGGATCGATCCGCCAGTATCGGAGCCAAGAGCCCAGACAGACGTACCGGCAGCAACAGCCGCGGCACTGCCGCCCGAGGAACCGCCCGGTACGCAGTCCGTATTCCACGGATTATGCGTCGGATAGTAGGCCGAGTTCTCCGTAGAACCGCCCATGGCAAATTCATCCATGTTGGCCTTGCCCATGATAACCGGATTCTGCGCCTTGAGTTTCGTCATGACGGTCGCATCATAAGGCGGCACGAAATGCTCCAGAATCTTCGACGCACAGGTTGTCTTGATGCCTTTGGTGCAGATGTTATCTTTGATAACGCCCGGGATGCCTTCGAGGAAAGAAATCTTCTCCCCCTTGGCAATCTTCGCATCAGTGGCCTTGGCCTGAGCCAGCGCCTCATCACGGGTGATGGTCAGATACGACTTCACATCGCCCTCGACCTCATCGATGCGCTTGAGGACATCTTCGGTCAGCTCAACGCTCGTTATTTCTTTATTGACCAGCATGTCATGGAGGACATGGGCCGGCTGTTCATACAATCTCACGTTATTTCCCCCTAAGCCTTAGTCTTCCAAAACCTTCGGAACCTTGAAATAGCCATCTTCCTTCAGCGGTGCATTCGAAAGCGCTGCCTCACGGCCGAGGGATTCCTTCACGGTATCCTCACGGAATACGTTCTGCATCGGCAGGGCATAAGTCGTCGGCTTGACGCCTTCGGTGTCCACGCCGGAGAGGTTATCGACATAGGTCAGGAATTTATCAAGCTGGCCGATGTATTTCTCTTCCTGGTCTTCGGCAATCGAAAGCCGGGAAAGAACGGCTACGTTCTGCAAATCTTCTTTGGTAACTTTCATTTTCTCACCATCCATAGATGTAATCGTTTATTCAAATAAAACACATGGTAGTATTATAGCACAAAGTCCGCTCCCCTACCACCATCAAGGGCTCAGAGCATGGTAATCGGGTCAATGTCGATCGCGATATCCGTCCGCAGATGCAGCTGCTGTTCCTGCAGGAAAGCCTGCACGGACGAAAGGTCCGCCGTCTTGATCAGCACCACGAAACGGTACATATCCCGGAACCGGGCAATGACCGCTGGCGAAGGGCCAATGACCTGCTGCCGCTTATCACCATGAAAATGCTGGTTGAATGCGGCCACGAACTGTGCGGCATTTGCCTTGGCGGCCGCTTCATCCGTGTGCTGGTACAAGAGTTTCACGATGCGGCTGTACGGCGGATAGAACAGCTGCTGCCGCAGATACAGCTCCTGCTTGTAGAAGCCCTCATAATCCTGCTCAATGCCACAGGTCACGGCATAGTGCTCCGGATTATAGGTCTGAATGACCACCCGACCCTGCTCAGTATGACGCCCGGCACGGCCGGCAGTCTGCGTGATGAGCATGAAGCAGCGCTCGGCCGCACGGAAGTCCGGCATATTGAGACTGGCATCGGCACTGATGATGCCAACCGCCGTAACGTTCGGGATGTCATGGCCCTTCGCTACCATCTGCGTCCCGAGCAGGATGTCGTATTCCTGACGGCGGAATTTCGCGAGGATCTCCTGATGCGCGAACTTTGTGTTCGTCGTATCGCGGTCCATGCGGATGACACGGGCAGACGGAACCAGCTGATGCAGTTCCTGCTCAAGCTTCTCGGTCCCCGAACCAAAATATTTGATGTAGCGGCTGCCGCATTTCGGACAGACATCCGGCACTGGCTCCGTCACGTCACAGTGATGGCAGGACAGCTTCCCGTTCTGATGATAGACCAGCGGCAGTCCGCAGAACCGGCACTTGATGACTTCGCCGCAGGAGCGGCACATGACAAAGGTCGAAAAGCCGCGCCGGTTCAGCATGATGATGATCTGCTGATGCTTGGCCATAGTTGCCTCGATGAGCTGCCGCAAAGCCCCCGACATGATATGCCGATTGCCCATACGCAGCTCCTGCCGCATATCCACACACTGCACGACCGGCAGCGGCATATCACCGATGCGTGTCGGCATCGTAAGCAACCTAAACTCCCCCTGCTGCGCGCGGTAGTACGATTCCAGCGACGGCGTCGCACTGCCAAGCAGCAGAATGGACTGATGTATCCGGGCCAATTCCTCGGCCACAACACGGGCATGATAGCGCGGAGACTCGTCCTGCTTGTAGGACATATCCTGTTCCTCATCCATGATGATGAGGCCGATATCGCCCGCCGGGGTGAATAGTGCCGACCGGGCACCAATGATGATCCCCGCCTCGCCCCGCCGTACCCGGATGATCGCATCGTTGCGCTCCGAGAGCGACAGCCGGCTATGCATGACCACAATATCGGCCGGAAAATAGGCCTTGAATGCCATGACAACCTGACCGGTCAATGCAATCTCCGGCACAAGCACAATGACCTGCCGGCCGGCTTTCCGCACACGGCCGGCCAGCTCGATATACACCTGTGTCTTGCCACTGCCGGTAACGCCCTTGAGCAGGAAACCCTGATACTTGTTGGCTGCCCGCACCGGCTCCATCGCGGCCAGTGCCGTCTGCTGGTCGTCGGTCAGTTCCACCGGCTCACGCTCGACGGCAACCGTACCATAACTGTCACGCAGAACCCGCCGCTGACGGATCTCCACCAGACCGGCCTCCGTCAGGTGCTTGACGGTAGTCGGCGATATCTTCCGCTCTTTCAGGCCAGCCATCGACAGTGTCCGCTCAGGCGCAGCCGCCAACAATTCCAGCAGCTGCAGCTGAGCTTTACGACGCTTGTAGTCTGCCTCTAGCTCCGGCGTCACAGCAGCGGTCAGCACGACAAGTTTCTCATAGCGGGCATTATCCCTCTTCTCCGCCGCATATTCCTTGGTGAGTACATGATACTGCACGAGCTTGGCAAGGATATCCGGCAGGCTGTCCCGATAGTCGGGCAGCGCCCGGCCGATCTCAGTCTTCCTGCATGGCCCTTCGGCCAACAGGTACCGGTAGACGGACTGATACATGGGCATTCCCAGCAGGACATGGTCATGCTGGCTTTCATCGGCGGCATATTGAACCGAGACCTTGAGGCCGCTTTTGCCCGGCATGAAAAGGCGCATCATCTCAGCCAGTGAGCACAGATAGAACGATGCCAGCCAGCGGGCCGCCCGGATCATCGCAGGAGAGAACCAGGCCTCCTCGTCCACGACATCCTGGATATCCTTGAGCTGGATCTTGCCCAGTTCTTCTGCCGATTGTTCAGCCGTTGCCAGAATGAACCCCTCAACCTTGCGGCCGCCAAAGGGCACAAAAACGCGCCAGCCGGCTCCCACGTAGGAAAGTTCAACTGGCACGCGATAGGTATAGGCTTTCGCTATGCTTTTTACGGGTATATTTACAAACACACTTGCTGTGAGCATCTTCTATATCGTCACTTTCCTTTGATTGTCTTTAACAACGGGCTGTCATTTCCGTCCACGGGCATCAGCATCAGAATCGTCCTGCGCTCATTCCGATACTGCGGTTCTCTTATACGTATATTGAAATTATACAGGAAAGCTCCCGAAATTGAAAGTCTATCCGCCCGCGCCTTGCTATTCCTGACTCAGTCCGATATCATTGCGCAGCTGGATTGCCTCAGCGATATGGTAGCTGCTGATCTCCCGCGCCCCGGCCAGATCGGCAATAGTGCGGGCCACTTTAATGATCCGATCATACGAACGGGCTGACAACAACAGCCGTTGAAAGGCCTGCGCGAGCAGTTCCTTCGCCTCAGGTCCCAGCCGGCATTCGCGCTGCAGCATGGCGTGACTCATCTGCGCATTACAGAATATCCCATATTTCTGCAGGCGCTCGAGTTGAACGGCCCTGGCCTTCACCACCCGCTGCCGGATGACCGCCGATGACTCGGCCTTTTTCTCCGAAGCCAGTTCCTGATACTTCACCCGCGGCACACGGATATGGATATCGATACGATCCAGCAGCGGTCCCGAAATCCGGCGGGTATAGCGCTTGATCTCGCCCGGCGTGCAATCACACGTTCTCTCCGGATCTCCATAAAACCCGCAGGGGCATGGATTCATTGACGCTACAAGGATAAGGTTTGCTGGATAGGTAAATGTCGCATGGATTCGCGATACTGTGATCTGCCGGTCTTCTATCGGCTCACGCAAAACTTCGAGCGTCTTCTTGCTGAATTCCGGGAGTTCATCAAGAAACAGTACCCCGTTATGTGCCAGTGTCACTTCTCCGGGCCGCGGGATAGTGCCTCCGCCCACCATCGCCGTCGTTGATGCAGTATGATGCGGACTGCGATACGGGCGTTTTGTAATCAATCCGCCTGTATGCGGCAGGAGTCCGGCAATGCTGTAAATCTTCGTGACCTCGAGCGCCTCCTCGCGTGAAAGCTCCGGCAGTATCGTGCTCATGCGCCGGGCAAGCATAGTCTTGCCCGATCCCGGAACGCCCACCAATAAAGCATTATGTCCGCCAGCAGCAGCAATTTCAAGCGCGCGTTTGGCCTGAAACTGCCCCTGTACATCGGCAAAGTCATCCATGACCTTACAGCCAGAATCCTCTGGTGCTGGTTCCAAAACTGCCGGATTCATTGGCGCCTGTCCTGTCAGAAACTGGACCAGCTGATTCAGATTTTCCAATGCATAGACTGTGATTCCATCAACCAGCAGCGCTTCAGCTGCATTTTCCCGAGCGACGAAACAGGTCGAGAAGCCCTTCTCCTGCGCCGTGATAATCATAGGCAGGACCCCACGGATACCGCGGCACTCGCCCTCCAGCGACAGCTCGGCGGCAAACAGACTCCTGCCCAGACTCTCATTGGGGATCACACCATATGCGGCAAGCAGGCCTATCGCAATCGGGAGATCCAGTCCCGAACTGTCTTTGCGGATATCCGCTGGTGCCAGATTGATGGTGACCTTTTCCTGACGCAACTGGATCCCGGAGTTGCGTATCGCGGTACGAACCCGCTCTTTCGATTCCTTGACGGATGCATCCGGCAGACCAACAATATCAAAACCAGGCAGACCAGATGCCGAGTCCACCTCGACATCGATGATACATCCATCCACCCCCATTGTCGTTGCTCCATACGTTCTGGCAAACATATTGTTTCCTCCCTGCTATGACCATTCCTGCGCTATCCTGCTGACTCATACCTCAAAGGCGCCGGGAAGATGATGGATGTCCCAGCTGCCCTGCGGTCCGGTATAGACCTCGATCACATCAAAACGGCAGCGACACCTCTCCGCAAGGTGCCGCTGCCGTAAAAACCAGCGTGCGGTCTGGATGATCTTTTGTTGTTTATGATAGCTTACTGCCTGCGCACCACTGCCAAAGCGAAGGCTCCGGCGTGTCTTGACTTCGACAAAGACCAGTGTGTCCTGATACGCTGCGATAATATCGATCTCGCCGACAGGCACCCGGAAATTGCGCGCACAAATCCGATAGCCGTGCTGTTGCAGATAGTCCGCAGCAGCCTGCTCGCCCTGATTACCCAGAACTTTGTTATTCATTGCCGTTCCTTCTTCACGTCATAGTTAAAGGTTCCGCTCAGGATTCGGCAGATTCTTTTTCGGTCCAGCTTTTTTGTCAATCCGGTATACATAAGCCATGACCTCCGCAATGGTCCGATACAACTCGGGCGGAATCTCACGGTCGATCTCCAACGCCATCAGCATGTTGACCAGCGACTTATTCTGATAAACTGGTATGGTGTTCTGCCGGGCCGCCGCGAGTATGTTCTCCGCAACATACCCCCGCCCCTTGGCAGCCACCTTTGGTGCCCTGTCCTTCTCTGTATCGTACTTAAGTGCTACCGCCTGCTGCGGTGCATCAGGATTCGTCTCCGGGTCTTCCGTCAATGTATGACGTTGTTTCTGCATATCCGTACCACCTGCCTGAGTGTTCCTTCACAATTTTCATTATAGTTTTACTATATCCTCCTGTCAAGGACAATAACCATGATCAAAGGAACCGCCGCTCCCCGGCTGCTCCGATTTTCAGTTCATTAAGTTTCAACGACGAATCTTTTAGTGACTCCTTGAGTGCGTCTGCCTGCTCACGGAACTCATTAGCCGTATCCGTATCTGAGAAAAACAGCCGCATATCCAGCTGCGTTTCATTATAGACGCGGCAAGTCAGTTCGACAGCGCCAATGTTGTCAGTCAGCACGCAAAGACGAAGCCAGGTTTCTTTTTTTATTTCACCGGTCGCCGGATCTGGCTGCTTCTCATCAAAAACGTGAATGTACGCGGGATAGGTGCTTTCCTCGCCCATATACATCGGCAGCATGAAATTCAACGAACGCTGACCTTGAACGCTGCTGTTATCTCCGCCCATGGCCGATCGCATTGAAGCGGCAAAAGCGGCCACATCTTTGCCAGCCCGCTTGAGCTGGTGCGCATTCATCCGCTTGGCAGCGGTCATATCGCAAAGCTGCATGAACGCCCAAAGCCGCGGCAGATCGGGAATCTCCTGCTGCAATGCCGCCTGCTGAACGGTTGCCGGCACATTGACCTGGCACAGCCGGATCATCTGCTGCAGCTGTCTGGCATCCTTTTCCGTGAGCTGCGTACTCTGACCATTGACAAAATTCTGCAGCAGCGCAGCATCTTTCGGGGTAAGGTCCGCCTCCCGCAGCAATAGCTGTGCCAGGCTCTTCATCGTATCCATTGCCTGTGGCGTATTTTCCATGGTCTGCATCATGAGCTGCGTCTTCGCCTGATTAATGGCATTCTGCTGCGGCGTACTACGAGCCTGTGCCTGTTGCTCCGGCTGTGACTGAAGTGGTGACTGGGGCTGCTGCTGACGAAGACGCGGATTATTTTCCTGCACCTGACTCTGCGCATTGGTTTGTGTATTCGGCTGTGTAGACTGCCCTCTTTGTGTCGTCTGGCTATCAGTCGTCGGGGCAGACTGATTCTGCCCCGGCTGCGTGCTTTCCTGCGCGGTCTGCTGTGGCTGCGCAGTTTGCTGCGCCTGTGGACCGGACTGTTCAGACTGCAGCTGGGATGCTGGCTGCCCAGCGGACTGATTCGCCGTAGGAGAATTTTCCGGCATCGTCTGATTCGCAGATGCCGGCTGGCCTGTTGACTGGCCTTGCGCCGTTCCCGGCGGTGTTGACGAATTTGCTTCGCCGGTCACCCCCGGTCTCCCCGACTGGGAGGTCTGCCTATTTTGCGAGGGCACCGTGTTTGATTCCGGCTGTCCGCTTTGCTGCGCAGCCTGCTGGCCGGTCTGAGCCACCGGCTGCTGCCCACTGCCATTCCCCTGACTGCCGGCCGGCTGTCCACTCTGCCCCGCCGATGCTGGAGTCCCTGTTGTCGACGGCTGTCCAGATCCGGCAGGTGCTCCCTGCGCTGTACCTTGTGCGGCAGCCTGCGGCTGAGAGGAATTCGATTCGCCCTGCGCAGCCGTTCCACCAGGATTCTGCCCTGTCATCATCTCCGAGGCCTCACCATCTGGTCGTGGCATGAAATACTGCACCAATTGTTTCAAAAACGCCATAGGGCTGCCTTCGCCGGTATTGATTGCCGTAGTCTGTCCCTGAGGCTGCAAGGCCGCCAGCAATTGCTGCAGCTGTTCCGGCAGCTCACTGATACTTTTATCATCGAGCAATGCAAAGGAAGTCTTGGATAGGAGCACCGGCTCCAAAGCCGCCCCTGTATCCGCACTGACCAATGTCTTGAGATTTGTCAGCAATGCCTGCATCGTATCGCTGACATCAGCCGTCATTCCTTTTTCTGCCATGTTTCCGAGCTGTAACAGCATCCGTGACAAGGTCCCCAGCTGATCCATTGAGAACCGCTGACTTTCCAAGGTGCTGCCGAGGCCTTGTCCTAAAGATTCATTCAAAGCAAAAGCCTGTTTCAGCACATTCTGGATGACTTTCTGCAGGTCCTCCGGCATTTTATCCACAGCCTCAGCCTGGTTGCTGGAAATCTTAGCCAGAATCCCCGCCATATCATCAACAGCATTCTTTATGGATACATTTGTCTTGGGGCTGAATGCAGATGACGAGCCACTGCCATCCTCCCGGCGGTTCACCCCATCGGTACTTCCCGTCGACTGCGGACGGTCAACTGGACGAATCCCGATATTCATGGTCGTCTCCATTGGCATTTCAGTCACACCCCTTTGCAATCCCTACGATAAAATAACTTTAATAGTTTTAATAATAACTGCCATTCACCATCGAGCGCACAGGCTCGAATGAACTCCGGTGAATCGGACACGGGCCGTACTTTTTCAAGGCCTCGATATGCTGGGCTGTGCCGTAACCCTTATGCTGAGCAAATCCGTATTCCGGATATTGTTTGTCATATTCATCCATCAGGCGGTCACGCGTAACCTTGGCGATGATTGAAGCCGCGGCAATCGACGCCGACTTGGCATCGCCCTTGATAATAGACTCAGAAGGCATCGGCAGATTGTCCAACTTCACCGCGTCAATCAACACTTCCTGCGGCTCTGGCCGGAGCGCAAAGATAGACTCATACATGCCGTTGATTGTCGCCTGATAAATATTGACGCGATCGATAGTCTTCGCATCAATGAGTGCAGTGCCTATCGCAAGCGCTTTTTCCTGAATTTCCTCAAATAATTCATCGCGAACCTTCGCTGAAAGTTTCTTTGAATCATTGAGTTTGGGCAGATAAAGATCATGCGGCAGGATAACAGCCGCAACCGATACCGGTCCGGCCAGCGGCCCACGGCCAGCTTCATCCACGCCAGCCACCACCTCAAGACCACGTTCCCAGGCCGCCCGCTCATAGCTGTACAAAGCCGCTACGCGCTGATGTTCTTTCTGCTGCCGTTCATAACGGCGCACCAAGGCCCCCACCGCTTTACGCGAGTCAGCCCGGCAGGCAGCCAGCAATTGTTCGTCTAGTTCATGCCCGGCAAAAATTGCCTCTATATCTTTTATCGTATATTTGGACAAATCATTCAATGTTTTTTTCGTCCTCCTGCTTTTTTTTGACCGGGACCTCATCCAATGAGACATTTCCAAGCTTGCCAGCCCGGAATTCATTGAGTACAATGTTCTGGGCCTTCTCCATATCGATTACACCGCCCTTGACCAGACAGCCGCGCTTGCGGCCAATGGTCTCAAGCAATTCCAGCCCATCGTCCGGCAGTGTCTCCTTGAGCTTGAACCGTTCGATAACGCGCTCCGGATAGTCGCGGCGCAGGACATCGAGCAACAAGATGGTAACCTGCTGACGGTCATAGATATCATCATTGATTGCGCCTGTAAACGCCAGTTTCAGTCCGACCATCCGGTCTTCAAACTTCGGCCAGAGAATTCCCGGTGTGTCCAGCAGATCAAGGTTGCTGCCAATCTTGATCCACTGTTTGGCACGGGTTACGCCAGGCTTATCGGCAGTCTTGGCTTTAGCTGCGCCAGCAAGCCGGTTGATCAGTGAAGACTTGCCGACATTCGGAATCCCCAGGATCATGCAGCGGGCCTCACGCGGACGGCCCCCCTTTGAGACGAACTTATCCGTCTTCGGGCGCGCCAGTTCCTCGGCTTCCTTGACCAGTTGTTTCATACCTTTGCCCTTCACGGAGTCAATGGCCACCGCCGCAATACCACGCGCCCGGAAGTATTCCAGCCATTTCTTAGTCGTTGCCGCATCTGCCAGATCTGCTTTATTGAGGGCAATCATACGCGGCTTATCCCTGATGATATCCGCCAGCATCGGATTGCCACTGCTGGCCGGAATCCGCGCATCCAGCAGCTCAATGACTACATCTACCAGCTTCAGGTTCTCCTCGATCAATCGCTGAGCCTTCTTCATATGGCCCGGGAACCACTGCAGAGTAGGGATATCGGTCCTTGTTTCCTTGTCTATCATAAAAAAATACTACCTCCAAAATCCACGATTCTTCGCTTCGCACATAATTCTAATGTTACCATTATACAATATCCATATTGGATTCGTCTGCTATTCCCCTGAAATTCCTGCCGATAGCTTTATATTTTTTATCAAATGCCCGATAATAAACTCATAAGGAGTGATTTTTCATGTTCAAATCCCGCTATACATTTCCTGTCATGATGTCTATATTAGCACTAAGCCTGATTGCGGCGCCATTACGAGCACAAGCGAGCATCGGCACGGGCATCGGGATATCCTTCCCCGCCTCACATACAGAAAGCAGTGCCCCCACCAGTACCTACGCCGCCTTACGCTCCGGCAAGATTATTGAAGAGCTGACCGTGCAGGATCAGCATGGCCGGCTGCGTCTGGAGCTAAAAGTAACCAATAGTGGTGACACGGCCTACACGATACCACATCATGATGGGCAGCTATACGATTTTGCTATCCTTGACAAGAATGGCAGTCAGCTATATCGCTGGAGCAGCGGCATGACGTTCACACAGGCGCTGACAAGTTCCACCATTGCTGCCCACAGCAGTGAGATCTATACTGCCGAAATCGAATCCCGCACCTATCGAAAAATCAAGGATGATGCCATTCTTGTTACCGCCTGGCTTACAGACACCCCCTATACCCTGTCCACGAAGGTGCCGACCTATAAATCGGCAGCCTCAACACCGGTAGTTATTCATGGCGGCATCGTCCTCGGCAACGGCCATTGGGACTACGATGATTAAGAACGTTCTATCTTGGAGTTTCCCCATGGATATGATACAATAGGGACAATATTTACCGAAAATTAAACGAATCAATAAAGGATGTGGATAATCGTTGGACGGTTCTGAAGCAGGTTTGCTGCTTGTATTGTTGCTTGTATTTCTGGGAATCAATGGCTTCTTCTCTATGATTGAGACAGCGATCACCGAAAGTCATCGGGGACGTCTGGAAAAACTGCTGGAAGATGGTCATCCGGAGGTAGAGGCAGCACTGGAGATCCTCGAAAAGCCGGAACGGATGCTGTCGCTGGCTCAGGTTGGCATCACGCTGACCAGTATCCTGACAGGGCTTTGTACAGGAGCCTTCCTCGCACCTCTGCTTACAAGGCTGCTGGACTTCATCCCGCATGCCAATATCGCAGCTATGGGCATCAGTATTCTGCTTATGACCTATATCACGCTGCTGTTCAGCGAGTTCCTGCCTAAAAAGGCCGCCATCCAGCAGCCTGAAAAACTGCTGCTCAAATACCACGGCCTGCTGGAGGTCATTGCCCGGCTGACCCAGCCTCTCATTACCCTGCTGTCTGGCTCAGCCAATATCGTACTGCTGATCTGCGGCATCAACCCGCAGGTGTCAGATGCTGTGACAGAGGACGAAGTCAAGGATCTCATCGAGCAGGGAACAGAAGATGGCACTTTTGAAAAAGCGGAGCAGGCTATGGTCGATCGGATTTTCCATATGAGCGACCAGACCGCCTATGCCTTTATGACCCCAAGAACCCAGATGCTCTGGCTCGACCTGTCTGACTCGCTGAAACAGAATCTGCAGCTTATCCGCGAAACACCCCAGGATATCTTCCCGGTTGGCCGCGACAGTCTTGACGATTTCTGTGGTATTCTCTATGCCAAGGACCTGCTTAATGCCTCACTTGAATGTCAGGATCTGGACTTATCCCAGTATATCCGTAAACCATTGTTCATTCCCCGCTCCATGGAAACTTTCCGCGTATTAGAACAGTTCCGGGACACCGAAATCCATGAAGCCATGGTACTGGATGAATACGGTGGCGTCATCGGCTTCCTGACGATGGACGATATCCTGCAGGAAATTGTTGGCGACTCCATGTCTACGAATGAACCAGATCCCATCCAGCTGACAGCCAGGAATGAGAACTCCTGGCTCGTTGACGGACTTTACTCCATCGATGATTTCAAAGAGAAGTTCGATATCGAGGAACTGCCGGACGAGAACCATGACCATTATCAGACGATGGGCGGGTTCCTGACCTCATACTTCGGCTATATTCCCAAAGCCGGCGAAAGAAAAGACTGGCAGGATCTCACCTTCGAAGTTGTCGATATGGACCGCGCGCGCATCGACAAGATCATGATTACCCGAAATATCCAGGAAGCGCCGCTCGAAAGACCAGCGGCTGAATAAACGCAAAAAACCTCGCACACCTGATTGCTGTGCGAGGTTTTTTGGCGTTTGGCAGACTATATCCCTTCACCATCGAGCCCAATGAAACGCTGCTTTTCTGTCCGCTCAATCTGAATGACACGTCCGCCTTTGACTACGATGACCAGCCGGCCAAACTGCAGATGCGCAAACTCCATTACCACACGCCTGACGATACAACGCCGTTCCCGCTCTCCCCACGAGCGGCACGTCAGCGTATCGCCCCAATGATCAAGACGCAGCTTCTCACTCCATTCCAACTGAACCAGCACGCCATCCTGCGCTACCAGAATCACCTCGCCATAGGTGATCCGCTGCAGATTCTGCAGGATATAGTCCATCACATAATCCGGCAATACGCCGGGACTCATTTTCTGCTTTGCCATCTGTCTCATCTCCTGATTACGTCAGGCTTCCGGTGTCGAATAACCTTCCCGATTATATTAATTCATATTTTACTTGTATGTTTTATAATAAAACAATATGAAGAAATCGTCAAGTGATAAAATAAAATGCTGTAATCTTTTAACAAAAGTCTCCGTCTGGAATTGACATTCATATACAAATTCATTATAATTGAGTGAACAAAGTATTCATATTAGTATTATATGAATTATACTTGCATGATGATATGGTTATAAATCTGTCTCAGGGGGTCTTTTTATGAAGGATTATTCACTCGAAGTCCATGGTTGTCGACACTACGATGCTACTGGCGCAATCAGCCAGCCGATCTATTTTTCCGCCACATTCCGGCATCCTGCTTTCCACCAAAGCACCGGCTATGATTATGGCCGGGTAGCCAACCCGACCCGCGATCAGCTGGAACTGACAGTTGCCAGCCTTGAACAGGGCCAGCGCTGTTGGGCGCTTTCCTCCGGCATGGCAGCCATCAATATGGTGCTGCATCTCTTTCAGCCCGGCGATCACCTGCTGCTCTCCGAAGACCTCTATGGCGGCACAGTGCGTCTGGCCGATGAAGTCTACAGCGGTTATGGCATTACTTTCGACTACGTGGATACCGCCGATACGGCAGCAGTTGCCAGCAAAATCCGTCCCAATACACGGGGCATCTTCATTGAAACGCCCTCCAACCCCATGATGCGGGTCAGCGATATCGTAGCTCTGGCGGCTCTTGCCCATGATCATCAGTCGCTGCTCATCGTCGACAATACGTTCCTGTCGCCGCATTTCCAAAAGCCTCTGACGCTCGGTGCTGATATCGTCGTCCATAGCGGAACCAAGTATCTATGCGGGCACAACGACGTCATTGCAGGCTTCCTGATTCTGAAGGACACCGATAGCAATTATGGGCGCCGGCTGGAATTGCTGGTCAAATCTGAAGGTCCGAACCTTTCGCCCATGGATTCCTGGCTCATGCTTCGCAGTATCAAGACCCTCGGACTGCGCGTTGAGCGTCAGACTGCTAATGCGCTGGTCATTGCAAACTGGCTCAAGGGGCAGTCCGCTGTCACGGATGTGTTCTTCGTTGGACTGCCGGAACATCCGGGGTATGCTCTTCAGCAGCAGCAGGCAACGGGCAATGGCAGCATGATCTCATTCAAAGTGCTTAATGCCGAGCTGGCAAAGTCCATGCTTGGCCGGCTGAAGCTGATCTGCTTTGCCGAAAGCCTCGGAGGTGTCGAGAGCCTGCTGACCTACCCGATTGCCCAAACTCATGCCGAAATGCCAAAAGAACTGCTGGAGCGTACCGGGCTTGATGACCGGCTGCTGCGCCTTTCTGTCGGCATTGAAGATGTTGATGATCTCATCGCCGACCTCGCCGGAGCGCTGAATGGCTGACTGACAGCCGATAAGGAGGATACCGCTATGACCACAAATTTTGATGAGATCATTGACCGCCGCAACACATCCTGTCTGAAGTACGATTTTGCTGTCGAGCGTGGCTATCCGGCAAATATCGATCCATTCTGGGTCGCCGATATGGATTTCCGCGCGCCACAGCCTGTAATCGACGAAATCGTCCGCCGGGCACAACATGGGATTTTCGGCTATACCAATCCTAAAGACGACTACCGGCAGACTCTGCTTGACTGGTTCCGCACCTATCATAGCTGGACGCCATCGTCCCAAAGTCTGATCCTCACTCCGGGCGTCGTATTTGCGCTCTGTATGGCAGTCCGGGCCTTCACAAAACCTGGCGAGGCAGTCCTCATCCAGCAGCCGGTCTACTACCCGTTTACCGAATCGATCCGCGATAATGGCCGCGAACTCGTCAACAGCCCGCTCATTCTGAAAGATGGACACTATACGATTGATTTTGCTGATTTCGAGCAGAAAATACAGGATCATCAGGTCCGCCTCTTCCTGCTTTGCAGTCCACACAATCCGGCAGGACGCGTCTGGACGAGAGAGGAACTGCTGCAGATGGCCTCGATCTGTGCCTGCCACGATGTACTGATTGTGGCAGATGAAATTCATCATGAATTCATCCGCCCGGGCTTTCATCATACCGTGCTGGCCTCACTCTCACCGGCCATTGCGGAGCGCGTCATCACCTGCACCGCTCCCAGCAAGACCTTCAACCTGGCTGGACTTCAGCTCTCGAACATCTTCATTGAAAATACTGCCCTGCGCCGAAAATTCCGGCAAGAAGTTACAGCCGCCGGCTACAGCCAGCCCAATGCCCTCGGGATGTTTGCCGCGCAGGCGGCCTATGCCCACGGACGAGAATGGCTCACAGAACTGCTGGCCTATCTGGAGGGAAATTATCAGTTCACCCGTCAGTTCCTGCAGCGCGAGCTGCCGCATGTAAAACTGATTGAACCGGAAGGAACCTATCTTTTATGGCTTGATTTCTCTTACTACGGCCTTAGTGATGAGGCCCTCGATGAGACCATTATCCATAAGGCAAATCTCTGGCTCGACAGCGGCCATATCTTTGGGCCGGCAGGCAGTGGTTTCCAACGCCTCAATATCGCCTGTCCGCGCAGTATCCTGGAAAAAGGCCTGCGTCAGCTGGCCAGCGCTTTTTCGGAATGAACGAAAAATAGAAATAGAGTCACTGCCCATTCAACATGATATGCTCCCTTTATAGGAGACGGTGAAATAAAACACTGTTACTATGAAGGGAGCATTTTGTATGCCGCAGAAGCAGAAAATGAAGCCACTGGAAAAAGAGAAGTTAGTGAAACGCTTTGAATGTAGCGAAATATCGCTATCGGAAGCGG
>JAGPMW010000056.1 GCA_018052705.1 Selenomonas sp. | reverse complement strand
CACATGAAGCCTTAGGCTATAAGGTTCCTGATGAGTTCTACTTTGGGTGCTTCGCTGCTTAGGACAGTTCTGTCTGATGGCACTCTTAAAATTTTAGGAAGTGGTCTTGACAAGGGGCCCATTATAAAGCTCAGCCACCTTGCGCCGGTCACGCATGACCACGAGCTTCGTGCAGGTACGCACCATCTCATCCATCTCCGAGGAAATGAAAATGACCGACATGCCCCGCTTCTTCGCCAGCGCAATGGCCATCTTCTGGATTTCGGTCTTGGTTCCGACATCAATGCCACGTGTCGGTTCATCAAGGATCAGCAGATCCGGCTGCGTTGCCAGCCAGCGGGCAATGATGACCTTTTGCTGATTGCCGCCCGACAGATTCTTGACCAGCTGGTCACGGCTCGATACTTTAATCTTCAGCAGGCTGATGCAGTCATCGGCAATCCTGACCTGCTCTGCATAAGGGATATGCCTCATGATACCATCTTTCGCCTGCATGGCAAGAATGATGTTCTCCCGCACGGTCAGGTCTCCGATAATACCCGAAAGCTTACGATCCTCCGGACAGAACCCAATCTTCTGTTTCATGGCATCCATTGGATTTCTGAGATTGAGCGGCTTGCCGTGAATAGAAATCGCTCCCTTGTTGATCTGGCTGATACCGAAAAGCAGCTCAGCCGTCTCCGTCCGTCCCGAGCCGAGCAGCCCAGCCAAACCAATTACCTCACCTTTATGTATGGTCACATCCACCTCACTGATTTTGCCGACTGCACCAATCCCTTTGGCATCGAGGAACACCTCCTCGGCTGGCTGACTCTTCTCAGCAAACTTGTCCATATCCTTAACATCATTGAGGTTCTTGCCGACCATCCTGGCGATAAGCTCGAGCTGCGACAGCCCCGCCGTCGGATAAGAACCGACCAGCTCTCCGTTTCTCAGAACAGTAACATGGTCGCAGATCTCATAAATCTGTCCCAGAAAATGCGAAATAAAAATGATGCCGAGCCCCTGCTGCTGCAGCTGCCGCATAATTTTGAAAAGATGCGCCGTCTCTGTCTCATCAAGTGATGAGGTCGGCTCGTCCAGGATCAAAATCCGTGCATCAACATCAACTGCCCGCGCGATGGCAATCATCTGTTGCAATGCCACCGAGTAATTATCAAGCGTCTTCGTTACATCAATATGTACATCCAGCTTCGCGAGGAGCTCCTCAGACCGCTGGTTGATCATTTTCCAATCGATAAAGCCGTGCTTTTTCGGTTCCCGGCCTATAAAGATATTCTCAGCTACCGTGAGATTCGAGCAGAGATTGACTTCCTGATAAACCGTCGATATGCCGCATTCCTGCGCCTCTTTCGGTGTCCGCGGTGATATCTCCCTGCCATTCATTAAAATCGTGCCGCCATCCCGCTGATATACCCCCGTCAGCACTTTGACCAGCGTGGACTTGCCAGCACCATTTTCTCCCATCAGGGAATGGATTTCCCCGGCCCGGAGCGTAAAGTCGACTTTCGACAGCGCTTTGACGCCGGGGAAAATCTTATCGATCTGCCGCATTTCCAATAAAGCTTGTGCCATAAATTTCACTCCTCACCCGGAATTCGTTGCCATAATCACAAATAATGCCGATAAAAAGGGCCGCGTCCGAACTCATACGCTGTACGGGCGCGGCCTTTCTTAAAAAATCAAGCTGCGTTCTAATTATTATTTACAGATCAATATTTACGTTCCGGGAGCGTTTTCTGGGCAACGTCTGCCGGGAAGATACCTTCATCAACATAGACCAGTTTCTCGACCTGCTCACCATTGAGGATCTTCTTTGCGGTTTCCATGAGCAATGGTCCCTGCAGCGGATTGCACTCAACGGTGCAGTTCGATTTGCCATCAATCATTGCCTGGAACATACCTTTGACACCATCGATGGAGATGATCGTGATATCCTTGCCTGGTTTCAGGCCAGCTTTCTCAATAGCCTGAATTGCACCAAGGGCCATATCATCATTATGTGCGAAGAGGATATCGATTTTCGGACCATAGGATTTGAGGAAGGACTCCATGACTTCCTGACCTTTCTGGCGAGTGAATTCACCAGTCTGGGAAGCGAGGATATTGTACTTGCCGGCATTCGCGGAGGCTGCGAGCGCATCCTTGAAGCCTTCCTGACGGCGGATTGCAACGGAGGAGCCAACCGTGCCCTCGAGCACTACGACATTAAACTGGCTGCCGCCATCACGCGGGGTCTTATTCTGTTTCGTCATGTACTCATCAACCCATTTGAATACGTTCTTGCCTTCGGTCACAGAATCCGTGCCGATCTTGGCAACATACAGGGAATCATCACTGACTTTCACATCACGGTCTACGACAACAACCGGAATCTTGGCATCTTTGGCTTCCTTCAGGACCGTATCCCAGCCGGTTTCAACAATAGGAACGAAGGCGATGATATCAACACCCTGTGCAATAAAAGAACGGATGGCCTTGATCTGGTTCTCCTGCTTCTGCTGAGCATCTGAGAACTGAAGATCAATCCCAGCGTCCTTCGCTGCCTGTTTGATAGATTCCGTGTTGGCCGTTCTCCACTCAGATTCCGCTCCGATCTGCGAAAAGCCCATGGTAATCTTCTTACTGCTTCCGCCTGATCCGGAGCCACTGCTCTTGGCCTGATCGCCACCGCCGCAGCCTGCTGCCACAACGAGCATGATCGCTGACAGTAGTAATGCAATGATCTTTTTCATGATTTCCTCTCCTTTGCCTCTGATACCATCTGGTACTGGTTTTGATAGACAGTCCTCTGGGTATGCTGCTATCCCCTGTAGTCACCTCAATTCGCCGAAAGCCTCATCCCCGATATGCTTTTAGCTGCCACCAGTTGTTGTTCTCGGGCACAAAATAATTGACAAATAATACTATCTTATTATAATAATCAGATATTTTGCATCAAAAGAACGCGCAACAGTAATAGCCAGCACATACCTTTACCTAGAACCATTTTCTTTCTACAAATTATACAATACTCTTTTGTCTGACTATTGTCAATATTTTTTCTGCTTTGCTTTTGTTCGGGCACACTTTTGTATTATTTCTCTTTGCCGCCGATATAATTCATCTATTTCAGCCAATTGATGCGCCAATGAACTCCCACTTGAATTTAAGTGAATCGGGCTCAATTAATATTGGCTGCAAAAGCAGATAAAGCAGGAAACACCTGCTGCGATGGCGAATTACTAACTCATACAAAGATTATTTCCGTATTGTCCATTTGTCCATGGATGGAGGTGTTATTCCATGGTAACTATAAAACAGCTTGCCGAATTGTGTGGGGTCTCACGGGGAACAGTTGACCGTGTCCTTAACGATCGCGGCAGCGTGAAGCCGGAGAAGCGCCGGCTTGTGCTCGATACCGCCAAAAAATTGCATTATCAACCAAATCCAGCAGGAAAAGCGCTGGCTGCACGAAAAAAGAATCCCGTCGTCGGGGTACTCATAGCATCTGAAGGCGTTCATTTCTTTGATGACGTTCTGCTGACAATGCAGAAAGCCGCGAAGACCTATGCGTCCTATGGGCTCAAGGTCATTTGGCGCAGCATGCGCGGATTCAGCGTCGAGGAACAATGCCGGATCATCGACGAGCTTCATGACGAAATCAACGCCCTGATCATCAATCCCGTCAACCATCCAGAAGTCATCCAGAAACTGGATCAACTGGTCAATGACGGCATTTTCGTCGTGACGATCAATAATGATGTAGAATCATCCCGCCGCCACTGCTATGTGGGTACAGACTATCTCAAGGGCGGCGAAACCGCGGGTGCGCTGCTGCAGATGATTGGTCCACCATCAATCCGGGCTTGTGTGCTGCTCGGTTCACTGAACATGCTTGGCCATCGGCAACGGCTCAATGGCTTCCTCAAAGTACTTGAAAAAAAGCCGGATTTTCAGTTTATGGGCGTCAAAGAGACCAACGATGATGACATGATCTCCTATGAAGAAACACGTCAGCTTCTGACCGCGCACCCGGAGACGAATGCTATCTTCGTCGCATCTTCCGGTGCCTATGGTGCCGCACGGGCCGTACGGACCATGAACCGGCGTGATCTCATCATGATTGTCTTTGACACGATACCATCGACTATCCGTATGATGCGCGATCATGTCATTCAATGCGCGATTTACCAGCATCCCCATCAGCAGGGGCGCCGGGCCATGCAGGTCGCTTTCGACTATCTGGTCAACGGTATCCGCCCGGAGTATGATAAATATATCATCCGTAACGAAATCCGCATCCTTGAAAATGTTGAAGATTAAACTTTTACTTATCCTTTCAGCCTAAAAATTTGCCATAATATCATAAAATGAGGATCACTGATTCCTTCGAATCAGCGATCCTCATTATTTTTGTTCTGTTCTTAATTCAAAGACCCATTTTTAACTGTTATGGGCAATGACCGCTCCTATAATAGCTCCCGCAGCAATTGCGCCGATTGTCCGGTTAGTCTGCACTTTTTTATCATGTGCTTTCTGACGTTCCTGGGCCTCGCGTTCACGCTCCGCACGAGTTTTATAGTGTTCGCGTTCACTGCGTTCGCGATCATAACGATCCCGGCGTTCCTGTTCCCGGCGATCCCGCTCACGCTGCAGTTGTTCCTGCCGCTGGTACTCCGCTTCGATTTCCTGGACCCGCTGGTCATGCCGGCGCTGCTCCTGTTCCATCTCACGGTCATTGTCCTGCTGGCTCCAGTCTGAATCATAACTGGCAGCCTGAACCGGTACGGCAAGCGACGTCCCCAGAATACTGAACGTCATAAATCCGGCCATCAGACCGCCCATATATCTCTGCCATTTCTTCGATTTCATGTTAAGTCACTCCAATTCCAGCCTGTTGACGATTTGATTCATATCTTTCCTTTAGTTTACATAGTCAACATTTTAAATACGTTAGGCAAAAATTAAAGTGTTATTAAGTTTTAAAGCTTAACATAAATACCTGGATCTGACTGGTAAAAATCGATTAACGCCTTGCTGTAAGACCGCGATTCATGGCTGAAACTCTCCGCCGTGAAAGTTCAGCAAATCTCTACCAGCTCCATGCCGAGCATCGTCCCAAGATCATGTATCTGCTGTTCGGTCAGACGGAAAGACAGCACAGTATGATGACCGCCGCCAGCTTTGATCCATGCCGTTGCACCAGTCTTAAGACCAACCTTCGGCGTCCAGAGCTGCTTGGCAACTGGCAGGTGCGGAGTCTCAGCTTCAGCCTTGCGGCAATCCACCGGATAGCTGATAAGACGGATGCCCTCGCGGAAATCTGCTACTGTTACATCGACGCCATCCCCATCTGCACCGGTAAAGACCAGACGCGCCGGATCGTCCTTACCGCCGATATCGAGCGGGTGAACTTCGACCTTCGGCTTATCGCTGGCAATGGACGGATCGACCTCGAGCATATGCGCCCCAAGGATAGCCTCATGACCAGCGCGCAGATCGAGCGTGTAGTCTTCCATAAATACAGTACGGTCATTATGTGCCATAATTTTGAGCAGACGAGTCAGCGCCGCATGTTTCCAGTCTCCCTCAGCACCGAAGCCATAGCCATCTCTCATAAGCAACTGGGCTGCCAGTCCCGGCAGCTGTTTGAGGCCACGGAGGTCCTGGAAATTCGTGCAAAAGGCCGTGTAGCCCCGGTCATCAAGGAACTGCCGGATGCCCAGGTATTCACGCAGCTGATAGCGTACCGACGACTCAAACTTCTCCGCTGGATTATCCTGGGGATTCATAATGTAGGCATCGGCAAGCTTCGCATATTCCGCATCGATATCCTGCTCGCTGACGGCATCCACCACATCGACGAGCTCACCGATTGGCCAGTAGTCTACGGTCCAGCCCAGCTGAATCTGCGCCTCTACCTTATCACCCTCAGTCACCGCGACATCTCGCATTGTATCACCAAACCGACAAACCTTGATGTGGAAACTCTCATTATAAGCAACGGCCACATCCTGCCAATCTGCAACCTCACGCTGAACCGTCTCATCCCCCCACCAGCCATAGACAATCTTGTTGTCAATTCCGAGGCGGGCATTCAGATAACCGTACTCGCGATCGCCATGGGCGCTCTGATTCAGATTCATATAGT
>JAGPMW010000005.1 GCA_018052705.1 Selenomonas sp. | reverse complement strand
ACGAAGGCAGTGAGATTGGGCACTGGGAAGTCGATACCGTTGTTGGCCAGCGTGAAGGCCGTGAGGCCGTCACTTTTACCGCAGTCGAAAAGGTGACACGCAACTATATTGCCATCCGTATCGCCGGGCGCAATAGTGCTGGTGTCGAAACCGCGATGGCCGAACTTCAAGAGCAGTATGGAACGGAGCACTTCAGCCAGGTCTTTAAAACAATGACTGCTGACAATGGGCCTGAATTTGAGACTTTCTCGAAGTTCGAGAGCCTTGGTACCAAGATCTACTTTACGCATCCATACAGTTCCTGGGAACGTCCTCAAAATGAACGCCACAATGGATTGCTAAGAGATTTCATCCCGAAAGGCATATCCATTGAACGTTTTACTGATGAAGATGTCTTGAATATGGCAGATGCGCTGAATCAGCGTCCGCGCCGTATTTTAGGCTACCGTTCTCCAACAGAACTATTCGATACATTCCTCGATGGAGTCTATTCTATTGATAATATTTATTGATTATTTTTTGTTCAATTTCAACTTGCAATTTACCATTATAATATAACATCAGTTTTCTTTCAGTCATCCGTGCTATAGTAGCATCATAGACAAGGAGATGATCGAAATGAAGATGAATGAACCGCAGATCTCAATCGATGATATTACCTCGGATATCCTGCTGCAGCTGCCAGATGACAAACCAGTCAGGGCATCGAAGTAAGACTGTTTCATCAGATAAATGAAAAGGACGCTCCCGCGATGGATTTTGCGGGAGCGTCCTTTGTTTTATCTGGCTTGCAGCAGACGTGCCTTGAGTTCTTTATATCTGCGGGTATAATAAGGACCGTTCTGGGCCTCACGATGATCGAATCCATAGGCGCGTCGGCTGACAGCGAGGATTGGCGGGGCCTGGATACGCTTGGCGATTGCCATTCCGGTGAAGAGGTTCCACCAGCGCTCAAGGTCAGTGATGAATGACTGTGCGGTTGGGAAATAATGCTGCACAACACCCGGTTCACAGCCAAGCTGATCCTCCAATGTGCCAGCTGAGTACCATTCGAGGATGTCTTCCGGCGTTGCTTTCTCCCAGCGTTCAATGAAGGAGCGGAACAGATAATCGTGGTACGGATATTTGAGCGGATCGCCTTTTCCCTCATCGACGTTTTGGGCACTCGATAGTTCGGCACTTGGCACGATATCGATGATGCCCTGCGGGATGAGCTCGCGGTTATAGACCGACTGATTCATGTAGTAGGCGAGAGCATAGACCTGATGCTTCCAAAGATCGGCCAGCGCAGCCAGGAAGCCGGACTGATCACCGTAGAGCGTGGAGTAGCCAACAGTGGTCTCTGCCTTATTGGCATTGCAGGTGAATCCGCCACCAAAGGCTGCGGCAGCACCTGCCAGGACACGGGCGCTACGGTCACGGGCCTGGATGTTTTCTGTGACGAAGGAGGAGACGTTGAGCTGGCTGGTTGTACCATCGGCCAAACATATCATTGGCGTATGTTCCAACTGCTCGATGGTATAATCGACGGATTGCTGGATTGGTATAATCATGTATTGGCAGCCTAGATTTTCAGCCAGCTGCTGGCTCAGTCCTTTCGTGGTTTCTGAGTTGAAAACACTTGGCATATTAACGAGCAGCAGGTTCTCTGGGCCGACTACACTGGCATAAAGGGCTGCTGCAACGGCAGAGTCGATGCCGCCGGAAATGCCAATGACGATCTTTTGCATATGAATATTGTCTAGAAAGCGCCGAATACCATAGTGCAGGGCGCGGTAGATATGTGCGATTTCTGGCTCGTCCGGGATGTCGGCAACAGGCGGGCTGTTAAGCGAATCTGTATCGATGATGGTCAGCGATTCGCTGTATTCCGGTGCCATCGCTGCAATGCGGCCTTCGGCATCATACGCCGTGCTGCTGCCATCAAAGGTATAGATGGTCTTGCCATTATTCTGCAGGCCAATGGCGTTGACATAGAACAGCGGAACTCCGGCAGCGCTTGCCTGCTGGCCGAATACGCGGTTGCGCTTGCCGTTCTTGCCCAGTGTGTAGGGGGAGGCGGAACTGTTGATAAAGAAGTCGATGTCGTAGTTTTGCTGCAGCAGAGCAAGAGGCTCGAGCTCATAGTTGTCGCTCCAGCCATCTTCACAGAGCAGGCAGCCGGCCTGATAGCGCTGGCCACGAATATTCAGGGTGACAGGAGAGATGAGTTTATCTGGGATGGTGCCAAGTTCACGGGCCAGCTTCTGAAGACTAAAAAAATGACGGGTATCATCAAATTCCCGATAGTTTGGCATAAGCGTCTTGATGATATAGGGATAGGGCATGTTATCTGGCTGGATCAGCTGTCCTTCCTGAGCTGTGAAGAAGGCATTATATTTGCGAACGCGGCCGTCGTTATTCTTTTTGGTCCAGTCCATGGCGATATTGCCAAACATCACTGTGAGGTCCTGTGAGGCCGCAATGATTTCCTGACCGCAGTCCTCGCAGTCACGCAGAAAGGCCGACTGTTCCCAGGTATCGCCCAGCAGATAACCTGGAACGGCCATTTCGGGGAAGATAATAATATCGACGCATTGTTCGCGTGCTTCGGCAATCATCGATAGAATTCTGGCTGTGTTCTGATCCGGGTGTCCAGGTATGACCTCCATCTGGGCCATGGCGATTTTCAACAAGGTGAAACACTCCTTTATTGTTACGTATGTGACTATATTGCATATTGTGCGATATAAAAATGTAATATTTATGAGAAAGAGTATTTTCTCAACCGACAAGTTACTGCTTTCTATAGGATTCCTGCCATATATATGATATAATAGTTGGCGTGTACAGTCTATAGAGAAATTTGGTGGAGCGATTCATGAGCAAAAAGAAGAAAGAACAGAAAACGAATGCTGCCCGTATCCTCGATGTATTGGGGATCGGTTATGAACTCAAGACCTATGAGGTTGATGAGAGCGACTTGTCGGCCGTCCATGTTGCGGCATCGGTAGGGATGCCGATTGAGATGGTCTACAAGACGCTGGTCTGCCGTGGCGATAAAAATGGCGTACTGATGGCGGTTATTCCTGGTGGCGGTGAGCTGGATATGAAGGCGCTGGCTGCAGCCTCTGGGAACAAGCGGGTCGAGATGGTCCATCTGAAGGAAGTGTTCGGACTAACTGGTTATATCCGTGGCGGCTGCTCACCGCTCGGTGCAAAGAAGGATTATCCGGTCTATCTGGATGACAGCGCACTGGCACAGAGCATCATTGCTGTCAGCGCGGGCAAACGTGGCGAGCAGATCCTGCTAAAACCGGCCGACCTGGTGCAGGCAGCCAAAGCAATGACAGCCCGTATTGCCCGCTGAGCTGTTCAGGTGGAAGCGTATACCTCCGAGATATGATATAAAAGAAAGAGGCGATTGGTTTGAAATACAGCAGTACGAGAGGCAATGGAGTTTTGTTCGGTTCCGCAGAGGCGATCATTCAGGGCCTGGCAGCAGATGGCGGACTGTTTGTTCCAGATGAAATCCCACAGATAGATGAATCCTTTTTGGCAGACTTACAGCCGTTGACTTATGAGGAGCGTGCGGGTAAGATTCTGGGGCTGTTTTTAACTGATTATACAACGGAAGAGATTCAAAGCTGTGTAGAGAAGGCTTATGGTCAGAGGAAGTTTGATGCGGTGATGCGCGCACCGGTCACGATATTCGATGATGTCAGTGTGCTGGAACTCTGGCATGGGCCGACAAGTGCATTTAAGGATATGGCCCTGCAGCTGCTGCCGCAGCTTATGAGCACTGCTTTAAAAAAGACCGGTGAGAAAGACGAGGTGCTCATTCTGGTAGCAACGTCTGGTGATACTGGCAAGGCTGCGCTGGAAGGCTTCCGCGATGTGCCGCAGATCCGGATCATGGTGTTCTATCCGGAGGGTGGTGTAAGCCGGATTCAGCGGCTGCAAATGCTCACCCAGGAAGGCGGCAATGTCAATGTCACGGCTGTTCATGGCAATTTTGATGATGCCCAGAGCGGGGTCAAGCAGATTTTTGGTGATGTGACGTTTAATGGATTGTTGGCAGAAGCCGGGGTCAAATTGTCTTCGGCCAACTCCATCAATTGGGGGCGTCTGGTGCCACAGATTGTTTACTATTTCAGTGCTTATGCGGATCTGGTGAAAGCTGGGAAGATTGAAGCCGGACAGGCAATTAATTTTACTGTGCCAACCGGGAACTTTGGTAATATCCTTGCGGGGTTTTATGCCAAATGCATGGGCTTGCCGGTGAATAAGCTTATTTGTGCGTCTAATGCGAATAATGTATTGACCGATTTCCTGCGTACGGGTGTATATGACCGCAATCGGGACTTTCATAAGACTATCACCCCATCGATGGATATACTGATCTCGAGTAATCTCGAGCGGCTGCTCTATCATATGACAAGCGATGCGGGCAGGGTGGCCGGCTGGATGAAGGACCTGCAGACGGCTGGCCACTATGATGTTGGGGCAGAACTGCTGGCGAAGATCCAGCAGGTGTTCTGGGCTGACTGGACCACTGATGCGGATACGGAAAACCTCATTGGACGCGTCTATCAGGAGAAGCATTATGTGCCGGATACACATACCGCGGTGGCCTGGCGGGTGGCCGATCATTATCAGCAGGTTACCGGTGATAATCATCCGATGGTCGTTGTCTCAACTGCCAGCCCCTATAAGTTCAATGGCAGTGTGTTGAATGCTCTGGGGGTTGATGCAGAAGGCCTGGATGAGTTTGAGCTGCTTGATAAGCTGCAGGAGTTCAATAATAATCCAATACCGCAGGGGTTGTCATCTTTGTGCGGTAAAGCACTACGACATACGGCAGTTTGTGACTGTGAAACCATGAAGCAGGCAGTACTGCAGTTCATAAAGAGTTAAAGGATAAAGTCATAACAAAACAATAAATTGTTTTGTTATGACTTTATTTGTTTGTTATTTATAACAAATTATTTAGAGAAATGGAATTTTTGACATTTATTTACACAAATATTTGACATTTCTGGCAAAATAAGCTAATATAATACACGTAGTTGGGATGGTTTGCAAGTGAAAACCTGCTTAATATCCAAGGTAATCTTTATTTATAAGAGAGGTTGAATGTAAAATGACAAACATCGATCTTAGCCAGTATGGAATTACGGGTGTAACAGAAATTCTTCACAACCCTTCTTTTAAGACGTTGTTCGAAGAGGAGACCAAAGAAAGTCTGACCGGCTTCGAAAAGGGACAGGTTTCTGAGCTTGGAGCAGTAAATGTCAAGACCGGTATTTTTACTGGCCGTTCACCTAAGGATAAATTCATTGTTGAAGATGATACGTCCCGGGATACGGTCTGGTGGGATTCGGAGTCTTATCATAACGATAATCACAAAGCTACGCCTGAGGCATGGGCGGCTGTCATGGAGATCGCCAAGAAAGAGCTTTCTAATAAGAAACTCTTTGTGATTGATGCGTTCTGTGGTGCGAACCACGATACGCGCATGGCTGTCCGTTTTATCGTAGAAGTTGCGTGGCAGGCACATTTTGTTAAGAACATGTTCATTCAGCCGACCGATGAAGAGCTGGCCAGCTTTGAGCCGGACTTTATCGTCTATAATGCTTCGAAAGCCAAAGTTGAGAACTACAAGGAACTTGGTCTCCGTTCGGAGACCGCCGTTGTATTCAACCTGACGAGTCGTGAGCAGGTTATTCTCAATACCTGGTATGGTGGTGAGATGAAGAAGGGGATGTTCTCAATGATGAACTTCTTCCTGCCGCTCAAGGGGATTGCTGCAATGCATTGTTCAGCCAATACGGACAAGCAGGGAAAGAATACGTCGATCTTCTTCGGTCTTTCTGGTACGGGCAAAACAACTCTTTCTACGGATTCAAAACGGCTGCTGGTCGGTGATGATGAACATGGCTGGGATGATGATGGTGTATTCAATTTCGAGGGCGGCTGCTATGCTAAGGTCATCGATCTTGATGTTGAATCTGAGCCGGATATCTATGGTGCCATTAAGCGTAATGCTCTGTTGGAGAACGTAACGCTCGACGAGAAAGGCACCATTGACTTTGACGATAAGAGTATCACGGAGAATATCCGTGTATCCTATCCAATCGATCATATCAAGGGCACGGTACAGGGCTTTGTTAATGACCGTAGTGCTGCTCCGGCTGCGAAGACGGTGATCTTCCTGTCCGCTGATGCATTCGGTGTGCTGCCACCGGTCTCAATTCTGACGCCGGAGCAGACAGAGTATTACTTCCTGTCTGGTTTCACGGCGAAACTGGCTGGCACGGAGCTTGGCATCACAGAGCCGACGCCGACGTTCTCAGCTTGCTTTGGTCAGGCCTTCCTGGAGCTGCATCCAACAAAATACGCGGAGGAGCTCATCAAGAGAATGAAGCAGAATGGTACGAAAGCTTATCTGGTCAACACTGGCTGGAATGGCTCTGGTAAACGTATCTCCATCAAAGATACCCGTGGTATTATCGATGCAATCCATAGTGGTGCAATCAATAATGCGCCAACGAAAAAAATTCCGTACTTCAACCTTGAGGTACCGACAGAGCTGACCGGTGTAGCAACTAATATTCTTGATCCAAAGGATACTTATCAGGATCCGGCTGAGTGGGATAAAAAGGCTAAAGACCTGGCACAGCGTTTTGTGAAGAATTTTGTAAAATACACGACGAATGAGACGGGTAAGTCTCTTGTTCCGGCTGGCCCGCAGCTCTGAGCTTGACAAAAAAATAAGGAAAAGCTGTCACATATTGTGTGGCAGCTTTTGTTTTAGCAGGGATTGCATGGCGGAAAACATTTTATCCCATTGAAGGAAACCTCACTTTTTGTTAGAATGATAGATAACAAACGAATGTTTTCTGGATGTGATTTTAGTGAAATTGACCGATACGATTCAATATGTCAAGGGAATCGGCCCAAAGAAAAAAGAAGAGATGAACCGGCTGGGAATCCGGACGGTATATGATCTTCTCACATGGTTTCCACGAACCTATGAAGATCAGAGCGTGCTCACGAAGATTGCGAATCTGAAGCCGGGAGAACGGGCAACTGCTGCAGGCGTTATCATGAGTGTGTCGGAGCGGCAGGGAGGTCGGCGGGGTATGACGATCCTCACGGCGCTGATCGGTGATGGCAGTGGTTTCCTGCAGGTGACATGGTTCAATCAGAAATTTCTCAAGAAAAAACTAAAGACGGGAAAACGTGTCTTCGTAAGCGGCAAGGCGGCCTATGCCTATGGTGGTCAGGGCCAGTTTTCCATGAGTCAGCTCAGCGGATTTCAGATTTTGGAGCAGGATGATACCCCTGAGGATATGACCGGGATTCTGCCGGTCTATCCAGCTACGGAGCACCTGAATCAGAAGTTCTTCCGCAAAGTATTTTCAGATCTGCTGGCAGCAGATTTCGATCTGCCAGAGGTAATTCCTGCTGGTATCCGTGAGCGGTTCTGTCTGCTGGACCGCCGCCAGGCTTTTGAGCAAATTCATTTTCCAAAAGATCTTGCAGCATTGCGGGCGGCCCGCAATCGGCTGGCATTTGAGGAGCTCTATCTTATCCAATGTGGACTTATGGTGCTCAAAAAGCAGTCGCGGGAAAAGAAAAAAGGCGTCCGTCATATGCTGGCCGGCCAGCTGCTGCGACGGGCACAAACTGCTTTGCCATTTACGCTGACGCATGATCAGAGGAAGGCCTGGCAGGAAATCAGCCGGGATATGGAAAGTCCGCTGCCGATGCGGCGTTTGGTACAGGGTGATGTGGGTTCTGGCAAGACGGTCATTGCAATGCTGGCACTGGTTAAAACCGTTGAGAATGGCTGTCAGGGTGCGCTGATGGCCCCGACGGAGATTCTTGCCAGTCAGCATTATGAAAGCTTTATGCGGCAGTTGGAAGCCTTCGGTATTCGGGTCGGCTTCCTGTCCGGCCGGTTGACAAAGAAGAAGCGCGAGGCAATGTATGAATCGATTGCAAAGCATGAAGTAGATATTGTCGTCGGTACGCATGCATTGATACAGGACGGCGTGCAGTTCGACCGGCTGGGGCTGGTGGTAACAGATGAGCAGCATCGTTTTGGTATCGCTCAACGGTCTGAGCTGGAGAAGAAGGGTGATCTGATGCCGGATGTGCTCGTCATGACGGCAACTCCGATTCCGCGGACGATGACGCTGACGGTTTATGGAGATCTCGATGTATCGCAGATCCAGGAACTGCCGCCAGGGCGTCAGCCAATCCGCACTTTTGTGCGGAAGCCGGATCGGCGCGAGCTGATTTATCAGTATGTACTGGATCAGTTGTCTGAAGGGCGTCAGGCCTATGTTGTGTGTCCGCTTGTCGAGCTCAGTGAGGAAAGTAATCTGCCTTCGGCCGAGGAAGTCTATGATGAGCTGCGATATGGCATCTTTCGGAATGTAACGTGTGGGCTGGTGCATGGGCGTATGAAGGCGACTGAGAAGGAGCAGGTTATGCAGGGCTTCTATGAGGGCAGGATCAAGCTGCTGGTTGCCACTACAGTCATCGAGGTTGGCGTTAATGTTCCCAATGCCAGTATCATGGTGGTAGAGAATGCTGAGCGATTCGGTCTCGCACAGCTTCATCAGCTGCGAGGCCGTATAGGCCGTGGGGAATGGCGTTCGTTTTGCATTCTGATCTCGGAAATGAAGACAGAGAATGCCCGGGAGCGCCTCAGGATCATGGCTGAGACAGCTGATGGTTTCAAGCTGGCCGAGGAGGATTTGAGACTGCGCGGCCCGGGGCAGTTCTTTGGAGCGATGCAGCATGGCTTGCCGGATCTTAAAATCGCAGATGTGCTCAGGGATATGGATATCCTGATGCAGGCCCGTCAGGCAGCGCTGGAGACGATGGAAAATCAGGCGGACATGCGCTATATTCTGCCCATTTTGGCATTACAGTATCAGCAACAGTTCCTGAACATTACGGAAACTTGATTCCAAATCAGTCTTTTTCTCAAGAACATCTTGACACAAAAGACGGACATGATATACAATATTTTTAGCTTTTTGCAAACGCTTTAGGAGGCGCATAGTTTGACTACAGTATTAGTAAACGGAGCCTGTGGCCGTATGGGACAGGCTGTCCTGAAAGCGGTTCAGGACGATAAGGATCTTAAACTCATCGGCGCGGTTGACATCAAGGGCGGTGCAGACACGGGTGAGCTCGTTGGTCTGGCCCCCAATGGCATACTGGTTGAGACGGACCTGGCAGCAGCGCTGGAGCGTCTGAAACCAGAGGTTATGATTGACTTTACACGTCCGGATGTGGTATTCGGAAATGTTGTAACAGCACTTAAGCATAAAGTATCGCCGGTTGTTGGTACCACCGGACTTTCCGATGCGCAGGAAGAAGAGATTAAGTGTCTGTCTGTTGCCAATGGAACACCGGCATTTATTGCCCCTAACTTTGCCATTGGCGCAGTACTCATGATGGTCATGTGCCGGCAGGCGGCAAAATATATGCCGGATGTGGAAATCATCGAGCTGCATCATGATAACAAGCTGGATGCTCCATCGGGGACAGCGGTACAGACGGCAGCAATGATGGCTGAGGTTCGCAAGGCACATCATCAGGGCCATCCGGACGAAAAGGAAAAACTGTCTGGTGCTCGCGGTGCGGACTATGAAGGTATGCACATCCACAGTGTCCGTCTGCCGGGTTATGTTGCTCATCAGGAAGTAATATTTGGAGGGCTGGGGCAAACCCTGACCATCCGCCATGATTCCATGAATCGTGAATCCTTTATGCCGGGCGTTGTTTTGGCTGCTCAAAAAGTTCGCGGCCTTACAGGCTTGACTATTGGCTTGGACAAACTGCTGGAATTTTGAGTTTATATGCTGTCAACCATCGAAAGGATGAGTTAGTCATGAAAAAGTACAATGTAGCAATTCTTGGCGCCACCGGCGCAGTTGGTCAGGAGTTCCTGAATCTTATTGAGGAACGCAGCTTCCCGTTTGCTAACCTCAAAATGCTTGCATCCAAGCGCAGCGCTGGTAAGAAGATTCAATTCATGGGCAAGGAGTACACGGTGGAAGAGGCTACGGAAGACTCCTTCAAGGATGTCCAGATTGCGCTGTTTGCCGGCGGTGCAGCCAGCAAGACCTTTGCTCCGGCAGCTGTCAAGGCAGGAGCGGTCGTCATCGATAACTCCAGTGCTTTCCGCATGGACCCGGAAGTGCCGTTGGTTGTGCCGGAGGTAAACCCGGAGGCTATCAGCCAGCATAAGGGGATCATTGCCAATCCAAACTGCTCGACGATTATCATGGTTATGGCCCTTAAGCCACTCTATGATGTGTCCAAAATCAAGCGTATTGTCGTTTCCACGTATCAGGCTGTATCAGGCGGCGGTAAAGAAGCGATGGCCGAGCTGGAGCAGCAGGTGCAGGACAGCGTGGCTGGTAAGGAAATTACCGCGAATATCCTGCCAGGGGCAGCTCTCAAAAAGCATTATCAGATTGCATTCAATCTTATCCCGCAGATTGATGTGTTCAAGGATAACTTGTACACCAAAGAAGAGATGAAGATGATTGATGAGACGAAGAAGATCATGAGTGATGATAGTCTGCGTATCACGGCAACGACGATTCGCGTGCCTGTTTACCGCAGTCATGCCGAGTCTGTGAATGTCGAATTTGAGGATGAAGTCAGCGTAGAGAAGGCGAAGCAGGTGCTGGCAGCTTTCCCAGGTGTCATCGTCAAGGATAACCCGGATGAGCAGGAGTATCCGATGCCGCTTGAGACTTCGGGCAAAAATGATGTTGAGGTCGGCCGTCTGCGTAAAGATTATTCAATCGAACATGGCCTGAACCTCTGGGTTTGTGGCGATCAGATCCGCAAAGGTGCGGCCCTGAATGCCCTGCAGATTGCCGAATACATGATTAAAAAAGAAATGCTCTGATCTTCAGGACAGAGAATGATATTACGATGGCTGTCGTGCGCGAGCAGTTTATTCTGCTTGCTTGTACGGCAGCCTCTTTTTATGCCGCTTTCATATATTTTCTAGGAAAACGTTGTAGGATATGGTAATATAATAAGAGCGAAAGTATTTTCGGGAGGTAGCGAATATGGTCAGTGAAGAAACTATGATGTTCAAGTTCGGCAACGATGACAATAAGGCCGAAACGATTATCCACAACGTCTGCAAGGCAATGGAAGAGAAGGGGTATAACCCCATCAATCAGCTGGTTGGCTATCTGTTGTCGGGAGATCCGGCCTATGTGACGAGCCATAATGATGCTCGCAGCCAGATTCGCAAACTGGAGCGCGATGAGCTTCTCGAAGAACTTGTGCGCTCATATTTGGAGCAGCATAAATGAAGCGATATATGTCACTGGATATTGGTGACCGTACAATCGGGATCGCGGTCAGCGATCTTCTCGGGCTCACGGCACAAGGCGTAGAAACGATTCGCCGTAAAAACATGAAGGAAGATTTGACCAGGCTGGGCAAGCTCATGACCGAGTATGAGACGAAGTCGCTGGTTTCCGGGCTGCCGAAGAATATGAACGGAACAGAGGGCGATCGTTGTACGATTGTCAAGGAATTCATGGCGGAAGTGCAGAACGTTTATCCAGATGTTGAGGTTCATTTTTGGGATGAGCGATTGTCCACTGTTGCGGCAACACGATCGCTTATCGAGGCCGACGTGTCACGCAAGAAACGGCGGAAGGTTATCGATAAAATGGCGGCAGTGTTTATCCTGCAGGGCTGGCTTGACAGCCTTCACTGAAATAGGATAAAATGCAGGTAGTTGTAAAGCTATATTGAAAGAGGTGACTATTGTGTCAGATAAAGAGAACGAAGTTCAGGATGATGGCGTAGTTGTAGTTATGACCGACGACGAAGGTAATGAGTATTACTATGAAGAAGAGATGATTATCCCAGTAGGCGAAGAGAAGTATGCGCTGCTGGTTGGTATTCATAACGAAGATGACGAACATGACGAACATGAGCATTGCGGCTGCGGCTGCGGTTGTGAAGATGAGGATGAAGATGTCCTGATTGCCAAGATCGTGAAGAACGACGAGGGTGAAGAGGAATATATTGAGCCGACGGATGAAGAGTTCGAGGCGGTTCAGAAAGCCTATGACGCTCTGGTGGAAGAATCGGAGAAGGAATAAGCTTTCCTGATGCAGGACACTTTAGCTGCCATTCTGGAAAGAATGGCGGCTTTTGTTTATGTATTGAAGAATAAAATATGCGGGACAGGAGATGTTTTTGTGGGAGCGAAACTTCCAGAACTCAAGGAAGTCAGGGAAGCGAAAGACAAGCTGGTTCGCTGGCTGTCAGGGGATGAAGTTGGCATTGGCAGCTGGCAGGACAAGCTGGCGGTATTTAGCGATAAAATGACCTGGAAACGCTGGCTTGGACTTGCTGGTGGTCTGGTGGTGGTGCTGCTGGTCAGCTGTATGCTGGTCTTTGGCACATCGGCCGGGCAGCAGCATAAGCTAAACCCGGATCAGGTCATCTATCTTTCGGTTAAGCCGGGCATGAGCGCCAGCGATATTGGCGACGAACTCGTGCGCCATGGGGTCCTGGATGGGAAGTTCTCGTTCTGGTGGAAGACCCGGCAGAGTGGCGTAGCCAGCAGGTTTAAAATAGGCATGTATGCATTGCATCCTGGCATGCAGGCTGATGAAGTCCTGCAAAAGCTGACCACTGGTGATACGACGGTAGTGAAGTTTACAATTCCGGAAGGGTTCGGTGTCCGGGATATTGCTAAACGGCTGGCAGAGCAGGGGCTGGTGGATGAACAGGAGTTTCTGGACAAGGCTAAGAACTATGCTCCCTATGATTATATTGAGCGCAAGCCTGATCTCCGTTATGCTTGTGAGGGATTCTTGTTTCCCGACACCTATGAACTGCATGAGGAGACCTCTGTGGATTCGATTTTGAAAATGATGGCCGATGATTTTGACCACCGGCTCACACCGGAACTGCGGGCTCGGGCCCAGGAACAGGATATTTCTATTCATGACCTCATTACGCTGGCATCACTGGTAGAGAAAGAAGCCCTGTACGCAGAAGACCGCCCTATCATTGCTCAGGTATTCTTTAAGCGGCTCAAACTCGGCATGCCGCTGCAATCGGACACGACGCTGCAGTATTTGCTGGATGGGCCCAAGGAAGACGTATCCATAAAGGATACGCAGATTGATTCGCCGTACAATACCTATCAGATCAAGGGACTGCCTCCAGGACCGATTGCAAGCCCTGGCATGGCAGCTATTAAGGCGGTACTTTATCCAGCGGATACCGACTACCTGTACTTTGTGGCTGACCGGCAGGGACACAACCATTATTCAAAAAATTATAGCGATCATGAAGCAGCCGTTAACCAGTTTCGTTGACCGGCAGGATTTAGGAGATTTATACGTGGAGACATTACTCAGGGAGATGGAGGCCTATGCAGCTGAGCATCATGTTCCGATTATCAATGAATATGGACGCGGTACTTTCCTCGGGGAAGTACGGAAATGCCGCCCGCACAGAGTATTGGAAATCGGCATGGCTATCGGCTATTCGACGCTGCTCATTGCTGCCAACAGCGCACCTGATGTGCAGGTTACAACGCTTGAGCTCAGTGAGGAACGGGCAGCACTGGCTAAAAGCTATATTGCGCGGTCACCTTATGCTGACCGCATCGACGTTCGCAGAGGTGATGCCAGCGTAATGTTATCGCAGCTTCAGGCTGAAGCTGCGAGACCGTATGATTTCGTATTCATTGATGCAGCCAAGGGGCAGTATGTGGATTATTTCCATAAGATACAGCCCATGCTGACTCCTGAGGCGGTAGTGCTGGCGGACAATGTATTGTTCCGCGGCTATGTTCGTTCAGAAGAAAAGCCGCCCCGGCGCTATAAGACCATTGTGAAGCGGCTGCGCGAATACATTACACTGGTATCGGCGCCACCTTTTGCCACAGAGATATTAGAGCACGGTGACGGACTGGCCGTGACAAGGAGGATAATGACGCATGATAAAAAAGCCTGAGCTGCTGGCCCCGGCAGGGAATCTGGAAAAATTGAAGATGTCGGTGCTCTATGGTGCCGATGCAGTATATTTAGGCGGCAAGTCTTTTGGCCTGCGGGCCTTTGGCGGTAACTTCAGCCGCGAGGATCTCAGGGAGGCTATGGAGTTTGCACATGCCCGGGGGAAGAAGGTTTATGTGACCGTCAATATTTTCCCGCATAACGGCGATCTTGAAGGCTTGCCAGATTATCTGGAGTATCTGCAGGAGATTCAGGCTGATGCCCTGCTGGTTGCTGATCTTGGCGTATTTATGATGTGCCGCAAGCTGATCCCGGACATGGAGCTGCATGTGAGTACGCAGGCAAACAACACCAATTGGGCGACGGTCAATGCGTGGAAAGATCTCGGGGCAAGCCGGGTGGTTCTGGCCCGCGAGATGTCGTTGGCCGAGATTCGGGAGATCCGGACGAAATGCGATGTAGATCTTGAGATGTTCATGCATGGTGCGATGTGTATTTCCTACTCGGGCCGCTGCCTGTTATCTAATTACTTTACGGGCCGCGATGCGAATCGGGGCAGTTGTGCGCAGTCATGCCGCTGGAAATACGCGTTGGTCGAGGAGACGAGACCGGGCAAGTATTTTCCTATTGAGGAGGATGAGCGCGGTACCTATATTATGAACTCCAAGGATATGTGCCTGATGCCGAATATTCGCGATGTCATTGAAAGCGGTGTTGACAGCCTTAAAATCGAGGGCCGCATGAAAAGCGTCCACTACGCCGCCAGTGTCACGAAGGCCTATCGGCTGGCTATCGACAGTTATTTTGAGGACCCGGACCATTTTGAAGTTCGCCGCGAGTGGATGGATGAACTGGAGAAGGTTTCGCATCGGGCCTATACAACAGGATTCTACTATCATCAGCCGACTGCGGATGATCAGATCTATGGTAAGACTTCATACGATCAGACTTCAGACTTCGTCGGACTGGTCCGCGAGTATGATCCGGTTACGGGCTATGCGATTGTCGAGCAGCGCAACAATATGAAGCTGGGGCAGGAGATTGAGGTTTTTCAGCCAACAGGGCCACTATATCGTCAGCAAATCACCGATATGATCGATGATAGTGGCGAGCATGTGGATGTGGCACCACATCCGCAGCAGATCGTCCAGATGAAGATGACACAGCCGGTAGAACCGTATACGATTCTACGGCGTGACATAGAAGCGTAAGCGTACAGAAGAATAGAGGAGCGAGGATCATGGCAGATTTAGTTCGTTATTTTGGTACGGCCACGGGCCGTGTGCAGGGAGTCGGGTTTCGGATGTATGTGCAGCAGCAGGCAACGGAACTTGATATGACCGGCTGGGTAAAGAATATGGATGACGGCAGTGTTACGATGGAGATTCAGGGCAGCCAGGAAGCTGTTGACCAGCTCGAGCAGCGCATCCATGAGGGCAACTATTTCATCAAAGTACAGAACTTTGGACTTGAGCCCCGTCCTGCACAGCCTGATGAGAGACGCTTCACGATCCGTTACTGAGCACAGAAGGGAGAATTGCTATGGCAAAAGTTTTGGTGCTCAATGGACCCAATCTGAATCTGCTGGGCACGCGCGAGCCTGAAATCTATGGCAGCACGACGCTTAAGGATATCGAAGATTGCCTGAAGGCCCGGGCTGAAGAGGCTGGGCTGGAACTTGACTGCTTCCAGTCGAATCATGAGGGGGATCTGGTTGACCGGACACAGCAGGCGAATCATCAGTATGACTACATTATCTTTAATGCTGCGGCGTTCACGCACTATAGCATTGCTATTCGCGATGCCATTGCCGCTATCGATGTGCCGGTCATAGAGGTACACATCTCCAATATTCATCAGCGGGAAGAGTTCCGGCATACCTCTGTTCTGGCGCCGGTTGCTATGGGCCAGATCTGTGGATTGGGTGTGGAAAGCTATCTGGCTGCGCTGGAGGCCATTATCTACAAAATCAGGAAATAAATACCAATAATCGCAGCAATGAAATAGAACTAGGAGTGACTATTATGATCGAGAATCGTTTGCAGGCACTGCGTGCCTTGATGGATGAGAACAAACTGGATGCCGTGATCGTATCGAAGTATGTTAATCTGCATTACTTTAGCGGCTTTCGTGGCGATGACACGATGCTGGTTATCGGCCGGGAAAAGGCGATGCTTATCACCGACAGTCGGTACACCGAACAGGCAGCCCAGCAGGCACCACTCTTTGAGCTTGTCCAGCAGAAGGACGGTCTGCTTCAGAAAACTGCCGAGTGTGTCAAAGCCATCGGTGCGAAACGTGTCGGCTTTGAGGGCAATGCGCTTATCTATGATGATTTCTCGACACTTACTAAACTCTTGGCGGGCCTTCAATTTGATACAGCACTGAAACTTGATACACTGCGCCAGATCAAGGATGCTGAGGAGCTGGCGCATATCCGCAAAGCTTGCAGGATCGCAGATCTTGCTTTTGAGGATATGTTAACTTATATTCGTCCGGGAATGACTGAGGTTCAGGCCGCGGCACATCTGGAGAACTGCATGCGTGAGAATGGTTCTGAGGGACCGTCATTTACGACCATCATGGCTTCGGGGCTGCGTGGCTGCCTGCCGCATGGCACCGCGACAGATAAGATCATCAGAGAAGGGGAGTTGCTGACGATGGATTTTGGCGCGATCTCTGCTGGTTACGACTCGGATATCACCCGCACCATCTGCATCGGCCGGGCCGATGAAAAACAGCGCCATATCTACGCTGCTGTGCTTGAATCACAGCGGCTTGCATTGACGAAAATCAAGCCGGGCGTCTCGGGCAAATCTGTGCACATGGCTGTTGTTGAGAATCTGGCAAAGTATGATCTGGACCAGTATTTCGGTCATGGTCTTGGACACAGCCTGGGCCTTGAGATTCACGAGGAACCGCGCCTCTCGCTGGCCAGTACTTGCGAGGCACTGCAGCCGAATATGCTTGTAACGGATGAGCCGGGCGTCTATATCTCGGGCTGGGGTGGACTGCGTATTGAGGATACTGTGCTGGTTACGGCTGATGGCTGCGAATCCCTGACTAAGTCGAGCAAGGAACTCATTGAGATCATCTGAGGTATTGCTGCCAGAAATTTTACGGAAACCATGTACAATTTTGGACAGCTGTGCTATTATATTACTTGAGATTTGTCTTTGAGGCGGGGAGTGTTTCCCCACCGGCGGTATAGCCCGCGAGCTCTTTTGGGAGCATGATTCGGTGAGATTCCGAAGCCGACCGTATAGTCGGGAGGAGAAAAGGCATGTTCGATTGTTTGCATGCAGTGTGAGCCATTGAAAAGAGAAATCTTTTCAATGGCTTTTTTTGTTTTCTCAGGTCTCATTCACAGTCTTCAATGTTCAATGTATAGAATCTGAGGTGATATCATTTGAATGATGAAGATTTCATGCGGGAAGCTTTGCGGCTGGCCCGCAATGCGGAGGGGCGTACAACGCCGAATCCGCTGGTGGGAGCGGTGATTGTTCGCGAAGGGCGGATTATTGCTGCTGGCTGGCATCGCAAGGCCGGTACTCCACATGCCGAGGTCCATGCGCTCAGCATGGCAGGCAATCTGGCTCAGGGAGCGACACTCTATGTCACACTTGAGCCCTGCGCCCATTATGGACGTACCGGCCCCTGTGCCAAGGCGGTAGCCGAGGCAGGAATCCGTCGTGTCGTTATTGGCATGAAGGACCCGAATCCGCTGGTGGCGGGTAAGGGTATCCAAATATTGCAGGATGCTGGCGTTGAGGTCGTCTGTGGGGTTTTGGAGTCAGAGGCCATCCGGCTTAATGAGGTATTCCTTAAGTGGATTGCGCATAAGATGCCGTTCGTTGTTCTCAAAACGGCGATGTCGCTGGATGGTAAAATCGCTACCGCGGCAGGAGAGTCGCGGTGGGTTACCAATGAAGTTTCCCGCTATCGCGTACATGAATATCGTGATAAATATGATGGAATCATGGTAGGAATTGGTACTGTGCTGGCGGATAATCCAAGTCTTACGACCAGACTGTCGGACCGCAAGGGGAAGAACCCGGTCCGCATTATTGTGGACAGTCAGGCTCGTACACCGCTGACGGCTAAGGTTTTGACCGATGGTCAGGCCCGTACGATCGTGGCAGTGACGGAGCAGGCACCCGCTGATCGTGTGGCTGCTTTGCAGGCTGCCGGGGCAGAGATACTTGTAGCCGGCGGCGATGTACACGTAGACCTGCGGCAGCTGCTGCAAAAGCTGGGAGCGCAGGAGATCTGCTCGGTTTTTGTCGAAGGTGGCGGACAGGTTAATTTCTCGCTGCTTGCCGCGGGACTGGTCGATAAGGTCCATGCCTTCATCGCGCCTAAGATTATTGGTGGGCAGAATGCACTGACACCAGTTGAAGGTGCTGGTTTTTCACATCTGAGCGAGGCCGTAGAACTGGAGTGCATTACCATGGAGCAGCTGGCGGGCGATATCCTGCTGACTGGCTATCCGAGGAAGTAGGACTACCTGGAGGTGACAGTTTTGTTTACAGGCATTATTGAAGAAGTTGGCTATATTCAGCGCATTGGCGGTGGACAGCTGGCAGTTTCATGTGAGAAAGTCCTGACTGATGTCCGGCAGGGGGACAGCATTGCGGTTAATGGCGTCTGCCTGACCGTTACGAGTTTTGACAGGAATTACTTTACGGCCGATGTCATGCCGGAGACTATCCGCTGCACAGAATTTCGCGAGTTGAAAAAGGGAAGCCCTGTCAATCTGGAGCGGGCGCTGACGCTCGCCAGCCGGCTCGGCGGTCATATTGTCAGTGGTCATATTGATGGCACGGGTGAGGTCGTATCCTTTACGGAGGAAGGTAATGCTATTTTGCTGAAAGTAGCTGCCGGAGCAGACCTGCTGCGTTATATCGTGGAGAAAGGCTCCGTAGCTCTCGATGGTATCAGCCTGACAGTGGCCACCATCACAGAGCATGATTTTACGGTGAGTCTGATTCCGCATACACGTCAGGTGACGAATCTTGGCAGTAAGAAGCCGGGCAGTCCCATCAACATCGAGACTGATGTGTTGGGCAAATATGTAGAGAAGATGTTGTCGGCCAGTCCGGCACCGGGCGCAGCGTCCGGCGGACTCACGCGGACATTTCTGATGGAAAATGGTTTTTGATAGGAGAATAGATTATGGCAGATTTTGCAACTGTAGAGCAGGCCATCGAAGATATCAAGAATGGCAAGATGATTGTCGTCGTTGACGACGAAGACCGCGAGAACGAAGGCGACTTGATTGTCGCTGCAGCGACCGTTACCCCGGAGGACATTAACTTCATGGCGAAATACGCCAAGGGACTTATCTGTACTCCAATTGATGGCAAACGCCTGGATGAACTGAACATCGGTCAGATGGTTGTCAATAACACCGACAACCATGAGACGGCGTTCACGGTATCTATCGATGCCTACGATACCGAGACCGGAATTTCTGCGTTTGAGCGTTGTCAGACGATGAAGAAACTGCTGGACCCAAAAGCCAAGGCGACCAGCTTCCGCCGCCCAGGGCATGTATTCCCGCTGCGTTCGGTCGAAGGCGGCGTGCTGCGTCGGGCCGGGCATACTGAGACTACGACTGACCTCGCGCGCCTGGCTGGTTTTTATCCGGCCGGTCTCTGTTGTGAGATTATGGACGATGACGGTCACATGATGCGTACACCGCGTCTGCTTGAATTTGCCCAAGAGCATGGCCTGCATATGATCACGGTCAAGGCGCTGATCGAATATCGCAAGCGTACCGAAAATTTTGTGGATATGGTAGCGGATGTAGACTTCCCAAGCAAGTTTGGCCATTTTCGCATAAAATCCTATGAGAGCAAGCTGGACGGCAAATGTCATCTGGCTATCGTTAAGGGCGATGTAGCTGGCAAAAAAGACGTACTTGTGCGCGTACATTCTGAATGCCTCACGGGTGATGCGCTGGGATCCCTGCGCTGTGACTGTGGCGATCAGCTTCATGCGGCACTCGAGACGATCGAAAAGGCTGGCGAGGGCGTTGTGCTCTATATGCGTCAGGAAGGCCGCGGCATTGGCCTGGCCAATAAGATGCGTGCCTATGCTTTGCAGGATGATGGCCGCGATACCGTTGAAGCCAATGTGGAGCTCGGCTTTGCTCCGGATCTCCGCGATTATGGCATTGGAGCACAGATCCTCTGTGACCTTGGGCTTACGAGCATCAAGCTCATGACCAATAATCCGGCCAAGCGGGCTGGGCTTGAGGGGTATGGGCTGACTATCAGCGAACGCGTGCCGCTCATGATCCATGCGAATAAGTTTGACAAGAAGTATCTGACGATCAAGAAGATAAAGATGGGTCATCTGCTTAACGAAGAGATTCTAAAATAAGACAGAAAGAATTAGGAGGAATAGACAATGGCAAATGTAATCGAAGGTTTTGTAACCGCAAAAGGCTTGAAATTTGGTATCGTGACGGCTCGTTTCAATGAATTCATCACTAGCAAACTGTTGGGCGGTGCACTTGATACGCTTCACCGCCATGAAGCAAAGGATGAGGATATCGATGTGGCCTGGGTACCGGGCGCATTTGAGATCCCCGTCGTTGCTAAGAAGATGGCAGAGAGTGGCAAGTATGATGCTGTCATCTGCCTCGGTGCCGTCATTCGTGGCTCGACGTCTCACTATGACTATGTCTGCAATGAAGTTTCCAAGGGCGTAGCCCAGGTCGGTATGCAGACCGGCGTACCGACGATCTTCAGCGTTGTTACGACTGAGAACATCGAGCAGGCCATCGAGCGTGCGGGCACGAAAGCTGGCAACAAGGGTGTTGATGGCGCAATGGCAGCAATGGAGATGGCCAATCTGCTTAAACAGATCGGCTGAGTCCCTGTTTTGACTGGAGCGACGAAAAGAGGCTGAATAATGAAAATTGGTATTATCAGTGATACCCATGGTCATGAGATGGCCTGGCAGAAAGCCTGGGAAAAGCAATTCCAGAATGCGGATATGATTCTGCATGCAGGCGATATCCTCTATCATGGTCCACGTAACCCAATGAAGGAAGACTATAATCCGGCTGGACTCGTACAGCGCATCAACACCTGCCCGGTACCTGTTATCATAGCCAGGGGCAACTGCGATTCCTCGGTGGATGCCAGTTGCCTGGAACTGCCGGTGGAAGCGCCCTATGCCTATGTTGTAGCGGAAGGATTACGGATCATCATCACACATGGCGATACCGTCATGTCGGATGCAGAAAAGGATGCGATGGCGCGGCATTTGCGGGCGGACCTGTTCATCAGCGGCCATATCCATACTACAGTACTCGAGAAGCGCGGTCAGACCGTGTTCTTGAACCCCGGCTCTGCGGCGCTTTCCAAGCGGGAGGATGGACGCAATACCTTTGCTGTCCTGCAGGATGGCGAGATCCGGATCTATGATATTGACACCGATGAAGTTTTGATGCAATATAAGATGTAAACCGCACAGAAAAGCCTTCCTGCTTTTTGGGAAGGCTTTTCTTTTATCGAAAGACAACGAAATCAAAGGAAGGAATCAGAATATGAAAGACCATTTAGTCAAGGCGACGGCTGACGGCGTACGAATCTATGCGGCTGTCACGACTGATCTTGTTAACGAGGCGATCCGACGCCATGACTGTTATCCGGTAGCTGCTGCCGCACTGGGACGCACGATGACTGCTGCGCTGCTGATGGCGGCGAATCTCAAGAACAAAGAAGCATTGACCATCAAATTTGCTGGTGATGGTCCGCTGGGCAAGGTTACTGCTGATGCAACGCCGGAAGGTTTTGTGCGCGGCTATGTTGATGAGCCGCATGTCAACCTGCCGCTCAATGCACTGGGGAAAATCGATGTGGGCGGTGGTATCGGGCAGGGGATGGTGTCGGTGACCAGATTTACCGGACTGAAGAATCCGATCACGGGCAGTTCAGAGATTACAGATGGCGAGATTGCCGATGATCTTACGAAGTATCTGTATGTCTCCGAGCAGACGCCGTCGAGTGTTGGCCTTGGGGTTCTGGTGAACCCTGAGTTTAAGTGCATTGGTGCTGGTGGCTTTATCATCCAGCCGCTGCCGGATGCAACAGATGAGTGCATCGACAAGCTTGAGGCCAATCTCCGGCAGGTGAATTCCGTCTCCCATATGGTTGAGCATGGCCTCGATGCCAGGGGAATCATAGCCGAGCTTTTGCGAGGGTTTGATATTCACTACATGACGACAACGGAGCTGGCATTTTCCTGTCAGTGTTCCAAAGAACGTATTAGTGAAGTTTTGCTGAGTCTTGGGCGGACAGATCTGCAGTCGCTGGTTACCGATGGCCATGCCGAGGTTTGCTGCCATTTCTGCAATGAGAAATATCAGTTTGATGGCGCGGAATTGCAGGCCATTTTTGATGAGGCCATGAAACGGGCGCAAAACTGAGACTATAGCAGGAGCAGATACGATGGAAGAATTATTTTCTTATGATGGACAAATGGTGAAAGTTACGCGCAAACGCATGAAAAATATGTATCTGCGCGTACAGAAACCAGATGGACACATTGAAATCTCGGCTCCAAATCAGATGGCGCAGGCAGATATCATGAGTTTCCTGACTAAAAACTGGGACTGGGTCAATAAGAAACAGCAGGCGATGAGGGAAATGCCAATTCGGTCGCGGCGACAGTATGTGAGCGGAGAGCGGATCCCTGTCTGGGGCGAGTATCGCGAGCTGGTCGTGCGTTCGTCCGTTGGGGAGCAGGCTGCAATCTATCAAAAAGAGAATCGGGTGCTGCTCTATGTGCCAGATTATACGACACAGCAGCAGCGGCGTGAAATTGTTAATGGCTGGTATCGCCGGATGCTGGAACAGGCAATACCGGTGCTGCTGCCCCGATGCGAAACTATTGTCGGCCGGCAGGCTGCTGAATGCCGCATTCGCAATATGAAGTCCCGCTGGGGCACCTGCAATGTCGTGAAAGCCAGGGTCTGGCTTAACTTGCAACTGGCTAAATATAAGCCGGAGGCGCTGGAATATGTCATGATCCACGAACTTACGCATCTGTGGGAATACAACCATGGTCCCGCTTTTAAAGCTCGTATGGATCAATACTGTCCAAATTGGCGGCAGCGCAAGAAAGAACTTAATGCCGCAGCAGATTTTGAGTGAGATAAAGTTTAAAACAAAGTTGGTATTACACAAAAAGCGCAGCAACATCCACGTTGCTGCGCTTTTTGTGTAATATTTTGAATGGGCAGGCTTATCTGGATTGCTGCATCCTATAAAGCGGACCGGGACAAGGTGTATATATGTAACACACTTTACCTCTTATTGTATTTTTAAGCAGGATATAAAGATGAGAACGTTGAATTATGTTTATATTAAGAATATATTGTTGTTGGTGAAATTATGACGCGTAGGGAGTGGAGGAGTATGAGAGCCGGCAATCAGTGTCAGCGGGGTTTTGTACTATTGGAGGCGGTAATATCAGTACCAATGATTGTAATGTTACTGGCATCGTTGGGGACGGCAGCACTTTGGGGAATGCACCATTATCTTTCTATCATGGCCGATGCAGAGTTGCAGCAGGAAGTTCAGTTTGCATTTGAGCGCGTGGTAGAGGATATGCTTGAGGCGCGGGAAATCCGGCCATTGCCCGGTGATAAACAAGGTTACGAGATTATCAAGACGCTGCCAGCGGATGCAGCGGGCAAGGAGCAGGAAGTTCGCCTTGAGTATTGGCTGAACACGATCCAGGGCACACATAAACTGGTATGTGAAGATGCATCGGCGCCTATGACTGGTGATCATTCGTTGGCAGCGGTGACGATAACAGAGTTTTCTTGTACGCCTGAGGCCGGAGCTGCGGGGTTGTATGTTATTCGGTTGACGGGAAAGAGTGAGGTGACGGAACATGTCTATACGCTCCAGACAGCAGTATATCTGCCAGTGGATCAGGCAAAGTGTCTATCGGTCCCCTGAAGTCTGCAGGGATGGGCAGCAGGGGTTCGTGTCTCTGGCGGCTCTTTGCCTCATGATGCTGATGCTGGGCTTCGGGCTGGCAATCCTTTATTTTGTACGGGCAGCCTGGAGTGACAATATCGCCTACCAGCAGGAAATGGATCTGCGGCTGGCGGCTGAAGGGGCGGTGGAGCAGGAGGCGCGAATGTATGAGCTGGGGCGGGGGATTTCTAATGAGTATCGGGCTATGGAATCATCGGCCGCTATGCCAGAGATGGAAGTCAGGGTGACGCCGGAATATCGGGAGGATAAGCTCATACTGACGGGCGCTGCGTGTTGGCGGCCTGCAGGCGGCTGGCTGCATAAAAAGGTGGTTCGCGGATTACTGAGAAAGCGGGCAACAAAGAAAGGAGAACGGTATGTCTGGTGTGGATGGGCACGGTGAATGGATGAAACAGGTTGCGTTATGGTTGAAGGGGCTTGGCCGCCGGCTGCAGCATGCGCTGATACGGGAATCTGTGTATGGGGATACCGTTGTATGTCTATTGCCGGTTGGCAGGGCCTCGATTCAACTGATGCTTTGGCAGATAGATGCTGGCAGCTGGCTGGTGAAGCAATCTGTGCAAGAACCGATAACGCCTCGGATTGGCAATGAATTGGTCCGGGAGGAAGATTTTCCGGCGCAGTTTGCAGATGCGGCGGGGCTGAGGCTGGCACAGCTGGGTTGGAATGGGTGGCCGCGGCTGCTGATTCTGCCGGAGGAAGTGGTGCTGGGGTATGTACTGCGATTACCACCGGATATGTCAGCTGAGGAGAGGACGGAAGCTGCCTATTGGGAACTGGAGGCCAAGGCTGCAGAGCAGGGCTGGGATGTTGAGCAGTGTCAGACTGTGCAGGCTGAGTTGAACGAGGGGGACTTCTGGATGGCGGCTGTCGAGCGGTCTGATCTGCAACTTTGGCAGCAATCGTTTACTACAGCAGAGTTGCCACTGGCAGAACTGATAATCATGGCACCAGCAGAGACTAATAGTTTTTCGGTTGGAGACCAGGTCCCAAAAGAAAGGGTATGTGGACTGTTGCAGGCGTCGCGGTCCAGAGGCGGGATCTGCTGGGACTATCGCCGGCTGGCACTTGTCTGGTTAGCGTCGGTGCTGTTCTTTCTGAGTGGCTGGACCGGCTGGGACTGCTGGCAGCTCTATGCGGCGCGACAAGAGGCTGCGCAGGCACAGCAGGATCTGGCACAGCTGGGGCCTGACCAGCAGCGAATGGAACGGCTGGAGTCTGTCCGGCAGGAAATCGATGTTAAAAATCAGCAGCTGCAGGCATTGTCAGCCAAGAATTTTCCATGGTACAGTGTATTGGTACATTTCGGGAGCATGACCACCGAAGGGGCCTGGCTGGACGGGCTGCAGCTGGAAGATGGTGATGTGCTGCAAATCAAAGGGCAGGCGGTAAGTTTTGAGGCCCTGGCAGATTATATCAAGGCATTTGAGCAGGATCGTGATTTTTTCCCACAGGGACCGGTGCTTAAGTCTTCGAGTGTGGATAAGGATATAGTCTCTTTTCAGCTAAGTCTTCATCTGTAGATATAGAAAGGGTGGATACAGGATGACGATACGATGGAATCTGGAAGGACGGGAATGGCTGGGAGCAGCGGCTTGTCTGTCCATGCTGCTGGTACTGGCATGCTATCAGTTTGTTGAGCTGCCTTTGCAATCTGCGCGCCAGGATGCGCAGGCAGAGAGTGCGAAGGTACGGGCGGAAGTGGTGGCGGTTGAGAACTATCAGAATGCCCATTTGGACTTTTCCGCCTTTGAGAAGGATTTGCTTGAGCAGCAGCTACGGGCAGATCAGGCATTGCCGGACCAGCTGGAGCAGGGACGGTTTCTAACAGAGGTGCAGCAGCAGGCTATCCGTCATCAGGTTTTGTTGCAGAGTGTGACGCCGGGCAAAGTTCAGTCGCAGGATGGGGTAAAGGTCCTGCCTGTGCAGTTGAGATTTCATTGCAGTTATTTCGCTTTGCTTGCATTTTTGCGGGAAATCCAGAACTCAGACCGGTATATTTCCGTGCAGCAGACGGCGATACAGGGAAAAGAGGGCCTTCTGGATTGTGAAATGTTATTGCATATCTTTGCTATGGAGACATGAATTACTGTTGGGAAGACTTGATTTATACTCCCTGATAACTTAAACTGTTAATAATGATAAAAAATGAAACCATGAGAGGTGTATCAAGCAATGAGTATCTTACGTTTTATGACTGCCGGAGAATCCCATGGACCGTGTCTTACAGCAATTTTGGAAGGGCTTCCGGCTGGGCTGAAGCTGGATCTGTCTGTAATTAATAAGGATCTGGCGCGGCGTCAGCAGGGGTATGGGCGTGGCGGCCGCATGAAGATTGAACAGGATCAGGTCGAGATCGTTTCCGGCGTGCGCTTCGGTGAGACGCTGGGCGGCCCGGTTACCTTGCGGGTGGTCAATAAGGATTTTGGCAACTGGACGGATCGTATGGCCGTGTTTGGTGAGCCATCTGGACCGATGGTGACGGCAGCCCGTCCGGGTCATGCGGATCTTACTGGTGTAAAGAAATATGCACGGGAGGATGTGCGGGATATTCTGGAGCGGTCCAGCGCACGTGAGACGACGATGCGCGTAGCAGTCGGAGCTGTTTGCAAGGCCTTTCTGCAGGCGCTGGGCATCGAGGTGGTATCTCAGGTTCTGGCCATTGGCGGTGTGGAAGTCAACCCTGCCAGGGTGGATCGTTCCTTGCTCGGACAAGACTCGGATTCGGAGCTGAACTGCTATGATCCGACCGCAGAGGCTGCGATGAAGATTCGGATTGACGAGGCAAAGCAGGCGGGTGATACGTTGGGCGGAATCTTTGAAGTGACGGTGCGGGGGCTGCCTGCTGGACTGGGCAGTCATATCCAATGGGATCGTCGTCTTGATGCGAAACTGGCTGGGGCAATGATGTCAATTCAGGCGATTAAGGGCGTAGAGATTGGCGCCGGTTTTCAGTGTGCGATGCTGCCCGGCAGCCAGATTCATGATGAAATTTTCCTTGATGGACAGGGTGAGGTTTATCGGCAGACAAACCGGGCTGGTGGTCTTGAGGGGGGGATGAGTAATGGCGAGGAGGTCGTCGTAAAGGCGGCCATGAAGCCAATTCCGACGCTCATGACACCACTTCATTCGATTGATGTCGCCAGCCGCAGGGAAGTATTGGCCTGCAAGGAACGCAGTGATACCTGCGCAGTATCGGCTGCATCAGTAGTTGGTGAGGCGATGACAGCCTTTGTCATGGCGGAGGCTGTCTGTGATAAATTCGGTTCGGATGCGATGGTCGATGTTAAATCAGCTCTCGAGCATTACCGGGAACGAATTGGAAAGGACTGGTGAGTATGAGAAACGTCGTACTCATCGGATTTATGGGCACGGGTAAGACCAGCTCCGGGCGGATGCTGGCGGCCCGGCTGGGATCGGCGTTCATTGACATGGATCAGCAGATTGAGGCTGAGTCAGGGATGAGTATTTCCGAGATCTTTTCACAGCGGGGAGAGGCTTATTTCCGCGAGCAGGAGCGCCAGCTGGTTGACCGGCTCGCTGCACGCCGTAATGCGGTGATATCGACGGGCGGTGGCACCGTGAAAGATCCGGCCAATATGGCCCGGTTCCGCGAGTCTGGCGTCATCATCTGTCTGCGTGCCAGTGTGGATGCCGTGCTGATAAGGACCAGTCATCGCGGCTCCCGTCCGGTGCTTGATCAGGCTGATCAGGGAGATCGGCGGCAGGCTGTTGCCAGGCTGATGGCAGAACGTCAGGCTTTATATCAGCAGGCCGACTATACGGTTGATACGAGTGATTTATCCCCGCTGCAGGTGGTTGAGGTTATTCAGCGTTACTTAAAATCGAGAGGTGTCATCCATGCGTAAAGTAAAGGTAGATCTTGGCAAAAAAAGCTACGATATTGTCATTGGTTATGGTCTGGATGAGGAATTGGTACACTTTGTGGAGCAGGCAGGGTTCTCGCGTCAGGCATTGATTGTGACGGACAGCAACGTAGGACCGCTGTATGCTGGCCGGATACAGAAGCTATTGCAGTCAGTCGGTCTGCAGGCGGTGGTGGCCGAGGTTCCAGCTGGTGAGAGCTCGAAGTGTCTGGCGACAGCCGAATTGCTATATACCAAGGCCATTGAGCTGGGATTGGACCGCAAGTCACCTGTTTTTGCCCTGGGAGGAGGCGTGGTTGGTGATCTGGCTGGGTTTGTTGCGGCTACTTATATGCGTGGAGTGCCGTTTATCCAGCTGCCGACAAGCCTGCTGGCGCAGGTGGATTCCAGTGTTGGCGGCAAGGTCGCGGTCAATCATGCGCTGGGCAAGAACCTCATCGGCGCGTTCTATCAGCCGCAGGCTGTGTTCATGGATCTTGCGTTTATGCAGAGCCTGCCTAAACGCGAAATCTATACCGGATTGGGTGAGATCATTAAATATGGCATTATTTATGATCGGGAATTTTTTGAGTTTCTCGAGAGGAACCAGCAGTCTGTGTTAGCTCTGGAGCCTGAGGCGGCAACGCATATGATTGCGCGTTCCTGTGAGATTAAGGCGGCAGTGGTCAGTCAGGATGAACAGGAGGCTGGTCTGCGCCGGATACTGAACTTTGGTCATACGATAGCGCATACGATTGAGAAAGAGACCGGTTATGTGCGCTATAATCATGGTGAGGCTGTGGCAATTGGTATGGTGGGGGCCGCCGATATCAGCTGTCAGCTTGGGCTTATCGATAAGGCAGCTGCTGAGCGCGTCACGAAGCTGATCACAGATCTGAAGCTGCCAGTAAAAGCGGCAGGATGTACAGTTGATGCGATGTATATAGATATTTTCCACGACAAGAAGACGATCGGCGGTAAAGTCAACTGGGTGCTCATGACGGGAATCGGGACGGTCATCAGCCGTAATGATGTTCCCGAAGCAGTAGTCCGTCGGGCTATGGACGCCCGGATCAGCTGATGCCGCTGTGAACGAAAAAATTTTATACAGACTGTTGAAACGCAACTGCAATTATGGTACACTAACAAAGTATGTGGACGGTCCTCTGAGTGGGCGGAGTACTTCGGTACAGAAAGACGCTGGCCATGAACGTCTGAAATAAGGAGGAAGTATACAAATGAACATTATCGAAACTTTGGAGAAAGAACAGCTCTGCTCGGACATTCCGGCTTTTGGCCCTGGTGACAAGGTTCGCGTTCATGCGAAAATCGTCGAGGGTACCCGTGAGCGTATTCAGGTCTTTGAAGGCCGCGTAATCGCTCGTCAGGGCGTAGGTGTCCGTGAGACTTTCACGGTTCGTCGTATCTCTTATGGTATCGGCGTTGAGCGTGTGTTCCCGGTTCATTCTCCGCGTATTGCTCAGATCGAAGTTGTCAGCCGCGGTGTTGTCCGTCGTGCAAAACTTTATTATCTGCGCAACCTTACGGGTAAAGCTGCTCGTATCAAAGAAAAACGCTAATCTGCGTAACGGTAGGGACTGCTTTTTGGCAGTCCCTATTTGTTTAAGCGGATCATTCAACAAATGAGGAGGAACCCGCATGAGTTCATTAGGAGAAGAAGCTAAAGATTGGATTATATCGATTGTTGTGGCCATTGTGCTCGCATTCGTCATCCGCGAGTTTGTCGTGGAGCTCTACATTGTAGACGGGCCTTCAATGCGGCCGACACTGCAGTCACAAGAGCGGCTGGTGGTCAATAAGTTTATCTATAATTTCCGTGAGCCGCAGAAGGGCGAGATTCTGGTATTCCAGTATCCGCGCGATACGCGCCGGGATTTCATCAAGCGTGTCATTGCGACCCCAGGGGACACGGTTGAGATCAAGGATGGCCGCGTGTTCGTCAACGACCAGCTGCTCAACGAGGATTATATTCTCGAGAAGACCAAGAGTGACTATCCGAAGTCGACCGTCCCGAAAGGAACGATTTTTGTCATGGGCGATAACCGCAACAATTCTGAGGACAGCCGTTTTGCTGATGTCGGATTTGTACCGTTTGATCTGATCAAAGGCAAAGCGATGGTCGTGTTCTGGCCGCTGGCACAGTTCAAGGCCCTGCCGTGATGGAGGGCTGACCATGAAATTTATTTCTTGGAATGTCAATGGCCTCAGGGCTTGTCTTAAAAAAGGCTTTATGGAGTCGTTCTGCCAGCTCGATGCGGATGTGTTTTGCCTGCAGGAAACAAAAATGCAGCCAGATCAGGCTATTCTCGAGCTGCCGGGGTACAAGCAATATTGGAACAGTGCTGAGCGTAAGGGCTATTCGGGAACAGCAGTATTTTCTCGTGTGGAGCCGCTTGCTGTGAGCTATGGTCTGGGTATTGAGGAGCATGATCATGAAGGCCGTGTCATCACGTTGGAGTTTCCGGAACTCTACCTGGTAACCGTCTATACGCCAAACTCGAAACGTGAGCTGGAGCGGCTGGATTATCGCATGGTTTGGGAAGACGCTTTCCGTGAGTATCTGAAGAAGCTTGACCAGACGAAACCGGTTGTTGTCTGTGGCGATCTCAATGTTGCGCATACGGAGATCGATCTGAAGAATCCGCGGACAAATCATCATAATGCGGGCTTCACTGACGAGGAGCGCGGCAAGTTCACAGAACTGTTGCAGGCAGGGTTTGTTGATACGTTCCGGACGCTTTATCCAGAGCAGACGGGCATCTATACCTGGTGGTCCTATCTGCGCAAAGCGCGGGACACGAATGCTGGCTGGCGCATTGATTACTTTGTTGCCTCCGAGCGTCTGAAACAGCAGATTGCTGCAGCAACCATTCATAATGAAATTTTCGGCAGTGACCATTGCCCGGTTGGGCTGGAGCTGCGGCCGATGAGTGAGTAAATGAAAAGCCTGTCCATGCCGGACAGGCTTTTCATTTACTGGTGGCGGATATTGACTTTTAGATCATAGAATGTGCTGCCACCGTCTTTATCGGTGGTCCGCTGCCAGGTGAGGGCGTTGGTGTTATGCCTGCCAATATGGGATTGCCACCAGATGCCTTCGCTGACGACACAGCCGCGGTGAGTGTGCTCGGAAAGTTCCAGCGTAAAGGCTGCCTGACCGCGTGCGTTCTCTGCGACAACGGTGTCGCCATTCTGCAGGCTGAGCTGTCTGGCGTCCAATGGATGCATCAGCAGCGTCATAAGCCGATCTTTGGTCAGCTCGGGTCGTTCATTGAATGAACTGTCCAATATCCGGGAATCCGGCGAATTGATGAAATAGAACTGCTCGGCATCGTTGCTGGCATGTGCCGGAAAGTAATCGGGCAACGCTGGAGTAATCCGGGGATTAAAAATTTCAATTCGGCCAGATGGCGTTCCAAAAGAGAGTTTGTAGTCGTCAGGCAATGGCAGGTCGACTGGTTCGCCGACGGCCAGTTTTTCTTGTGGAACAGGCAGCGGCCAGGCTGATTTAGTGCTGGCAATGAGCTGCTGGATCAGCTCTTGCTCGCTTTGGCGGAAGAATGGATCATCAAGCCCCATGGCTTCAGCCAGCAACTGAAAAACCTGCCAGTTAGATTTGCTTTCGCCGACAGGCGGGATAACGGCATTGCCGCGCTGGATGGTGTAGTGTCCATAAGAGTAATAGATGTCGTCGTGCTCAAGTGAGGTCGTGGCTGGCAGTATGATGTCAGCGTAGCGGGCTGTATCTGTAAGAAAACGCTCATGCACTACGGTGAAGAGGTCCTCACGGGCCAATCCGCGTAATACCTGCTGTTGGTCTGGAGCCGTGCAGGCTGGGTTTGATGAGTAGACATAAAGACTTTTCACGGCTGGCGTGAGCTGCACATTATTGAGTACCTCACCAAGCTTTATCATATTGATATGCCGGATATCGGTTTTTTCCCACTCCGGGTGACGGATGATATTCTTGTCAAAGGCATGACTGCCGGAAGTCGAGGTCAGCAGGCCGCCTCCTGCATGCTGAAAGGCACCAGTGATGGCCGGCAGGCAGGTGATGAGCCGTGAAGTCATAGCGCCATTGCCATAGCGGGACTGTCCGCTGCCCAGACGAATAAAGGGAGCGCGGGCTGCAGCATAGGCTTGTGCGAGCTGCTCAAGTACCGCTGTTGGTACGCCAGTGAGCTGACTGGTGTACTCTGGTGTATAGCGGGAAAGTATTGTATCGCGCAGTTCGTCCCAGCCTTGGACATAGCGGGTAATAAAAGAGTCATCCGTCAATCCGTCACGGGCAATGATGTGCATAAGCCCCAGGGCCAGAGCCCCGTCAGTGCCGGGCCGGACACAAGTGAACTCGTCGGCATAGCGGGCCGTCGGGGTCTCGTAGGTATCGATGCACCAGATCCTTGCACCATTTTTTCGGGCAAGATCAAGGTCGTGCTTGAAGTGGATATCGGTTGCGAGCATGCTGATGCTCCAAAGCAGGATCAGGTCACTATGCTGGGCTTCCTGCGGGGCAGTAGGAAGGGTACCACCCATAACATCCCGATAGCCGCGTGATTTGGCCGGGGCACAGATCGTGCGGTCCAGACTGGAGGCTCCCAATGCATAGAAGAAGCTGTGCCCTGCGCTATACTGAATCGTGCCCATGGTGCCAGCATAGGAGTACGGCAGGATAGCTTCCGCTCCGTGTTCATGGATAATGGTCTTCCATTGGGTGCTGATAGTCTTGATGGCTTCATCCCAGGTGATCGGGGTGAACTGGCCACTGCCCTTGGGCCCCGTGCGTTTCAACGGTGTGGTCAGTCGTAAAGGCGAATGAACGGTGCGCTCATAGTGGGCCATCTTGGGACAAAGCGTACCGCGTGTGAAGGAGTGTGCCGGATCGCCGGTGACCCGCACTGCTCGCTCATGGTCGACCGAGACCAGCAGCCCGCAGCAGTCCGGGCAGTCGTAGGGACAGACGGATTTTTTGATTTCCATAGGTTGCCTCCAAATTTTCTAGTATTGACAATAGTATAGCAGGTAAAATCGTATATTGCGATAACATATATCAATATGCTAAAATAAGAATCAGTGTAATTTACAAATGGGAGGATTTAATTTGTCATCTTTAAGTGAAGAACTTGATAAAGAAATAGAAAAGCGTCGTACCTTTGCCATCATTTCGCATCCAGATGCTGGTAAGACGACGTTGACTGAGAAACTTTTGCTCTATGGTGGTGCGATTCATCTGGCAGGTTCCATTAAGTCGCGCAAGACGCAGCGCCACGCGGTGTCTGACTGGATGGAGATTGAGAAGCAGCGTGGTATCTCGGTTACGTCGTCTGTGCTGCAGTTCGACTATGATGGCTGCCGTATCAATATTCTCGATACGCCGGGGCATCAGGATTTCTCAGAGGATACCTATCGTACACTCATGGCCGTGGACAGTGCAGTCATGGTCATTGATGTAGCGAAAGGTGTCGAGGCACAGACCAAGAAACTGTTCAAGGTCTGCAAGCAGCGGGAGATTCCTATCTTCACTTTTGTCAACAAGCTGGATCATTACGGCAAGGCTCCAATTGATCTGATGGATGAGATTGAGAATGTTCTGGGGATACGGTCTTATCCGATGAACTGGCCGATCGGGCAGGATGGCCAATATATGGGCGTCTATGACCGTCGCAATGACAAGGTGCTGCTTTTTGCTACGGATACGACTCATGGGCAGGAAGCACGTATTGCGGATGTCTATGAGCCAGGTGATCCGGTCATGATCGAGCGCATTGGCGAGGATGTCTGGCAGAATTTGCAGGATGATATCGAGCTGCTCAATGAAGCCGGCGAAGATTTTGATATGGATAAGGTCAATGCCGGCGAATTGACACCAATGTTCTTTGGCTCGGCTATGACGAACTTTGGCGTGCAGGACTTCCTTGAAGGTTATATCCGCATGGCACCGCAGCCACAGTCACGTAATTCATCAGATGGCATCATTGTACCGGACGATGAGAAGTTCTCCGGTTTCGTATTCAAGATTCAGGCGAACATGAACCCGGCTCATCGTGACCGTCTTGCTTTTATTCGTATTTGCTCAGGTAAGTTTGAGCGTAATATGGAAGTTTGGCATGAGCGCAGCGGCAAGATGCTCAAACTGTCTCAGCCGCAGCAGTTCCTGGCGCAGGATCGGCAGATTATTGATACCGCCTATCCGGGTGATATCATTGGTTTGTTCGATCCGGGGGTGTTCGGCATCGGCGATACAGTCTGCGACAGCAGTCATAAATTCAAGTATGCCGATTTCCCGGTGTTCCCGCCAGAGAAGTTTGCACGTGTCCAGGCTAAGGATACCATGAAGCGCAAGCAGTTTGTGAAAGGGATCGAGCAGCTGACGCAGGAAGGTGCAATCCAGCTGTTCCAACAGGCTGGTGCCGGTATGGATTCATATATTGTCGGGACGGTCGGCACCTTGCAGTTCGAGGTGCTCGAGTATCGGCTGAAAAATGAATACAATGTTGATATCGAGATGAACATGCAGCCCTATGAGGTTGCACGCTGGATGGCGTTCCAAGATGGCCGTGAGGTTACACCGGCCGAGCTCAAGGGGGCTGATCGTGGTATGTTCGTCTATGACCGGCATCATAACCCCGTATTGCTGGTCAACAACGAATGGGCCTTGGGCTGGATTACAGATAACAATCCGGAATTACAGCTCAATCATGTGCCGTTCGACAAGAAAGAAGCATGAGTAAATATTTCATGAATAGCAAAAGAGTTCCTTCGGCATCCTGCTGATGAGGCTTTGAGCTGGCGAGTGATGAGATGATGAAAAAAGACGTATCGATGATGGCAGACATCATCGATACGTCTTTTGCGTTGGCAGTTTCTTTGTAGTAGTGGTTTATCGCAGCAGGGAGTGAGCCTTTAGGAGTTTGCGCGAGATTGTGGCTGGCGGCTGCAGGTTTTCTCTGCGGGCAGTCCGCTTTGAGGCAGCAAAGAAATAAATGGTACGAGTTCCTGTCAGGCACTGTCCCGGCTGTTGGCCTTCTGACTGCAACCGCGATGAAGCCTGCCGGTCGTGCAGGATTCGGTGAAGTTTTGCTTTTGTCAGGGCAGCGTAACTGCTGTCATCCTGGATCAGGTTGTAGCCGAACCATTGCAGGCAGGCCTGTTTGCGATGGAAGCGGCGGCAGGTAATGGTGGAGGCGCCGGTAGACCAGGCGATATCCTCACAATAGATCCACATAAAATTATACTCCTTCGTTCAAGTGATAAAGTGTGCGTATTTCCTGAACCATGTCTTCGATATTGGTCGGGCGGACGCGGATGCCGTAGCCAACAAATACTGGTGGTGTAGCAAAGCGCGGCATGAGTTTGATATAGATTTGTTTCCCGTGGTGATAGAAGAAAATATTATAGCTATGGCAGAATTTGCTGAAGTGGTGCAATAAATACCGTGTGCCCAATTGAATGAAATCGGCGGCAGTATCGATTGCGGCCGGATAGACAACCTCGGGCGGAAGGATGTTGAGTTCCCAAAAACCGATGCGGGGATGCTCCGAGATGGTGAAGTTGACACCGTTTTTCAGGCAAATGGACGGGCCGGCAAATTCTTTGGGATTAAACAGCTTAGTCTGATCAAGCGTTGGACAGCCAATCAGCTGCATGTGCGGATGGCGGATTGTGCCTCCGGACATGGGACCGTAGTTCTTGAAGAAGAGGACGTCGGCGTACCGGCCCGAGTCGAACAGGGCTTGCCATTGCTGCAGGCCAAAGCGGATCAGCTGGTGCATATGATCCGGTGTATAATCGGGAATGTCACTGTGGCAGACGCTGCTCTCGATGAGCACGAACTGATCTGTGCCGGTGAGCACGTTGTATTTGTTGCGCAGCAGGATAAGCTCGCCATCGGTAGCAAGGATATCCGTCAAATGCTCGCGGTCGCAGAATGGACACTGATTCTCCTTATGGATAATGGTTTCTGGCTTTTTATGGCCGATTTGCATATCGAAATCAAGCAAATTGTCGCTCATGAGAACTCCTCAGAAATAATAGTGGAAACATGCAGGCGATATATGGTATAATCCATAGTGTTGCAATACCACTATTATAGCGGTATTGCAACGATTTTGCAAAGCGGATGTGTCGAAGTACACAAAGGCATGTCTTATAAATATAGGCGGTGTTTTCAATTAGTAATCATGAAGTTGAAGAAAAGAAATCCAGCAAGGGCGAGTCGTTCCTTAAGGGGACATTTATCTTGACCGTTGCTGGTTTTGTTGTCAAGGTCATCGGCTCGCTCAACTGGATTTTTGTATCCCGGATTCTTGGTGGTGAGGGTATTGGGCTGTACCAGATGGCCTTCCCAATCTATTTCTTTGCGATGACTGTGTCACAGGCGGGGGTGCCGGTGGCTATATCAATCATCACGGCGGAGCGCATAGCTGTTAAGGATATCTACGGAGCGAAGCGGGTGTTCAGCATCTCGATGGCGCTTATGCTGTTTACAGGTCTGGTTTTTTCGGGTTTGACGTATTTTGCGGCGGACTGGCTGATTGACTGGCAATTTGTTCGTGATGCGCGTGCCTATAAGTCTATCGTTGTGCTTGCCCCAACTGTGTTTTTCGTAACACTGCTGGCGAGTTCGCGTGGGTATCTGCAAGGGTGGCAGCGTATGACTCCTACTGCTGTGTCGCAGATCGTGGAGCAGATTTTCCGTGTTATTACAATGATTCTGCTGGCGGAGCTGCTGCTGCCCTGGGGCCTTGATTACGCATCGGCTGGTGCGTCGCTGGGAGCTTTGGCCGGAGCAATGGCCGGGCTTATGGTGCTTGTATATTTCCACTGGAAGCTGAACCGCGATATCGAGCGCGATTACGGTAATGACCTGCAGCCAATGCCGGGCTCAGATAAAGAGCCTGCCTGGCTGATTATCAAGCGCATTTTTAAGTTGTCGCTGCCAGTATCAGCAGCCAGCATCATGCTGCCAGTTGTATCGAATCTGGACCTGATGATTGTGCCGCAGCGTCTCGAGGCGGCTGGCTATAGTGTCAACGAAGCAACGGAGTTGTTTGGTTATCTGACGGGTATGGCGGTTCCTCTTGTCAATCTGTCCTGCATTATTACGGCCTCAATGGCTATGAGCATCGTGCCGGCTATTTCCGAGGCGCGGGCGCTGAAGGACATGAAGCGGGTGTACAATCAGACTGCTGCTTCGGTCCGCATCTCGAACTTTGTCTGCTTTCCGGCGTTTGTTATCGTTTTCGTTTTGGCAACGCCGATCTCGGCACTTATCTACAATGCGCCGGGGGCGGGACCTGCGGTTATGATTTCAGCCGTCAGCATCATTTTGCTCGGTTTACATCAGGTTTCGACGGGAATCCTCCAGGGGCTTGGGCATCCGACAATCCCGATGGTCAATATGATCCTGGCGGCGGTGGCCAAGGTCGTCCTGAACTGGCAGCTCACAGCACTGCCGTGGCTCGGCATCATGGGCGCTGCCTGGGCAACGGCGGCAGATATGGGAGTGGCAGCCATCATCAATCTGATCTTCATCTATAAATTCATCGGTTATCGCATGGAGATTCCCCAGCTTTTGAAGACGATTGTGTCTGCTGCCGTGATGGCGGCTGCCGTGTACTTCTTCTACGATTGGACGCTGGCATGGTGGCATCTTGGCGTGCTTTCGACGTTTGGTGCCGTATTCTTCGGCTGTGCAGTTTATATTGCAGTCATGCTGCTGATTGGCGGTCTGCTCGAGGATGACCTGCAGCGTATGCCGATGATTGGCCGGATTATGATTAAATTCCTGCGTCGTATCGGTGTGTTCAGGACAGATGAAAATTAACAAAAGAAACGAGCAGCTGCGCGAGTGAAGCTGCTCGTTTTTAGGAGGCATATACATTGAAAAAGCTGGTACTCTTCTATAATCCGGTCTCGGGCCATGCGGCGTTTAAAAACAAACTGGACGGGATGATTGAGGCCTTTCAGCGCCGAAGAATTTTGTTGCTGCTTTATCGTACAAAAAAAGAAGGCAATGAAGATTTTGCTGCTTTTGTCCGGGAAGTAGAGCCTGATGGAATACTGGCTGCTGGCGGAGATGGAACAGTTCATGAGTGTGTCAATATCATGATGAAGCATCAACTGGACCTGCCATTGGGGATTATCGGCAGTGGGACATCGAATGATTTTGCGACCTATCTCAAGATCAACGAGGATATGGAAGTCTATTTTGATAAGATTGCGGCTGGACAGTTCAGACGGATGGATCTCGGCAGGGTCGGAGACACCTATTTCATTAATGTGGCCAGTGCCGGCATGATGACGTCTATTGCCCATGAGGTTGATGCCCGGCTCAAGAATGCGCTTGGCAAGATGGCGTATTACATTAAAGGCATCGGTGAGCTGCCCAAGTTTCGCGCTGTCCCGCTTACGATTGAAGCCGATGGCCGGCAGCACGAGGTTGAGGCCTTCTTGTTCGTGGTCATCAATAGTGCTGTAGTTGGCAGTATGAAGAACGTAGCCAGGGATGTTTCAGTTACGGATGGCAAGCTGGATTTGCTGGCCATCCGTAAGTGTGGCATTCCAAGACTTATGACAGTCACAGCAGACCTTGTTGCGGGCAGACCAATATCGGACAAGGCGTACGTTCTTCATCTACAGGCTGAACATTTTGTCATTCGCGCGGCCGAAGCGTTGGAAAGTGATCTGGATGGCGAGGCTGGACCGCAGCTGCCACTGACCATAGATACGATACCAGGTGCAATTGCTGTTTACTGCTGATGGTGGAATATTGGAGATCGCTGGAAGTCATTGTTCTGGTCAGAACTGGTCTGGCAGAGCTGGCGGAGTTCAGTGGCCAGTGTGTCATAAGCCAGCATACGCTCACGTGGCGCGAGGGAGTTGATTCCTTCGCGTCTTTTGTTCGTTGTAAGAAAGGTGCTCGTTTTAGTGATGATGGGAATACTGCCGCAGGTTTTTATCTGGCGGAGCAGGCTGCGGCCAACGGGATCTGCCGCCAGAACACGGGCGTAAAGCGGCCCGCTTTCATCGAACAGGCTGATATCGGTGCTTGGCATTGACAGTAACAGATAGAGCAGAGTGCGGGCAATCCGGCTGGCTGGATAGCGTTTGGTTGTTACAGCCCGGACAAGTCCCGCGTAACTATTGGTGAGAGTTGACTGGTCAAGGATGCGATGTTCAAGCCCTTCATTGATACCGTGAATCTGACGCAGGGTGGGCAGACTTGTTTGCAGCAATATCGTACGCAGTGGCAGCCAAAGCCGTTCAATAGAAGGCAGTTCTGCGGCGGTGAGTGTCTGCAGTGCCGTGATTGTGGCTGCAGGCGCAGCTTTTTTGAGAGCTTGCCATTCTACTCGTGTCAGCTGATCTGTCAGCCGTGCCGTGGGCTGCGCGGAGCAGCGGCTGGCAGCAAGTGAGAGTGCCCGCCTGATTGCCTTGGCACTAGCATTAGGGGCATCAAGACATGCGTCATGATAGCTCGCACCCTGACGTGGGATGAGCAGGGGCTGGAGTGATGAGCGGCGAAGGCAGCGGAGGTACTCGATGGCAAGAATATTGTTCGGCTGCCGCAGGATGGAAGCATCAACAGCGGTATGGGCTGCCGTGCAGTCAGTCAGGGCGGTTGCATAAGAAGCTCCGGCGGCAATCGCATCGTGAAGCTCAGCCTGCAGCGAAGGCTCATCCATTGCTGCGGCACAATTTTGCAGGGCGGCCAGGTCTGCTGTTTCGGCGCCAAAGGCCAGCGTGTTGACAATGCCCAGCCGCTCGAGCAGACGGACTCCGCCACGGGCAAAATCCTGTGCACTCCGGCAGGCGAATGCAAATGGCAGTTCAAGCACGAGATCGCAGCCTCCCTGAATTGCAAGGTCAGCCCGATCCCATTTTGAAAGCAGTGCAGTATCGCCACGCTGGGTGAAACTGCCACTCATCACAGCAATGATAGGAGAGTCTGGCTGCCGCTGCCGGATTTTTTTGATCTGGTACTGGTGGCCATAGTGGAAGGGGTTGTATTCAGTAATAATGCCTGTGATCTGCATGAAGTATCCTCCTGTTATTTTCCTTCTGATAGTGTATCATGCAGTCTGCCAATCGTCTATACTAACCAGCGAACTTATGTTATACTTAAGGATACGAGTGAAACAAATGATGCCTGCTTTTTCGCATGGAATAGCTGGGCTCTGAATAGAAAGCAGGACGATAAGATATGGGAAAGAAAAAAGTCGTTGTCGCAATGAGTGGCGGCGTCGATAGTTCACTGACGGCGGCACTCCTGATTGAGCAGGGTTATGAGGTTATCGGTATAACGATGCGGCTGTCTGAGGAGAGCCGCGACTTTGACTGTAATGATCGGGGCTGTTGTAGTCTCGAAAGTGTTGATGATGCGCGGCGAGTAGCTGAAATTCTGGGAATACCACATTATACTGTGAATTTTAAAGAAGAATTTCAATCGCAGGTCATCGATTACTTCCTCGCAGATTACGCCAGGGGGCGTACACCAAATCCCTGTATTGCCTGCAATCGCTACATGAAATTTGGTCTTCTGCTGGACAAGACGCTCGAATTGGGCGCAGACTATCTGGCTACTGGTCACTATGCACGCATTGAGCAGGGGGAGGACGGACGTTCTCTTTTGAAGAAGGGCATTGATACACATAAGGATCAGTCGTATGCCTTGTATCATCTGAATCAGCAGACTCTGAAACATTTTCTGTTGCCACTGGGCGGCATGACGAAGGTTCACACTCGTGAGCTGGCTGAGAAATTTAAGCTGCCAGTAGCTCACAAACCAGACAGTCAGGAGATCTGCTTTGTGCCGCATGATGACTATAAGGCCTATCTGCGAGAGAAGAATCCGTCCTGTCTGCGGCCGGGCGATATTGTAGACCGGCAGGGCAGGGTGCTTGGGCGTCATGAAGGTGTCCCGCTTTATACAATCGGGCAGCGCAAGGGCCTGGGGATAGCTGCTGCTGAGCCACTTTACGTTGTGGCGCTCGATATGGTTAAAAACCAGGTCGTTGTTGGCGCCGCTGGCGATGTCTTCGCGAGCGGGCTCATCGCTGGTGATCTTAACTGGATTGCTGTTGACGAACTGACAGCACCAATGCGTTGTGCGGCTAAGATCCGTTATGGCAAGAATGAAGGCATGGCGAGGCTTACGCCGCATTCTGATGGACGGCTTCAGGTAGATTTTGATGAGAATCAGCGGGCGGTGACACCAGGACAATCAGTCGTATTCTACGATGGTGATATCGTTATCGGCGGTGGCGTGATTGAGACGGTTATGCACCATGTTTGATCCGGCGCGCTTAAACGCTTAAAGAAGGAATTTTGCCCGGAGAGGCGAATAATAATCAATATATAGCTGTGTCAATTAACGAGAAGAAATGACATAGTAGAACAGATAAGTTGAAGGAAGGATTGTATGACACTTAATTCAATCAATGAAACGGTTGCGATACTTTATGACATCGAAAATGCGCCGTTTGAAATGCTGAATTATACCTTAGGCAAGGCACGACGCTTTCAGCCTTGCCGGACGATCGTAGTTTCAGATTGGGAGGCCCGCCCCGAGCAAAAGCGCTGGGACAAACTCATGCGGCGCCCAGGATTCACGTTTCGGCAGATCAGTCGGACATATCTGGGAAAGAATTCACTGGATTCTGCTATTTATGATTCCGCTAAACTGCTGTATGATGAAGGGGTACGGAAATTCCTTATCATTACTACAGATTCCGATTTTGTACGGATTGCCGAATTGCTGAATTCGGAAACACCATCTTATATTATTGGCGTGGGAACAAAGCAGGCCAGTGAAACGCTGCGTAATGCGTATAATGAATTCTTTGTCTATCCGACAGAAGAAAAGAACCCAGTGAAAAAAGAAAAAACAACCCAAGAGCCGACGGCAACTGTCAAAAAGGCCAAAGCGATACATGAGGAGCCGGTCACAGCTGCACCGGCCCCGAAAGCGCAGAGTGCAAAACCGGTGAAGAAAGCTAAAGTGTTGAAGCCGGTAAAGGCAGACAAGGCGGAAGCAAAGGAAAATACCTCGGGACAGTCTAAGACAGAACAGCCGCAGAAAAAAGCTAAACCGGTAAAGGCTGTTAAAGCAATCAGACCGGAAAAATCCGGGCAGACGGAAAAGATGATCAGACAGCCGGAAAAACAGCAGACCGTTGTTGCCGCACCTGTTGCTGCCGCGAAACAAACAGCAGAAGGCAGCCTGACTGTGCGGCTGCCCAAGACACTAAGAAAATCATTGGAAGCGCGTCGTCAGGAAGAAGAGGTTTCACTGGATCAACTCGTAACTTATCTGATTATGCGGGGATTGTCCCATTAAAAAAGGAGCAGGCTGGATGAAACGACAAGAGCAAGTTTTATTCTATCAATTTCAGGAGGCGGATAAGCTGGAGCTGGCCCGTAAAACACTGAAGCATCTTGGAATCGAGTCGCAGGTGCTGCCGCAGGCGGCATGGCGGGAAAAGATCGGTTATTTGCTGGGAGTGAACGGGTTTAAAGCTGCTGCAGCAGCGGAAGAAGGCGAAGATTTCGTATTCCCGCATGAAGTCATGATACTGCAGAACATTCGCAATAAGCGCCTGGATGAAGTACTGCTGGCGCTCAAAGAGGCCGGTGTACCGAAGGTTCAGTTCAAGTCGGTGGTGACACCGTTCAATACGTTATGGACGCTTCGTCGGCTCTGCCTGACGATGCAGAAGGAACATGCCTTCATGCTTCAGGAGCAGGAAAAAAAAGAAAAAAGAGAAGAAGCGGAGAATTAACAGCGCATGAAACAAGAGGATCTCGAGAAAACCCAATATATGCGTCCGGAAGAAATTCAGCGGACGAGACAGGCAGAAACAGCAGCGCCGGTCCGTCCGCGGCTTGAGGATACTCAGTCTATGCCGCCTGTTGATGGGGAGATACAGCCACCAATTCCTCAGCGTGGATCAGGCATGGGCAATATTCGTGAGCTTGCACCGGATAACTCCCCAGGAAAGGATCGTTACTCAGGCGATGCGGCAAAACAGTCATGGCTTACTCCGAAGCGTAAAAAACGTCTTCTTCTCGGGGGCGGCTTTGCTGCCGCGCTGCTTATCGGATTTATGATTGCTGGATATACGCAGGATCAGTCGGCTGCGAAACAGAACCAGCGTCAATATCAACAGCAGCAGATGAAGGAAAAAGAGCAGAAGCTTGTGGACCAGGAGCGGGATCTCAAGGCCCGTCGGGAGCAGCTGGAACAGCAGAAGAAAGATCTGCAGGCCAGAGAGGCACAACTGGAGGATGCTTCCGGGAGGGCCCGTGGCCGAAATGAACAGCTCGGGGACAGTGCACCAAGCTCAACCCTGGGCAAGATTATTGACAAGGTGACGGGCAAGGAATCGAAGCGCAACGAGCAGATGCAGCAGAATAAGCAGCAGAGTGCCCAGGCGGATACTGATGTGGCATCGGTGAAGGACTCGCTGTCTGAGGCTCAGCAAATGCTCGATGATGTGAACTCCAAGCTTGATTCCGTATCATCGATGAAGCAGGAGGCAGGGCAGATCAAGGCAAAGGCCGAAAACGCTTATGCGGAGAATAAAGGCATAGTCGATCAGGCCGTCTACTATGCGAAGGTTGGTGCTGGTATGCTGCAGGGACTGCTCTCACAGTGATGGGAATAAACAGGAAAGAAGTGCAATATTATTGAAGAAAATTCTTATTTTAAGTCTACTCCTGCTGACCTTGTTTTCATTGGCCGGCTGCGGCAGTGAAAAGCAGAACGCGGGTACCGGTAAAGAGAATCTGCAGCCGATTACCATCGGCCTAATGCCGGATACTGATTCTGTTCCCTTCATCATCGCACAGGAAAAAGGTTTTTTTGCTGAAGAGGGCGTAAAGGTCGACATCCAGCAGTACAAGAGTGCAATGGATCGTGACTCAGCATTGCAAAGCGGTAATCTGGATGGGGCGGTTTCTGATATGCTGGCTGCAGCATTTGCCAAATCTGGCGGTTTTGACGTGAAGGTAACATCGTTTACGGATGGCAGCTATAAGCTCATCGCCAGTAAGGATGCTGACGTTCACACCGTCAGTGACCTGGCGGGAAAGGATGTTTCGGTCTCGCGCAACACTATTATCGAGTATGTGACTGACCAGATCCTGGAGAAGGAGCATATGACTGGAGACAGCATCAACAAGGTCATTATACCGCAGATTCCGACCCGGCTGGAGATGCTTCAGAATGGCAAACTGGCTGCCGCGACACTGCCGGAACCGATGGCGAGTATCGCCGTTCATAATGGCTGCCAGTTCGTGACCGGATCAGATGAGCTCGGCATTAATCCGGGGGTGATTCTGTTCACGACAAAGGCCACGGATACCAAGAAAGCAGAGATTCAGGCGCTGTATCGTGCTTACAATAAAGCTGTGGACTATCTGAACCAGACTGACCGCAGCGAGTATATTGACCTTATCATTGAGAAAGGCGGATTCCCGCCGGCGGCAAAGGAAGCTTTGGTACTGCCACAGTATCATAAAGCCGGCTTGCCAAAAGAAAGTGATGTAACGGACTGTATTAAATGGCTCAACAGCAAGGGGCTGATACAGGAAAATTATAGTTACAGTGATATCGTACTGAATCTGCTGGGCAAATGACAGTTAATCGTATGGAAGAATGAAATTAAGAGAATCATCATGATAGAAGTAGCACATTTATCAGTCAGCTATCCGGCTGGCCCCAAAACAAATACCGTCCTGCATGATGTCAGCCTGACCGTTCCGCAAGGGACGGTCTGTGCTGTTATAGGGCCTTCGGGCTGCGGTAAGTCCACATTGCTCAAAGTGGTAGCCGGACTGATTCACGACTATGAGGGGCAGGTAAGGATTAACGGCACAACTGTGAATCCACGGTCAATGAAAATCGGCTTCATGCCACAGAACTATGGGCTTCTGTCATGGAAGAGCGTGGCAGATAATATTCGTCTGGGCTGTAACATCCGGCATGAGTTGACCGCTGATACGGACCGGGAGATGGAGCAGCTTTGTGAGCGGCTGGGAATTCATGGCCTTGAACACCGTTATCCGCGGGAACTATCGGGCGGGCAGCAGCAGCGGGTCAGCCTGGCGCGGGCATTCCTGCTGCATCCCGATATCCTGCTTATGGATGAGCCCTTTTCAGCCTTAGATGCCATTACGCGCGAAGAAATGCAGGATGTGTTTCTCGATCTCTGGCAGGCCAGCAACATCACGACGATGCTTGTGACGCATTATGTAGAAGAAGCACTGTACCTCGGTCAGCAAATCGTGCGCATGTCATGCCAGCCCGGAGCCGTATCAGAAATTCTGGATAACTCCCTAAGTGGCAGCCGTGAGCGGCGGGGCTCGCCGGAATTCTTCGCCATGGGTCAGCAGCTGCGGTTGAAAATCAAGGCAGGGAGGGACCGGGATGAATAAGAGTAAAATTGTTTTGCGCTCTTATATACAAGGGGCAGTATTCCTATTGTTAATCTGGTGGCTGATTGCCGTGATTATGAAGCTGCCCATCGTGCCGCCTCCGGATAAGGTGTTCCTGAAACTGGGACAGATATTCCTGTCTGTCATTGGCCTGCATGGCGCATATAGCCTCTGGCGCATTGTAGCAGGTTTAGCTTTAGCTGTAGCTGTCGGTTATCCGCTTGGTGTTATCATGGGTTACTTTCGCCGGGCAGACCGGTATCTGGCGCCACTGGTGTATCTGACTTATCCAATACCGAAAATCGCATTGCTGCCAATATTGATGCTGCTGGCTGGTGTAGGCGAGCTGTCGAAGGTCCTTATGATTTTTCTCATCATTGTATTTCAGGTAGTTATTGCTGTGCGTGACAGTATTCGCACGATTCCGTTAGAAACTTACTATCCGTTGTATTCCTTGGGAGCTTCGTTTCCGCAGGTGTTTCGGGATATTATCCTGCCGGCATCGCTGCCAAAATTCATCACCGCTGTGCGGGTTGCTATGGCTACGGCCGTATCCGTTCTTTTCTTTACTGAGACATTTGGCACACGTTTTGGTATGGGATATTTCATTATGGATGCATGGCTGCGCGTTAATTATCTTGAGATGTATGCAGGTATCGTTGTATTGAGCTTTATCGGTTTGTTGCTCTTTGGCATCATTGATCTTGTTGAGCACTATGCCTGCCAATGGCAGCAAAGATAAGGAGACCAACTATGAAAAGTCAAGCACTTTTTAAACAAAGAATGAATTTGTCCACAGGTCCATAAATTAGGGTAACTTTAATAAAGCTCCTAAAACGGAACTTTTTACGAAAATATGTTCGCTTGTTATTTACAGATTAAATGCGACATTGTCAGTCAGCATTTTGTAGATTATGCGAACGAGTTTGCCTGAGCAATGTCCTAAGGCACCATAGTGGTTTAAGCCACTGTCGCGTTTCTTGTCGTAAAGCTGCTTAAATACAGAATTATTCTTTACAGCATTGTGAGCAGCGTACATCAGCGCGAATCTGAGGTATCTGGAACCCCTCTTGGACATTTTTGTGTGGCTGGCATTGAAATTTCCAGACTGATGTATGGAAGGATCAAGACCGGCAAAGGCCAACAGTTTGTGGGGTGAAGCAAAGCGATGAACATCTCCTATTTCACCCAGAATCATTCCGGCTTCCAGATAACTAATGCCAGGAATGGTCGTGATGACTGAATCCATAGCAAGAAGAATCGTTTGGATTTTGGATTCGACATCATTCATTTGAATATCCAGTAACTCGATCTGCTCAATGGTCTGGGTTATCTGAATAGATATAGAACTGTCGCTGGAACCGACAGACTTCTGTGCAAGAACTCTTAACTCTTGCGCCTTATCTTTCTTGAAATGGCCGTTGGAAGCAGATGCAAGAAGATGAGCCAGATGAGTCATATGCATGGAAGTTATCTTTTCCGGAGAAGGCGCCTCCTTTAGAACAGCGTAGACAGACTTATGATGGATTCCGTTGAAGAAGTACTGGAGTTCAGGGAATGCCTGATCCAGATAAGAAGTCAGCATAATTTTATTGCGTGTACGCTGCTTCAAGAGCTTTTGACGGAAACGGCCCAGATTTTTCAGGTGCAGCAGATCAATGTCATATTGCGTGAAAAGTCTGTAGGGCTGGGTCATAAGAGTTTGGGCAATGATGGAAGTGTCAACCTTATCCGTCTTGGTCTTACGGATTCTGTTCTTCCGCATAGAGGAAGTCTGAATGGGGTTGAGGACACTGACATGAAAATGCCTAAGAACAAGGAATTCAACAAGGTTATTGCCGTAATGAGCCGTAGATTCAAGACCAATGATGAGGTTGTCTTTGTCGAAGTGATCTAAGACAGAGAGCAGCATACAGAAGCCATCATTGTCATTAGTGAATTTGAACGGCTCAACGAGGACTTTACCATCAGAAGATAAAACGGAAGCAAAGTGATTGAGCTTGGCAATATCAATGCCGACGTAAATCATGGGAAAACTCCCCTTTCCTTATTATTGATGATGTGACATCCGTTAGCGATTATCATCGTAGACTTGATTGAAATTAGTACTCGTGAGCTGGTCTCAGCTTATGGCACATCCAACTATAAACAATTCAGATAATGAAACGGCAATACACTCCTTTAAGTAGTTGAACTACAGGAAAAAATAAAAAGTCCACAACATCTGAATGTATTATAGTCACATACACCTATAATTAAAAGAAAGGAAAGTATGTAATTTTGCTTCTGTAATTATCATACAAGAAGATATGAAGAAACTGGGTGCTTTTCTGCTGTTGCTGCTGGCAATTGCCGGGGCCGCTGCCGGGGTACTGTTGGCGCAGGGAAGGCTGGCTGAAGTCATAGGTGTCGGATCCCGGGGAAATGGTTCAATCGAGGTCATCAGTGCGGGCAGTCCAGAGGCTGGAATTATGGATGATGTACAGCAGGCTGCACAGAGATTTCCTGAGGTTATGGAGACAGAGATGGGAGTAAATCTCAACCGCTCGATTAAAGTCTATGTAGCGGCTTCCGGGCCGGTTTATCAACAGGTGCTTGAGAAGGAATTCAAGCTGAAACCGGATGAGGCCAAAAATATCGCGGAGATATCTGGCGGCTGGTCGGGCGGACGAAGAGCAGTTACTGCAATTAATGGCAAGGCTGGAGTGATGTCCGGCTCGAGCGATCGCTGGAGCACTACGGCGCATGAACTCTTTCATCAGGTGCAGTATGAGCTTAGTGATGGCAATGATACGGATGAAAAAGCGTTGTTCTGGCTCGAGGAAGGTTCAGCAGATTATGTTGGTGCCGTAGTGGCTGAACAGATGGGGGGGAAAACTCGTGAGAAATGGCTTCTGGATACAAAAGCTGATCTTATGAGCGCGCCCAAAGCAGTTTCGCCGCAGAAGCTGCAGCATAATACGCTCGAACAGCGCGAAGCATTGATGAAAAAGGATTTACACGCTTATCAGATGGCGGATCTGATGACCTGGTATCTGCTGGATTATTATGCCAAGAATCAGGAAGGATTGAAACTGGCTGAATATTTTCGTCAGTTAGGCAAAGAACATCAGGGGGAGGCTGCGTTCCGGAATGCCTTCGGCGTCAGCCTGGCGGAATTCCTGGCCGAATTTGATGGCTGGTGGCAGGCAGAGCAGCAGCACCCCGCAGTTCTGCATTTTATTGCGCGTCCGGGGGTTCAGCAGTTGTTAGTGAAGAGCTTGTCGCGCCAGGCTGAATTGACACAACAGCTTTTTCAGTCGCGTTTGGGGCGGAAGCTTCACGGCGAATATCAGGTGATACTAGCGGCAGATCAGCAGGATTTGACGGTGGCTGTCATGGAATCCTGCGGTTTGTCCGAAAAACGGGCGAAAGAATTGGCGGGCTCCAGTCTCTGGATTGAGAACGGCAGCACGATTCTTGTGAATGTCAGCCAACTGGAAGAGGAGCGGCAGCAGATCTTCAGCGTGGGGGTTATGCTGATGCGAATTCTTGAGGCACAACGCATGGGCCAGCCGGAGCGAAATGTTGAGTGGCTGACCCGCGGCAGTGGGTATATCATGGGAGTCGCGAGGTTGGGAGAGTCAGGTCTGGGTTCTCTTGGTGCATATCAGCGGTCCTGGCTTGCTACACTGCAACAGGCTGATTTGCCGGATCTTGAGCAGATGTTGACTGCTGAGGGGTTTCGGCAGGTTGCTGACCGCTATACTGATGACACAGCTTCGGTGCTGGCAGAATATGCCGTAGCAGAACTGGTGAACCGTTATGGCTGGAAGTCGCTGCTTGACTGGCAGGAGTCTGCCCGTCACAGTGGTGACAGTCGGAAGGCCTTCCAGGATGTTTTTGGTATGCCGCATGAGGTGTTTGCGGCGCAGGTGCAGGCAAAAATTCGACGGGGACAATGAACAAGTATATAGCGCTGTTCATATTTGTGCACAATGAGCAGTACATAGGTTTGTTAAGTATACATGCTGAAACATCTTTACAAACGTTTTTGAGTATGCTATCATAGGCTTTGTTGAAAGACATATGAGTAATGGCAATGAAGCCATACAGGAGAAAGTCCTGTCTGTTGAACACAATCATAAGGCATTCCATGTTTGGAACGATACAGCTGAGGTGATTTTGTATATATCAGATGGCTTGTTCTGTATGGTTTTTTCTGTTGGTGTAATGAAAAGGATGGTATGTGATGGAAGATTTACTGTATGTGATCCCGGCAAACTCCACTAAGGAAGATGTGCTTAAGAGTCTCAAGGCACATCCGGAAATCAAGTTTGTTTCGTTGGTCGGCGTCGATATGGCCGGTAATGATACGGACGAGAAGATCCCGATGCGTATCTTCCTGAAAGATATTGATGATTTCTATGCTGGTACCGCTGTTCAGACCGATGGATCGTCTGTTGTTCTGACTGGTATCGCTACCTTGAATAATGCAAAGGTTGATATGCCGATTGATTCCTCCGTCAAATGGTTTGTCGATTACAATATGGAGTTCTGCGATGAAGAGACGGGCAAGCCGGTTGGAACGCTGCGTATTCCAGCATTCCTGATTCATGACGGCAAGCGCGTTGATGCTCGTGCAGTCCTCGCAGATACACTCAGCTATGTGAAAAAGGAACTGCTGCAGCTTTTTAAAGAAAATCCGAAGATGTCCGGCCTTGAGAGCATTAATGGCGCTGATGTAACCGATATTTCGTTTACCTCGGCCACGGAACTTGAATTCTGGGTCAAGACTCCGCTCGAGGATGCTGCTATCGAAGAAATGTCAGCATCTCAGGTTATGCAGGAACAGTATTGGGAGCGCACGCAGGGAATTGTCCGTACAGCTATGGAAGCATGCCTGCTGGATCTTGACAAATACGGATTTGATGTCGAGATGGGGCATAAGGAAGTCGGCGGACTCAAAGCACAAATCGATGAGAATGGCAATACGACGCATGTCTGCGAGCAGCTTGAGATTGACTGGCGTTTTGCCGATGCATTACAGGCAGCGGATAACGAGATTTTTGTCCGTACGATTGTCAAAGAGACGTTCCGTTCTGTTGGGCTTGAGGTCAGCTTTAAGGCTAAACCGATGATTGGCCTGGCTGGTAATGGTGAGCATACGCACATCGGTATGGCGGCTATCACGAAAGATGGTAAATTACATAATCTCTTTACGGCTGATGATCAGAATAAGGACTTCATGAGTGCAGTTGGTTATGGCTCTATCATGGGACTGCTCAAGAACTATGAAGCGATCAATCCGTTCGTTTCGGCTACGAATGATTCTTTGAATCGTTTGAAACCTGGTTTTGAGGCGCCGGTTTGTATTGTTACTTCGCTTGGGCATACGCCGACGGTTCCTTCCCGTAACCGTACAATTCTGGCTGGTTTGATTCGTGATTTGGGCAATCCGTACGCTACCCGTTTCGAGCTGCGTGCCTGCAACCCATATACGAATACGTATCTTGTTCTGGCAGCAATCTACTCGGCCTGCCTCGATGGCATTCGGGCAGCTGTCACGCATACTACAGCTGAGCTTTTGGGCGAGCTCTCTAAAGAAGCGGGTGAGGCTGGTTTCTATCTCGAGAAGAATCGCGCTTATCGCAGCGAAGATGATGTGTTTGAAGATTACACAGATGAAGAGCGCGATCGCCTCTTTGGTGCTCCGCCAGCAACGGTTTGGGAGAACATGCAGAGCTTTGAGAACTATCCGGAAAAGACAAAAGTTCTTATGGCCAGTGGCGCATTGAATGATACGATTATCGGTGCTTTCCGTGGTGGTGCGCTGCTGCGCTGGAAGACGGAACTTATTGCCCGTATCATTCCGGAGAATCGTGATATTGTTCGTGCTGCTAAAGAAATCAAGTCGGACTTCGTTACGGATCAGGATTCCTATAACTGGAATAAAATCAATGGAATTCGCAGCTATCTTGCCAAAGACAGCATTGATGAGAAGTCGCTCTTTACGCTGCTGATCAACGCCCTCAATGAAGGGGACTATGCAACGGCTTCTGGCCTGCAGGTTGAGATGTACGACAAAGTAGAGGAACTTAAAGATCTTTATGATTCCTATAGCAAGAATATGATCTGATGCAGTCAGTACTGCAATAAAAAATCCCGTGGCCATAGCTGGTCACGGGATTTTTTATTGCGCCGGGAGATTTTCATATTCGTGTCTGAGCCAGTTGAGACGCTGCTGCTCGCGCTGAATCGCCTGCTCGAGGATTAAGGCATGCCCGTAATGCTGGCGGCGATATTCGTCACTCTGAAAAAGCTGCTGCCAACGGAGCTTTAGATACTGATGTTTTTCCTGATGCCGCTCAATCTCTTCATGGAATAATTTACGAACCAATGGATCGTGTGCATCATTGATCAGATAAAGCTTCATGGTGAACTCATCCCGGCTGGGAACCAGTGCAGGGGAGCATCCATTTCTCGAGCAGGGCAGTGCCAGACGGAGTAATGGTATCCGCCTTTTTAATAGATGTGATAAATTTTCCATGGAATCTGATCAACGCGGATGGTTTTGAGGAAGGCAACGATATCTTTGCGTCCATAGTAGTGCGGGGTACCATTGCTGTCCTGACTCATAAGGATGATAGGCATATTGGGAAAGAACTGCGATAATTCCTGACGGGTCTGAACAAGACGTGTTGTGTAGAGCGTTGACGATTGTCGTACGGAAACGATGGCGAAGGTAATGCCCTGTTCGACAATCACTGCACCGTAAATCTGCATAAGGGACATCCTTTCTATTAACTGTTGTTATCATTGTAGCAAAGAGAAAAATATCCGACAAGCGAAAAAATGTTCGCTATAACTATTGCGGGAATATCTGTTCTATGCTAGAATAAGAACAAAAGTTCACAGAACATACTTTTGTGAAGATGTTTTACTGAGATGCAATCGTTTTTTTGACAATAGTTGAGAGGTGCAGTGAAGATGAAACAGTGGAAGAAGAGACTTATAGCAGGTGTTGTTAGCGTTTTATTCGTGATGATGGCTATGCCGTTCCATTTGACTAATAGCTATCTTCACAGCAGCAACTTTGATATCGTGGTTATTGAGCATGATGATAGTGTCTGGAGTCTGGCCCATCGCTACACGGCTGATGAAACGCAGGCTGCTGAGCTTCAGCAGGCAATTATTGATGTAAATGGACTGGCCCCTGATGGCAGTGGCATTTATGCGGGACAAAACATTCAAGTTCCGGTCCTGACGCGTTCTACAGGACGCGAGCTGGCAGAAAAATAATAGAAATGGCTTGACACAAAGAAACAGGACTTCTATAATGAAGACTATCAAGCGAAAGCGTTGAAGAAGACATGACTGTAAGTGAGCGTCTCCAAGAGAAGGATGCATGTTGGTGTGAGTATCCTGAGATTGTGCTTATAGCTACCACTTCGGAGCTGTCTGGCTGAAGCCGTACAACGGTGTGTAAGTTGGAACGGAGTTCTCTTCCGTTAACAAGAGCTGAGTGGCCGTCTATTGATGATGGATGGCAATCAGGGTGGAACCACGAATTATAGCTTCGTCCCTTTATTGGGACGGAGCTTTATTTTATTAGGCGACCCCAGGAAATAAGCCCATGGGTGAATGATTGGTATGGTTGCGTATATGACTGGATACGGTTTGCTGTATCCGGTAATTTAGGAGGTAATTTCATGTTAAAGATTACGATGAAAGATGGCTCTGTTCGTGAGGTAAATGAAGGTACGAGCATCCTGGATTTTGTGAAACAGGTCAGCAACAGCCTGGCAAAAAAGGTTTTAGCGGCAAAAGTTGATGGTGAGACGAAAGATCTCACGACGATACTCGAACATGACTGCGCTGTAGATTTTCTGACCTTTGAAGACGCCGATGGGCGCTGGGCTTTACGCCATACGGCATCACATATTCTGGCGCAGGCCGTTAAACGTCTTTACAAGGACAATAATGTGCAATTGGCTATCGGACCAGCTATTGAGAACGGATTCTACTATGATATCGATATGGATAAGCAGCTTGGCGAGGCCGATCTTCAGGATATCGAGAAAGAAATGAAGAAGATCGTTAAGGAGAACCTGAAGCTGGAGCGTCAGGAAGTCAGCCGGGCAGCAGCCTTGAAGCTGTTTGCGGAGAAAGGCGAAAATTATAAGGTTGAACTTATTAATGACCTGCCGGAGGACGAGACAATCTCACTGTATACGCAGGGTGAGTTCACGGATCTTTGTGCCGGCCCGCATGTCTTTTCAACGGGTAAGGTCAAGGCCATCAAATTGCAGAGCATTGCCGGCGCTTACTGGCGCGGTGATGAGCATAACAAGATGCTGCAGCGCATTTATGGTACGGCCTTTGAGAAGCAGACGGATCTTGATGAGTATCTCAATATGCTGGAAGAGGCCAAGAAGCGCGATCATCGTAAACTTGGCAAGGAGCTCGATCTCTTTAGCCTGCATGAGGAAGGTCCTGGATTCCCATTCTTCCATCCGAATGGCATGATTGTCCGTAATGAACTGATCAACTACTGGCGTGAAGTTCATCGCCGTTATGGTTATCAGGAGATTATGACGCCGATGATCATGAACCGCAAGCTCTGGGAGCAGTCCGGGCACTGGGCACATTATGCGGAGAATATGTACTTCACAAAAATTGATGGCGAAGATTATGCGGTCAAGCCAATGAACTGCCCAGGCGGCATGCTGGTCTATAAGACGCGTCAGCACAGCTATCGTGATCTCCCACTTCGTCTCGGTGAGCTTGGTCTTGTGCATCGCCATGAGAAATCAGGTGAGCTGCATGGCTTGTTCCGGGTTCGTAACTTTACGCAGGATGATGCTCATCTATTCTTGACGCCGGCTCAGATTGAGGAAGAGATCCAGCATACGATTGACCTCTTCGATGAAGTGTACAGTACGTTCGGACTGTCTTATACGGCTGAACTTTCTACGCGCCCAGATGACTCGATGGGATCTGATGAGATATGGGAGAAGGCAACGGCTGCACTCCGCAATGCGTTGGATCATCGTGGTCTGAAATATATCGTCAATGAAGGTGATGGCGCTTTTTATGGCCCGAAGATTGACTTCCATCTGCGTGATTCTATCGGCCGTACCTGGCAGTGCGGTACGATCCAGCTGGATATGCTGATGCCGGAGAAATTCGATCTCACGTATGTTGGCGAAGACGGCGAGAAACATCGGCCAGTTATGCTGCACCGTGTAGTATATGGTTCAATTGAACGTTTTATCGGTATTTTGATCGAGAATTATGCCGGTGCATTCCCGGCCTGGTTTGCACCAGTACAGGTTCGCATTCTGCCGATAACGGACAAACATGCGGACTATGCTTATGAGCTCAAGAAGAAGATGTTCGATCTTGGACTGCGTGTAGAAGTCGATGATCGTAACGAGAAGGTTGGCTATAAGATTCGTGAGAGCCAGGTAAAGAAAACGCCGTATACGCTTGTGGTTGGTGACCAGGAAGTCGCAGATCAGACGGCGGCTGTACGCAAGTATGGTGAGAAGGACAGCGAGACGATGAGTGTACAGGCTTTCATCGAGTATCTGCAGCAGAAGGTTGCCAGCAAGGAAGAAAAGTACTAAGAACATGTTGACACGAGGATAGGGGTATGTTATACTAACTGAGTCGTGAACAAGAAGGAGCCACCGCTTCTCACCTGCTGGTAAAAAGATCAGTATGGTTTATAGCATGAGTTTTTGAGAGGTGGTTTTATGCCGCCTCTTTTCTTGTTTTATAGAGAATATTTTATCAGGAGGTGTGCTACTATTAGCAGAGACTCGTTACGCATCAATGAAGAAATTCACATCCGTGAAGTGCGTGTAACCAGCGCAACTGGTGAGCAGCTCGGCGTTATGCTGACCCGCGAGGCGCTTCACATGGCGGAGGAACAGCATCTTGATCTGGTGGAGGTTGCGCCAAAAGCAAAGCCGCCGGTCTGCCGTATCATGGATTTCGGTAAGTATAGATACGAGCAGCAGAAACGGGAGAAAGAAGCAAAAAAGAAACAAAAAGTAGTCAGCATTAAAGAAGTCAAGCTTCGCCCGAATATTGAACAACACGATTTTGACGTCAAGTTGAAGAATGCTCTTCGCTTTGTCGAAGAAGGAAATAAAGTCAAAGTGACTATCATGTTCCGCGGAAGAGAGCTTTCTCATCCAGAACTCGGCAAAGAGGTGCTGAGCCGTGTAGCTGAGAAGCTGGGCGGTTTGGTTTCCATCGAGCGCAATGCCAAACTTGAAGGAAAAAATATGACGATGATTGTTGCACCGAAGGTGCAGAAAGCATCGAAACCAAAGATGTCGGATATGACTCAGACTAAGGAGGAAAACAGTAATGCCAAAGATTAAAACTCGCAGAGCTGCTGCAAAACGCTTTACCGTAACGGGTAGTGGTGAATTCAAACGTAACAAGGCTTTTAAGAGCCATATTCTCGAGAAGAAATCACCGAAACGCAAACGTAATATGCGTAAAGCTGCTCTTGCTACGTCCGCTGATTACGGCCGTGTAAAGAGAATGCTTCCGTACGCTTAATTGCGACATTGATTTGAGACTACTACTTGTTTTTTAGGAGGATGAAACCATGCCAAGAGTAAAAGTAGGCGTGACTGCACATAGACGTCATAAGAAAATCCTGAAGCTCACCAAGGGCTACAAGGGTTCCAAGAGCAAACAGTTTAAGAAAGCTAACGAGACCCTGATGAAGGCTCTCTATTATGCACGTCGTGATCGTCGTGCAAAGACGGGCAACTTCCGCCGTCTTTGGATTGCACGTATCAACGCTGCTGCACGTATCAACGGCATTTCCTACAGCCGTCTGGTATGCGGCCTGACGAAGGCTGGCGTTGAGGTTAACCGCAAGATGCTGGCTGACCTTGCCATCTCGGATGAGAAGGCATTTGCTCAGCTCGTTGCTGTTGCAAAAGAGAACCTGTAATCTACAGGACTGGTAAGTGGGTTTGATGGAGTTGTTGATTCCATCAAACCCTTTTCTTGTATAAAGGATGGAGGCACAGCTATGCGGGAACGGATTGACAGTCTGACGAATAAGAAGATTAAACTGGCAGCGAGTCTGACAAATCGTAAACATCGAACCAGGGAAGGCTTGTTTCTGGCTGAAGGGATACGATTGGCTGAGATGGCCGCTGGATCAGGCTGGGGGCTGCGCTATGCATTGTATACCGCAGAAATGGCACGGCAAAGCCGTGGCTCAGATCTGCTGGACCAGCTTGAACGGCAGGAATGTCCGCTTTATGAAGTGCCTGATACATTATACCGGAAGGTTAGTGCTACCGATACACCTCAGGGAATACTGCTGGTCATGGAGCAAAAAAAAAGCTGCCTGGCAGAATTGCCGGCAGCAGAGAATGGGCTTTATGTCATTTTGGATGGAGTTCAGGACCCGGGCAATGCCGGGACTATTATTCGGACGGCGGATTCAGTTGGTGCAGATGCAGTCATCCTCATGAAAGGCGCGGTGGATGTATTTGGCGAAAAAACCGTGCGGGCGGCGATGGGGAGTCTGTTCCATTTGCCTGTATGTGACGAGGTGTCGCTGGAAGAACTGCAGGATTTTGCGACAACGCGTGAGTTAAAGCTATACGCTACAGCGCTCGACGAGACGGCCCGGCCACACTTTGAGCAGGATTTTACGCAGAAATGCGCGGTCGTGTTTGGCAATGAGGGCAATGGCGTTTCAGCCAAGCTGCTGCAATCTGCAGTAAAGACCTATATTCCCATGTATGGACAGGCAGAATCGTTAAACGTCGGAATGTCAGCTGCCATTGTTCTCTACGAGGCCGTGCGTCAGCGGCAATTCAGCTGAAACCTAAGGCATTTCAGCCTTGGCCCCAGTAGAGATAGATACCCAGGATGCCGCTGGTAATACTGATACATACCGGTTGCTGCTGATCGAGCACTTCGTTGCTGATTGCATTAGGAAATGCCTGACGAAGGGTGGAGTCAGGTGTCCAGCGGACATTGTTGATCGTGACACCATCACAGGTTCGTGTAAAAGGAATTAGGGAAAGTGCTTTGGGGCGTTTATGACAGGTAAGTGCCAGGGGCGCATCGGCTTTTACGTAAAATACTGCTTCCTGTTCGTCAATCAGAAAGCAGGGAACAGCCCGGGCTGAACAGTCGAACAGGGTGCTGTAGAGATGATCGAAGCGGCCCCCGAACGCACCGGTAATGATCAGCCCTTCGTTGGGATCGGCAGTCATAGCCGTCAGGGCAATCTGTGTATCGGTAAAATCCTTATCTGTTGGCAAAGGCCTTACTGGAATGCGCAGTTCGGTCATCCATTGGCGAGCAGCTGTACTGACACTGTCACCGTCACCGATCCAGTGGTCTGGCGGCAGTCCAGCTGCGTAGCAGGCATCAATTCCGTGGTCAGCTGCCCAAAAACTACTGCAGTGAGGACGCAGCGTTTTCAACCACTGAGGAGACGGTGCTCTGCCACCAGTAACGAGGAGCTGGGGCCTTTGACTGAGAGGGTTTGTCAAACGGATAGTAAGCTGAGGAAAATCTAATTGGGATACGTTCATAGAGACCTCGATTCCGGTTAGATAGCCATGAAAAATATGTAGGGTGTGACAATGAATCCTACAATTGTGATATAATATTTATAGTGCTTATAGCATAGCACGTAAAAAAAGAAGGGGCAACCAAGAAGGAGCGTGAAAGCTATGGTAAATTTCACATATTACGGACATTCCTGTTTTCTGTTGGATGATGGACATTATAAGGTACTGGTGGATCCATTTTTGACAGGAAATCCGAAAGCTGCAATCAAGGCAGAAGAGGTCGATTGCGATTTCATTCTGATCTCTCATGCACATAGCGATCATCTGGGGGATGCCCCGGAGATTGCGGGCCGCAACGGGGCAGAACTGGTCAGCACACCTGAAGTATTGCGCCTTTGTGAGGAGCGTGTACCGGGGCTGCGGCAGCATCCGATGAACCTTGGCGGGTCGCTGCATTTGCCGTTTGGTAAGGTTCGTATGACGATGGCTAAACACAGCTCAGGTGTAGCTGGCGGTATTGCTTGTGGCTATGTTGTGTATATTGGTGGTTTACAGATTTATTTCGCTGGCGATACCGCTTTGTTTGGAGATATGCAGCTTATTGGCCGCAAGGATGAGATTGATTATGCTATCCTGCCGATTGGCGATAACTATACGATGGGGCTTGAAGATGCTGCGCTGGCAGCCCAATGGCTCAATGCCCGTCACGTTATTCCTGTCCACTATAATACCTGGCCGGTAATCAATCAGGATGTTCGTCATTATAAAGAACTTACGGAAGCAATGTCCCGCGCAGAGGTTCATATTGTGGAGCCGGCGGCAACGATTGAGCTGGACTGATGACGGCAGGCAGAGAAAAACTGATTGTCATCCTCGGTCCGACTGCTGTTGGCAAGACTGCGTTGTCGATTGAACTCGCGAAACGGCTGCGCTCAGAGATACTGTCTGGCGATTCGATGCTCGTTTATCGGGGGTTTGATATTGGTTCAGCCAAGCCGACACCGGCAGAGCGGCAGGGGGTGGTTCATCATCTGGTGGATATCCTGGAGCCATCGGCTGCGTTTAATGTCACGGAGTTTGTTGAGCAGGCCCGTCCAATTATTCATCAAATCAATGCCGAAGGCCGGATTCCAATTCTGGCCGGTGGTACAGGGCTTTATGTTAAGGCTCTGCTGGAGGGATATCAGTTCAATGAAACTACCGCTGATGTGTCATATCGGCGGCAGCTTGAGGAATTGGGGCGCAGCCGAGGCCGTGATTACGTTCATGGGTTGCTGGCTCAGATTGATCCTGTTGCAGCGGCCCGGCTGCATGTCAACGATTTTCGACGCGTAATTCGCGCTCTTGAGGTGGCTCATTTTAGTGGGGAACAGATTTCACAGGCTAAGCAGGGAAATGATGCGGATAGTCTGTGCTATGATGTTTTTGTAATTGGGCTGAATCGTGAGCGGCAGTCACTTTACGAGCGGATCGATCAGCGGGTGCTGCAAATGTTTGCGAATGGTCTTGCCGATGAAGTTCGGCATTTGCTGGCTCATGGTGTGACTCGTGATATGCAGGCAATGAAGGGGATTGGCTATAAGGAAACGGCTGGCTGGCTGGCTGGAGAAATATCTCGTGAAGAAGCAGTGGAGTTGATCCAAAAGTCGACTCGTCATTTTGCCAAGCGGCAGCTGACCTGGTATCGTCGGATGCCATATATTCATTGGTATATGGTCGATGAAATGCCTGAAGGGGAACTTACCGCAAAGGTTTTTACTGATGTGGCAGGATTTTTCCGGATGAAATAGAATATATTATACATATTGTGATACATGGAGGGACTCTTTATGCCGGCAAAAATAATCAATCTGCAGGATAGTTTCCTGAACCAGGTCCGCAAGGAAAATGTTGCGGTTACGATTCATCTGATGAATGGCTTCCAGATTAAGGGAAGCGTCAGAGGCTTTGATAATTTCACGGTGGTGCTGGAGGTCCAGGGAAAACAACAGATGGTTTATAAGCATGCGATATCTACCATTACTCCGGCTCGTGAAGTCGGTGGTATCTTTGGCCCGGATAAACGTGAAGAAAAAGAGAATTGAGCGTACATGGAAAGGCCTTCCGGCGGGAAGGCCTTTCTTCTATCTGCTATAGCAGTAAAGGAGATTTTATGAAAACAAGAGGATTTGATATAGTGAGGGATTGGCAGGATAAAGGTATCAGCCTGCCGGTGCGCAAGACCGCGGCTAGTGCTGGCTATGATTTTGAGGCTGGTGAGTCGGTGACTATCGGGCCTGATGAGCAGGTCATGATTCCGACGGGTATCAAAGCTTATATGCAGCCTGATGAGGTGCTGACTATCCATATTCGTTCGAGTATGGCAGTGAAACATCAGCTGGTCCTTGTGAACAGCGTGGGGGTGGTTGATGCCGACTATTATGACAACCCTGATAATGAGGGGCATATCTATATCGCCCTCTGGAATCGTGGCAGCGAGTCGTTTGCTATTCGGAAAGGGGATCGTATCGCACAGGGGATATTTGGCCGCTATCTGGTTGCAGATGATGATGCTGTCGGACAGGGGGCCGAGCGGCAGGGCGGATTTGGGTCGACAGGAAAGGGCTGAAGGAAATGGCAGATAAAGGAGCCGGCAGCGCAATGGACCTGTTCGCTGCCGCTGACAGCAGTGCTATGGGCAGTACAGATGGACCGGCAAGGCAGTTTGAACCGCTCGCCAGGCGTATGCGGCCGCGGAATTTTAAGGAGTTTATTGGTCAACAGGAGGCCGTGGGAAGCGGGCATTTCTTGCGGCGAATGATCGAACAGGATCAGATCTCCTCGATGATCTTTTATGGACCACCAGGCACTGGTAAGACGACTCTGGCGCAGATGATTGCAGGCATGACCGGCAGTGTGTTTTGCAAGCTCAACGCGGTATCCGCTGGTATCCAGGATATCCGTCAGATTGTCAGGGAAGCCGATGAAAAGCGTCGGTACTATCAAAAGCAGACGATTGTGTTTATTGACGAGATCCATCGTTTTAACAAGAGTCAGCAGGATGTATTGCTGCCGTATGTAGAGGATGGGCGGCTGATTCTGATTGGTGCTACTACAGAGAATCCGTTCTTTGAGGTCAATCACGCCCTGCTGTCCAGGGTCCGTATTGTGCGGTTGTATCAGCTTACGGATGGGCAGCTCGTGAAGATTCTACAGCAGGCATTGGCCGATACGGAACGAGGGCTCGGCGCGCAGTCTATCGAGTCAACAGACGAGGTACTGCTGGCGATTGCCCAGCTGGCAGGCGGCGATGCCAGGATGGCGCTTAATATTCTCGAGGGGGCGGCCGCGATGCTGCCACTAAGCGGTGGAACCATTACGCTGGCAATGGTCCAGGAGATCTTGGGACAAAAGGTTCAGCGCTATGATAAAAAAGGGGACAATCATTATGATACAGTGTCGGCTTTTATCAAGAGCATGCGGGGCAGCGATCCTGATGCAGCGCTGCACTATCTGGCCCGGATGCTGGCAGCCGGCGAGGATGTGAAGTTTATTGCCCGTCGTATTGTGATCTGTGCCTCGGAGGATGTGGGCAATGCCGATCCGCTGGCACTGGTTGTAGCGATGAATGCGGCCAATGCGGTCCAGTTCATCGGTATGCCTGAAGCTAAAATAACATTAGGGCAGGCAGTGACTTATGTAGCATCAGCGCCTAAGAGCAACGCGGCATGCAAGGGGATCTTTGCTGCGCTGCGGGATGTGGAAACGAAAAACTGTGGGACAGTGCCGGTCCATCTCCGGGATGCACATTACAAGGGCGCATCCCAACTTGGGCATGGAACGGAATATATCTATCCGCATGACTATCCGGGCCATTTCACATCCCAGCAATATCTGCCGGAGGAACTGTCGGCAGCACATTATTATGAGCCATCAGGTAATGGCGAGGAAAAACGTCTCGGCGCATATTTACATCATTGCTGGCCAGAGCGGTTTTAAATCGGCTTTGACAGCAAAGGCTGTTTCTGCTATATTGGAAAGATGAAATCTGACTAAACTACTCGGGATTCAGAGGTGGATCATGAAAATATCAACAAAAGGAAGATACAGTGTGACGGCTTTGTACGAGCTGGCGCTGCGCTATGGTGACGGCCCCGTATCCTTAAAGAGCGTGGCTCAGAGCCAGGGCCTTTCAGAGAATTATCTGGAGCAGCTTATGGTGCCATTGCGCCGTGAGGGGCTGGTCCAGAGCATCCGTGGAGCTCAGGGCGGTTATATGCTGGGCAAGGCACCGTCAGAAATCACGATTGGCGCGATCATTACGACCGTAGAAGGGCCGATTGCCGTTGTCGACTGCCTGCTGGCAGATGCTGAGGCCGAAGAACAGTGTTGTGACAAGGCTTGCGCTTGTGTGACGCGTGGTATCTGGGAGAAAGTTTGTGACAGTATCAGTGGCGTATTGAACAGTATTACGCTCCAGACCCTGCTGGAAAATGATGAGGGCCGTGAGCATGTGGGGTGTGCACGATGAAGCCTGTTTATCTGGACTATGCAGCAACAACGCCGCTCGATGAGCGGGTATTGCAGGCAATGATGCCGTATCTCACGGATCGTTTTGGCAATGCATCTGCCATCTATTCCTTTGGGCGTGAGGCTCGTCAGGCCGTAGCTGCGGCTAGAGAACAGGTCGCTGCGCTGCTTCAGGCGGACCCGTCGGAGATATTCTTTACCAGTGGTGGCAGTGAGAGTGATAACTGGGCCATCAAGGGGATGGCTTTTGCTTTGCGGCGCGCGGGCAGAGGCAGCCATATCGTGACAACCCGAATTGAGCATCCGGCGGTGCAGAATGCCTGTCGTTATCTCGAGCAGGAAGGATTTTCAGTGACCTGGTTGCCAGTGGACATTGACGGGCGGGTAATGCCGAAAGCCGTTCAGGAAGCTGTTCGTGATGATACGATTCTAGTCAGTATTATGACCGCAAATAATGAAGTTGGCACAATTGAGCCGATTTCTGAGATTGGAGGCTGGCTTCAGAAACGCGGAATATTCTTTCATACGGACGCCGTTCAGGCGGCTGGACATATCCCCTTGGCGGTAGATGAGCTTCATGTTGATGGCCTGTCGCTTTCGAGCCATAAAATCTATGGGCCGAAAGGAATCGGCGTGCTTTATATTCGGCGCGGTTTTCAGCCGGACAGCCTGATCCATGGTGGGGAACAGGAACGTGGGCTGCGGGCTGGTACCGAGAATGTGGCGGCAATTGTAGGTATTGGCAAAGCTTCAGAATTGGCGATGGCGGAACTGGGACCGGAATGGGAACGTCTGTCAGAGCTGCGCGATATCCTGATACAGGAAATACTGGCAATTGATGGTACGTGGATCAATGGAGATCTGAAGTATCGTCTGCCTGGCAGCGTAAACTTTGGAATTAAGGGACTGCCGCATGACAGCCTGTTGATCCGGCTTGATATGGCCGGGTTTGCTGTGTCTGCAGGCAGCGCCTGCAGCGCGGGTTCACTCGAGCCCTCTCATGTGCTGCTGGCCATGGGGCAGACAAAGGCACAGGCATCTTCAGCGCTGCGGGTTACGCTGGGACGATTCACAACTCAGGATGATTTGCAGCGCTTTGTAGAGGCATTGGCAGATATTGTACAGGCATTGAGGAATAAAGAACCGAAATAAGGAAAAGAGACTTACTAAGACGATGAAATTCAGAAAACAAGTGATAGCAGGACTGGTCGTTGGATTACTGCAAATGCTGGTGTGGACGACAGCGCTGGCTGCTGCTCCGGATATTACAGCTGATGCTGCCATTGTGGTCAATGAAGCAACTGGCGAAGTGCTTTTTGAGAAAAATGCTGATAAGCGGGAATACCCTGCCAGTATGACGAAAATCATGACGTGCATTCTTGCTTTGGAAAACGGCAAGATGGATCGGATTGTGGAAACCAGCAGCAATGCTGCTGATGTTGAGTGCACCCGGCTGCAGCCAGGCTATCAGCTTCGCCTGGGAGATATGCTTCAGCAGATGATGATGATTTCCGATAATGGCTGTGCAACCGCGGTCGGGGAGACGCTGGCTGGTGGTGATATTGATTATTTTGCGCAGCTCATGAATCGCAAGGCGCAGATACTGGGGATGACTGGCAGCCACTTCGTCAATGCTAACGGTATGCCGGACAGTAGCCATTATTCAACTGCCCGTGATATGTCAAAGCTGGCCTGCTATGCGATGCAGAACCAGCAGTTCCGACGGATTGTCGGTACAAATGAGATCAATATCTATTATATTCAGCCACAGGCACACAGTGAGTATTGTGTGAACACCAACGAACTGCTGCGCAGCTATCCTGGCTGTACCGGTGGGAAAACCGGCTGGACGAGTGCTGCCCGCGGCTGCCTGATGGCAGCTGCTCAGCGCGATGGACGGGAACTGCTGGTGATCGTCATGCACTCGGCAGACGAGGACACCAGATTCAGCGAAGCAGCTGCTTTGCTTGATTACGGATTCAGCAAGAAAACAGATTCGACTGTGGGGACCATCGGCAAGTGATGCTGATGGTCTTTTTTCTGTTTATACATAAATCGGGCGATTCCTGCTATTTCGGAAAAAAATTTGTATTGGGCAGAATATTTATGTATAATGGAGTGTGGTAGTGCTTGATTCAGGCAAATACGTGATAATCACGATACCATGGGAGGTTTTTGAACGATTATGATAGGTGATAAGCTGCGTGCAGAGCGCGAGAAAAACAACCTGACGGTCAAAGATGTTGAGAAAGGCACGAGTATCCGTGCGTTATATATAGAATCCATTGAGGCAGGAGAATATGCCAAGCTGCCAGGTGAGGTCTACACGAAGGGCTTCATCCGAAATTATGCAAATTTCTTAAAACTGGACGCATCGGCATTGGTCAAGCAGTATATGGATGAAAATCATCCAGATGCTGTGCCAGCTGTCGAAGAGCCAGCCGCAACAGAGGTGAAACCCGCAGCATCAGCTCCAGTCACCACTCCCTCACCAACGGCTGGAAAGGTCAAACCAACCGGATCAGGCTATGCGACTGGGGAGGACTTTCGTCAGCGCGTTCAATCCTCACATAAACGGCAGAATTTGCTGCTGGTAGCTGCTGTTGTGCTCGCAGTTGCCGGTGGAGCCTACTATCTTATGAGCAATGGTGATAGTGCTGCTACAAAGAAGTCAGTGCCTGTGACCCAGCAGGCTAAAACACCACAGCAGGATGCCCCTGTTGCAAAACCAGCCGATACCGCGAAGAAAATTGACGGGGTCGAGTTGGGAGCCAAGTTTACTGATCGTTGCTGGACGCAGGTTATCGTAGATGGCAAAACCGTCTACGAGGGCACAATGGACAAGGGTAAGACTGAGACTTGGAAGGGTAAAGAAAAGATCGTGATCACCGCTGGAAATGCTAGTGCTGTTGAGGTTAAGTTGAACGGTAAAGAACTTGGCAATCTTGGTGATAAAGGCCAGGTCGTTGAGAAAACCTATACGCCGGAAGGACCAGCCGCCGATAGTGCTGCAAAGAACAATAAGGATAGCAAGAAATAATGAATGAATTTTTGCCGATTAGCAAAAAAGATATGGAGGAACGGGGCTGGGAGCAGCTGGATTTCATTTTTGTATCTGGTGATGCGTATGTAGATCATCCCAGCTTTGGGCCGGCCATCCTCTGCCGCCTTTTGGAGAAGCATGGATATAAAGTAGGAATCATTCCCCAGCCCGACTGGCATTCTACCAGGGATTTTGACCGCCTGGGGAGACCGCGGCTGGGGTTTCTTGTTTCTGCTGGGAATATGGATTCTTTGTTGAATAAGTTTACAGCAGCAAAAAAAATGCGCCATCAGGATGCCTATTCGCCGGGGGGACGGGCAGGATTCCGCCCAGAAAGAGCAACAATTGTCTATTGCAATCGTTTGCGTGAACTATACCCGGATTGTCCAATAATTATTGGTGGCATTGAGGCCAGCCTGCGTCGTCTGGCACATTATGATTACTGGTCTAATGCTGTGCGCAGATCCATTCTTGTAGACAGTCAGGCGGATCTGCTGATATTCGGCATGGGCGAACGGGCATTGCTCGAGGTGGCAGCAGACTTACAGCAGGGAGTTGACATCGGCAACATTCAGGATGTTCAGGGAACCTGCTATCGTGTGCCGGGGCTTGACTATGTCTGGGATTACCTTGAGCTGCCTTCTTATGCGGAAGCAGCAAAAGATAAGCGGAAATTTTCCGAGGCTTTCAAGCTTGAGTATCTCGAACAGGATGCCATCCGCGGGCGTAAGCTCGCACAGCAAAATGATGAATGGTGTGTGGTACAGAATCCACCGGCCAGACCACTATCTGAGGCGCAGATGGATGAGATCTACGATCTGCCCTATCAGCGGACCTGGCATCCTGTTTACGACAAAGATGGCGGTATTCCTGCTATCCAGGAGGTTCAGTTCAGCCTTGTGAGTCATCGGGGCTGTTTTGGCGGCTGTAATTTTTGTGCTATCATTTCGCATGAGGGACGGATTATTCAGCGCCGCAGTGAGGCGTCGCTGCTGCGGGAGGCGAAAATCCTTACTCGTCAGCCGGGATTCAAAGGATATATCCACGATGTCGGCGGTCCAACTGCAAACTTCCGCCGTACGAGCTGTGACGGACAATTAGATCGCGGCACCTGCCGGGGCAAGGCCTGTCTGTCTCCGGTTCCCTGTCAGAACCTTGTAGCGGATCATAGCGACTATATTCGTCTATTGCGCAAGTTGCGGGCTGTGCCAGGGGTGAAAAAGGTGTTTGTGCGTTCTGGCGTACGTTTTGACTATCTGTTGCTGGCTAACGATGACTTCCTGGCCGAGCTTTGCAAGTATCATATCAGTGGGCAGCTGAAAATTGCGCCGGAACATATCTCAGATCGGGTGACCAGAATCATGGGGAAGTCCAATCGCAGCGTGTATCAGCGTTTTGCCGAGCGTTTTCGCAAGATGAATGAACGCCTTGGTTTAAAGCAGTATCTGGTCCCTTACTTTATGTCCAGTCATCCTGGTGCCAAGCTTGAGGATGCCATCGAACTGGCGGAGTTTATCCGGGATATGGGCTATCATCCGCAACAGGTGCAGGATTTCATTCCGACTCCGGGCACGCTGTCTACCTGCATGTGGTATACTGGACTTGACCCGATGACTGGAGAAAAGGTCTATACAGCCAAGTCCTATGAAGAGAAACTCATGCAGCGGGCCCTGATGCAGTATTGGCTGCCCCAGAACCATGATATTGTGCGGAAAGCATTGCATATTGCTCAACGCGAAGATCTGATTGGTTTTGATGCACATTGTCTCGTACGGCCCAAAAAGCGCGACGGTGAAATCCGTCTGGTCGCGCCGTCTGGACATCAGCCAAAGGGGAACGATGTGAATAAGCGAAAAAAGCAGGGAAAGAAGGTGCGGCGATGAGATGTCCGTATTGTAAAGAAGATGACAGCAAGGTAATTGATTCCCGGGCAGCGGAGGAAGGGACGACCATCCGCCGCCGGAGGGAATGTGTTTCCTGTGGCCGCCGATTCACAACCTATGAGGTGGTAGAGAAGCTGCCGCTGATGGTGGTGAAACAGGATGGCCGCAGGGAGGTATTCAAGAAAGATAAGATACTCAATGGGATTATACGTTCGTGTGATAAACGGGACATATCCATTGAGCGCATCACTGCACTGGTGAATGATATTGAAAGAGACGTCCGCAATACGATGGATCAGGAAGTTCCTTCGGCAAAGATTGGTGAGTTGATCATGAATCGGCTCAAGGACTTTGATGAAGTGGCTTATATCCGGTTCGCTTCGGTCTATCGGAAATTTGCTGATATCAGCAGCTTTTTGGAGGAACTCAAGGTGCTGCAGGCGCACAAGGCCGAAGAAGAGAAGAAACAGGATGATCGAGTGTAAATGCTGGGAGGGAAAAGCTGTTGGACTGGGAACTCAAGCATGAACTGAAAGCGCAGCTGGAACAGGAGACCGGCTATTACAAATATCCGGCTGGCACGCGTACGTCTGTTGCACTGGTTTACCCTAATTCTTATTTTGTAGGGATGTCCAATCTTGGCTTGCACATCATTTATGAATTATTAAACAAACGCGAAAATACGGCTTGTGAACGTGTATTCCTGCCAGCGCGGAAGGATATTCAGCGTTATGCAAACACGCGAACTCCGCTTATGAGCATTGAGAATCAACGGGCGCTTTATGAGTTCCCTGTTATTGCTTTTGTACTTTCGTTCGAGATGGATTACTTCCATGTGATTGAGATGCTGCAACTGGGACGGGTCAAGGTTCGGGCTGCCGAGCGGGACGAGCGTGATCCGCTTATTATCGCGGGTGGTCCCTGTGCTACGTTTAATCCGGAGCCATTGGCGGCAGTTGTTGATGCCTTTGTTATCGGCGAGGGCGAGGTCATTGTGCCAGCTTTAATGGATTGTTATGAATCTGCAAGGCGGGCCGGAGCGAGCCGCCAGGGAATGCTTCGTCAGCTCGCGGCTGTTCCTGGCGTATATGTACCGTCCTTATATGTGCATCACTATGATGCAGAGCATCAGCTTGTGCGCATAGAGCCTCAGGCTGGCGTTCCGGCAACTGTTGCTCGTCAATGGGTGCAGGATCTTGATCAGTTCCCTGCCCATACGGTTGTACTCACTGATAATACAGAATTCAATTTCTACCTGATCGAGACTGCCCGCGGTTGTGGCCGCCATTGCCGCTTCTGCATGGCCGGTTACTGTTTCCGCCGTCCCCGCAACCGGTCACTCGGTATTGTGACTCGTGAGGTGAAGGACGCACTGAAACTGGGCAAACGTATTGGCCTCATGGGGGCTGCTATTTCAGACTATCCGGAAATCAACGAGTTATGCCGTGAGATACTGGGCGAGGGGCTGTCCATGTCCGTGGCATCATTCCGGGCGGATTCGGTGACAAAGGAGCTGGTGGATTCGCTGGCTGGCAGTGGGTTGAAGACACTGACGATGGCACCAGAGGCTGGCAGTGTACGTATGCGTGCAGTCATCAACAAGGGCATCGAGGAAAAGCACCTGTTTACCGCGATGGATCTCGGACTCGCAGCCGGCATTCGTAATTTCCGTTTATACATCATGATCGGGCTGCCGTTCGAGCAGGATGAGGATATTGAAGCCATCATTGATCTGGCGAATCGTCTCAAGGACTACATGGAGGAACGTGGCAGCAATGGGATGCTGACACTAAGTGTTAATCCATTTATTCCAAAGCCGTTTACCCCGTTTCAATGGAAGCCGATGGCCGAACGCAAGCAGGTTGAGAAGGCTCTGAAACATCTGGCACAGTCGCTTCGGAAACGCGCACATGTCATTGTGAACATTGAGTCGCCGAAAGAAGCTTATATTCAGGGCGTGCTTGCCCGTGGTGACCGACAGGTAGGCGAGGCGCTGCTGCAGGCTGTTGATCTGGGCGGAAGCAAGGCGTTTAAACGTGTGCTCAAGGACTGTGGACTTCGGGCTGAGGACTATCTCTACCGGGAACGGGCTGAGGATGAAGTGTTCCCCTGGGATACTCTGGATATGGGCTTTACCCGTAAATATATTTACGATGAATTAATGAAGGCCGCGGCACTGAAACCAACGCTGCAATGCTTTGATGGATGTCACCGCTGCGGTGTTTGCTGATGAACTGCTGAATAGAGGATGTGATGACATGAGTTTTGTATTGGAACACATGAGAGATAATCTTTGGCGGGGAAAGTTCTCCTCGTTTTCAGAGGAAAACTGCATTCACGGTCTGAGTGGCCGCCTGGGCGGCGTTAGTCAGAAGCCGTATGCCTCGCTCAATATGGCATTGCATGTTGGTGATGAACCAGAAGCTGTCTGGGAGAACCGGCAACGCTTCTTGCATGCGCTCGGGCTCAAGGCGGAGGAACTGGTGACACCGGAACAGATACACGGGATAAATATCGAGCGGGTCGGCCGCAAAGAGGCGGGGCGTGGTGCACAGAATTATCAGGATTCTATTGGACAGACAGATGCGCTGATTACGGATGAGCCCGGACTGCCTCTCATGCTATGCTTCGCGGATTGCACGCCGGTCATGTTTCTTGACCCTGTAAATAGCGCCGTAGGTATTGCTCATGGCGGCTGGAAGGGGACCGCAGCTCGTATTGCGCAGCAGACAGTCGGGCGCATGCAGGCTGAATTCGGTACCGATCCGGCTGACCTGCTCGCCGGTATTGGACCCGCTATTGGTCCGTGCTGCTACGAAGTTGGCAGCGAGGTTGCGAATCAGTTTCGTGCTGCTTTCCCAGGTCATGAGGCAGATCTGATCCATGATCAGGCGGGGGGGACGCATCTCAATCTCTGGGAGGCTAACCGCCTGCAGCTGCTGGCGGCGGGCCTTACGGCGGACCATATTGATATGGCCGCCACCTGCACGGCCTGCAGTCATCAGTGGTTCTACTCTTATCGGGCCGATGGCGGCAGGACTGGCCGTATGGCAGCGGTTATTGCATTAAACAAGTATTAAGAGGCAAAGGGGGGATCGCATGATAAAGGACAGGCTGCATGAGGTAGAGCAAATAATCGAAGAGGCCAGACAGCATCGAAACAGTGTGCCGCAGGATGCGCCAGTCAAGCTGATTGCTGTGACTAAGAACCATGGGATTGAGGAGATGCGTGAGGCAATTGATGCTGGAGCGACAGATATCGGCGAGAACCGCATTCAGGAAGCTATCGGGAAATATGATACGCTGGAGCGTGAGGTTGTCTGGCATCTTATCGGTCATCTTCAGACCAACAAAGCGAAGCAGGCAGTTCGCTATTTCGATCTCATCCACTCGGTAGACTCGGTTCATCTGGCCCGGGCCATCAATAAAGAAGCCGAAAAAATTGACAAGGTGCAGGATATCCTGGTGCAGGTGAATCTGGCAAAAGAAGACAGTAAGTCTGGCATCTATGAAGAAGACTTACGTGGGCTGCTGGACCTGGTTGAAACACTGCCGAACCTCCGGCTTCGCGGTCTCATGTGTATTGCGCCAAACTATGAGCAGGTGGAGCAGTGCCGGCCGTTATTCCGAAAAATGCATGAAATCTATCAGCGGGTAAAGGAAATTCCCTACTTGACGGCGAATATTACATATTTATCGATGGGTATGACCCATGATTATCGTATTGCTGTGGAGGAAGGCGCAAATATTGTCCGGGTTGGCACCGCCATCTTTGGACCACGTCAATACTAACATGAGGTGGAGAAAATGAGCATAATTGATAAAGTCTGTGGCAAGATGGGCTTACTTGATCCTGAAGATGATAAGCTGAATCAGGAAATTGAAGAGCTGAGCCGTTCGTCGGAAAATAAGCGCGAAGAACAGGAAGAGGGAATGGGCATGGGACACGAAGATAATTCCCGTAACGTGGTCGATTTCCATTCGGCCGCATCAGCACGGGAGAATGTAGTCAACAGCATCAAGATGAAGGTCATTGTTATTGAACCGAAGACGTTTGATGATGCACAGCAGGTTGCGAATAATCTGCGGGAAAAAAAGCCAGTCGTCATTAACTTTGAGAAGACTGAGGCTGAGGATGCCAAGCGGATTATTGATTTTATCAGCGGCACGACGTATGCACTTAATGGTGAGATCAAGAAGGTCGGACATAATGTATTCTTGTGTGCACCGAGCAATGTCAATGTAAGCTATACGGAAGATGAGCATAAGGTATCGACAGAGATGCCCTGGCTGAAGAAATAAGAGGCGGATATCAGGATATTATGGCAAATGAACAGAAAGAAAAATTAATTCGGTTCTATAAAGGCACTGAAGGCGAGGAAACAGTAATCAAACTGGTAGATCTGGCCGAGGCTGTGCAACGAACCCAAAAGTTTCGTATCAGTGAGTTCCTTGACCCGTTTGGTCAGGAAATAGCTGAAACTGTGGCGGCTAATTATGGCAATATCCGGCTTGATTTTGCTGGCGGCTATCAGGGGGCAGAGCGTGTCCGGGCAATGTATGTGCATGAGGATTTTGCTGGCAATCCGCTTGGTTTTGATATCGATTGTATACGGGCGGCCTGGAATGGCCAGTTTGCCCGACTGTCACACCGTGATGTATTGGGCTCGCTTATGGCGCTGGGGATTGAGCGTGATCGTTTGGGCGATCTGCTGGTTACGAATGATTCTGTCCGGATACTCTGCGACAAGAAGATGGCCGAGTATTTGTTACTGAATCTCACGAAGATTGGCACTGTAGGTGTGAGTTGTGAATATGCGGACCTTGCTGACATCGTGCCAAAAGAAGAGCGCTGCAAGGAGATCCGGGCCACCGTTGCATCCCTGCGTATTGACTCCATTGCGGCCTCAGGCTTCGGATCATCGCGCAGCCGCGCTGCTGCTGATATTGCGGCAGATAAGCTCAAACTCAATTGGCAGCCGGTAAAGAATGCTTCGCAGAATGTCAAGGAAGGAGATATCCTTTCCATGCGCGGCCGTGGGCGCCTTGAGGTAGCTGAGGTGCGTGGCCAGACAAAAAAAGGGCGTACGGCAGTTGTTCTTAAACGATACTTATAATACCTTTATAAAGACATAGATAGGAGATAATCATCTTGCTTACACCAATGGACATTCATAACAAAGATTTCAAGCGCAGCTTCCGTGGTTACAACGAGGATGAGATCGATGATTTTCTTGATCAGATCGTCAATGATTATGAGAAATTGTTTCGTGAAAATGATCGGTTGAAAGAAAATCTTGAGCGAGCCCAGAAGGATAATGAACAGTATCAGCAGCTGGAAAATAATCTGAAGGATACGTTGCTCGTGGCACAGAAAACGGCTGAAGAAGTCACGGCAAATGCGCGGAAGAATGTAGAAGAAATGCGGACGAATGCGGCTAAGGAATGCCAGAATATGCGTCGTGAAGCAGAGATGAGCGCTAAACAGCAGCTGGACGAAGCAACGGAAAAAGTGCGGGCTGTTGTGAACGAATATGATCGGCTGGTCCGTGAAAAGAATCAGTTTTTGCGTAAGATTAAGCTGACATTGGAGTCCGAGCTGTCAGTAATTCATGATACACTTGACACTTTGCCGGATCCTGAACGCGAGGAGAAATTGGCAAAGGCGGAAGGTACGCAGGCTGAGCCACTGCAGAAGGCTGTTCAGGATCAGCAGCCGGCAATTGCTGAGAATGTCATAAAGGAAGAGGCTCAGGAGGGATGAATCCGTAGATAATGGCAATTTGTTTGTTTGTGGTCTTACTTATAGTGGACCAGCTAGTGAAATTTTATATTTCGTCAAATATGGTACCTGGGCAAAGTATTCCCGTTGTTGACGGGATCTTTCATATTACATATGTGCTGAATCCAGGCGCGGCATTTGGCATGCTTGAGCATCAGCGGTGGTTCTTTATTCTGGCCGGAATATTGATCATTGGTGCTTTTGGCTGGTATTATCCATGGCTGAGGCGGCAGTGTGCATATTTGCATTACGGCTGTGTAGCGCTGCTGGCTGGTGCTGTGGGAAATCTTATCGATCGTGTCCGCAACGGGCTGGTGGTAGATTTTTTCGATTTCCGGATCTGGCCGGTTTTCAATCTGGCCGATGTTGCCATAGTGCTAGGGGTTGCCAGTATGATTTATGCGATTATGGTCAAGATGAAAGAAACGGATGAATAATATGTTAGAGACAGTAACTTATCAAGCTGATCAGACGGGCGAACGTCTGGATGTATTTCTGGTACGGCAGCAGCCCGATTTCTCCCGGGCACATGTGCAGAAGCTTTTACGGGATGGTGGCGCTTTAGTAGACGGCAGAGTACGCAAAGCGAATTATAAGCTGAATGGCAATGAGATCATCACGTTGACAATCCCAGAGGCCGAGCCTGTTGAGATCAAGGCCGAAGATATCCCGCTGGATATTCTTTATGAAGATGAAGATATCATTGTCGTCAATAAAGCTCGTGGCATGGTCGTTCATCCCGCTTCTGGTGTGAACACAGGCACACTTGTTAACGCTTTGCTGTTTCATTGTCAGGATTTATCGGGAATCAACGGCGAGATTCGTCCGGGGATCGTTCACCGTTTGGATAAGGATACTTCAGGTGTTATGGTTTGTGCCAAGAACGATAAGGCTCATATCAATCTGGCGGAGCAGATTCGTACGAAATCTGCACATCGCATTTATCGGGCGGTTGTCCATGGCAATATCAAAGAAGAAGCTGGGATCATTAAGGGCGATATCGGCCGTCATCTGACGGATCGCAAAAAGATGGCAATCGTACAGGAAAATGGCAAGTCAGCTGTGACTCATTTTAAGGTACTCGAACGCTTCGGTGACTACACACTGGTGGAGTGTCAGCTTGAGACTGGTCGTACGCATCAGATCCGGGTGCATATGACCAGCATCGGTCATCCATTAGTCAATGATCCTAAATATGGCCCTCGCAAGACGACTCCATTTGCTATTGCGGGTCAGGCGCTGCATTCTTTGCTGCTGACTCTGAGGCATCCCTCGACGGGAGCGGAAATGCAGTTTGAAGCGCCTCTGCCAGAGGATATGAAAAAGATCCTTACAGCATTGCGCGACAGGCAGGCAAAAGCAAAACAGAGTAAATGACAGGAGTGAATAAAGATGCCGGTATTGACGGATAAGACGATCTTAATGGATTCTGAGGGAATCCGCCGGGCGTTGACTCGTATTTCGCATGAAATCGTAGAGAAGAACAAGGGGGTAGACAATATTGTTCTTGTCGGCATTCGTACGCGCGGGGTACCAATTGCCGAGCGTCTAGCGTCAGTTATTGAGGAAATTGAAGGCCAGAAGCCACCCGTTGGTGTACTGGATATTACGCTTTATCGGGATGACCTGTCAACACTGTCCTATCAGCCAATTGTTCATCCTACGGAATTGCCAGTGGATATTGCTGATAAAACAGTCGTGCTGGTAGATGACGTACTCTACACAGGCCGGACCATTCGGGCCGCATTAGATGCTATTATCGATATGGGACGTCCCAAAACGATCCAGTTAGCGGTACTCATTGATCGTGGGCATCGGGAACTGCCGATCCGGGCCGATTTTGTTGGCAAAAATGTGCCGACATCTTCGCGCGAGGTTGTCAGTGTACAGCTGAAAATGACCGATGGCTTAGAGAAAGTTGTAATCAGGGAAATAACGGAAGAATAAATAATAAACAGGGGACTTGTTCCGGCTATCATGCGGAACAAGTCCCCTGTTTATTATTGGGCTTTGATAAGAATCTGGGCCAGTACCTTTTCGTCTGGTGTGACATAAAGCGTTTTCTGATTCGTGAAAATGACGAACCCCGGTTTACTGCCGGATGGCTTCTTGACATAACGGACTTCGGTATAATCGACTGGAATTTTTGATGATCCCTGTGCCTGACTGAAATGAGCGGCCAGATCAGCCGCGAGCAGGATATCTTCCTCGCCAGGTTCAGCTCCTGCGTTGCGCAGAATGACATGTGAGCCTGGGATATCTTTGGCGTGAAACCAGGTATCGTTGAAGCTGGCGGTTTTGAAGGTCAGCTTATCATTCTGGTAGTTATTCTTGCCGACAAGAATCGTCAAACCGTCCGGCGAGCTGAAATGGAAGGGATGCGATGGCTTGTCGTTGTTTTTGCGCTTTAGTTTTTCGCGCAAATAGCCGGATTCAACCAGCTCGTTGTGAATTTCTGCTATCTCGGCGATACTGGATGAAGCAAGCAGCGAGGCTTCAATGCTGGACAGATAGGAGATCGTGGCCTCGCATTCCCGCCGCTGGATGCGCAGCAGTTCCTGAGCGCGCTTGAGCTTGTCATATTTCTTATAGCAGTTCTGCATATTCTGAATAATACCGAACCGCTGATCGAGCGGAATGGTGATGGTCTCGTCTTTCTCGCTGTAGATATTGGGTACGGTGATTTCGCTATCCGCGTGATCGCTGAACTGATACTGATATGTCATGAGATTATCACCACGTACCCGGTAGTCCTCGGCATTGCCAGCCGTAATGATTTCCTCGTCGAGTTTAGCCAGCTTATTGGCAGCCCTGTTCAGCTCATTTTTGACCAGCTTACGGAAACGGTCTTTATCTGGCAGTACATAGCTGCCAATGAGCTGGTCAGCCTGCTCCAGCATGGCGCTGAGGCTGGAAAATGAAAGCGTAACAGCATCAGGCAGATAGTGGAGCGGGAAAGCCGCGCTCGCCAGCAGCTTCTTGTTCATATCAAGCAGCAGGACCGGCTCCGGCTGTTCGGCAGATGCGGCTGTTCGTACCTCTGCCAGTGCATCAGCTATGGCATCGAAATCGATGGTTTCCAGTGTGTTGATACGAGTGCTGGGCGCAATTCCGGCGAGGAAGCAGGTTTCCTTGGCCGATACCGGACCGAAACCCATGCAGGTATCAAGGATCGCCTTGTCGAGGCGCTGCTCTGGATCTTGTTTAATACGCTGCAACAGGGCGTTGCGATCGGCAGTGAAGAGGTCCAACTTGTCCTGCCCTGGCGGCAGCTCATAGTAGTCTCCTGGCAGGACGGTACGGACACGGCTGCTGTTCGTACCAATTTTACGCAGAGCGTCGATGATTGAACCATCCTGAATCAGGATGATATTGCTGTACTTGCCCATGAACTCCATGACTAGTGTCTTCGTAATGATTTGGCCGCCAGCAGCGAGAGAGTCGACATCCATCAGCAGAATACGATCCAATCCATGCTGGCGTATGGCCGCGATACGTCCGGTTTCCAACTGCTTGCGCAGAACCATACAGAACACAGGTGGTTCTGGTGGATTCTCGAGATTCCTTTCCAGCAGATGTGCCGATGGGTTCTGTGAATTTATTGAGATATGCAAGAGATAGTTCTGTCCCGGCTGTCGTATCGATAGAATCACAGATTGCTTATTAGGTTGTGTGATTTTGTCAATACGGCCTCCAGCCAGCTTTGTATTCAGTTCATGCACCAGTGTGTGCATAGAAAAGCCATCAAGACTCATTTTTTTCCTCATTCTTTCTGTTATATAGGTCGGATACAATTATACCATTCTCTCACACCAAGGGTCAAATTACAGGAAATCCATAGATTTTTATTGCTTTTCGGGTTTTTACGGCCGAATGCTTGCATAAGAAGAGAAAAATCAATATAATGGTATGATAAGAGCAGACTGGAGGGGGATCTCCCATGATTAGTAAATTTACGAAATGGCAGGGCTGTGGTAATGATTTTGTGCTTTTGGATTGCATAAAGGAAGAACCGGCAGACTATGCTGAGCTTTCACGCAAGGTGTGCGACCGTCATTATGGTGTGGGAGCCGATGGTATTCTGGTAGTATTAGCCTCGGATAAAGCAGATTTCCGTATGCGCATCTTCAATACAGATGGCAGCGAAGCTGAGATGTGTGGCAATGGCATTCGTTGTTTTGCCCGGTATCTGTACGACTATGGGCTGACAAAGAAGACGGAATTCACAGTTGAGACTGGTGCCGGTATTCTTGTGCCTAAAATCGTATTCATCAATGGCGAAGTCACCGGTGTTCAGGTTGATATGGGTGAGCCGCGCCTGTTGGGCGAGGAGATTCCGGTTAAAGGATACGACGGACAGAGAGTTATCAGCCAGCCTATCACGGTTGCTGGAGAAAGCTACCAGATGACTGCTGTATCGATGGGCAATCCGCATTGTGTTATCTTTGTTGATGATGCCGAGGCCTTTCCCATAGAGCAATTGGGATCTCAGTTTGAGCATCACGTGCAGTTTCCACGGAAGACAAATACCGAGTTTGTTGAAATCAAAGATCGCACCCATGTACGTATGCGCGTCTGGGAACGTGGCGCGGCTATTACGCTGGCCTGCGGGACGGGGTCCTGCGCAACAGTGGTAGCTGGCGTGCTGAACGGCAAGGCTGACCGGAAGGTTGAGGTTGAGCTGGATGGCGGCAAACTCATCGTTGAGTGGGCGGAGAATAATCATGTATTCATGACTGGTCCGGCTGAGCAGGTGTTCACTGGTCAACTGACCGATAATCAGTAGAAAAGAGGCATTCCCATGCTTAAAAGTATGACTGGATTTGGAGCAGCTGTTGCAGAGACCGATGACTATAAAGTATTAGTCGAGCTCAAAGCTGTCAACCAGCGGTTTTTGGAACTGAACTTTCATATGGGACGTCAGCTGAACCCTTGGGAAGACGCCTTGCGTAAGGCAATCAGGCGTGTGGCTGCCCGTGGTAAGATGGATATCTATATCAACTTTATTGATAAACGTGAAACACAGGCTTGTATTCATGTGAATAAAGGACTGGTACAGGCCTATCATCAGGCGCTCAATGATATGAGTGATATGCTGCATGTTGCCCGTCCGGATGATGTGAAAACCTTTACAGATTTTCCGGATATTCTGCAGGTAGACCGTGATACCGACATATCGCCGATGGGGCCAGTCTTATTGCAGGCTATGGAAGATGCTCTGCAGCAGTTCGATGCAATGCGTCAGACCGAAGGAGAAAATATCTGTCAGGATTTTCTGCACCGGCTTGATCGTCTGGAACAGTATACGGAGCAGGTACATAAGCTCGCTCCAGCGATAGTGCAGGGTTATCGCGATCATCTGCAGACTGTTCTTACAGAGAATCTGGCCGATGCTGGCATCGATGAGGCGCGGATCATTCAGGAGACAGCTCTATATGCTGACAAAGTCAATTATACAGAAGAAGTAGTTCGCCTGGGAAGTCATTTCCAGCAGTTCCGCCAGATCATCCGCAAGGCCGATGAACCCGTTGGACGAAAGCTGGACTTCCTAATTCAGGAACTGAACCGTGAGACGAATACTATCGGTTCAAAAGCAAACAGCAGCGAGGTTGCGCAGATTGTTGTCGACATGAAAAGCGAGGTCGAGAAGCTGCGCGAGCAGGTACAAAATATCGAGTAAGGGGAGATACCAGCATGGATATCAAACTCATCAATATCGGCTTTGGCAATATTGTATCGGCGAATCGCGTCGTAGCAATCGTGAGTCCTGAGTCGGCGCCAATCAAACGTATTATTCAGGAAGCCCGGGATGGGGAACGGCTGATTGACGCAACCTATGGGCGCCGTACTCGTGCGGTCATTATTATGGACAGTGACCATGTGATCCTGTCAGCGGTACAGCCAGAGACCGTAGCTCATCGTGTCGATGATGATGATGATACAGACGCGAAGACAGAAATAAAAGAGAAAGAAGACGAAGCACAAGCATGAACAAAGGGTTATTGATTGTCGTTTCCGGGCCATCGGGCACCGGTAAGGGAACTGTCTGTACAGAGCTGTTGACGCAGACACCAGACCTGGCCTACTCGATTTCTGCCACTACGCGCAAGCCGCGGACCGGTGAGATAGACGGGCAGAATTATTATTTTCTGAATAAAGCTACGTTCGAGAAAATGATTGGGGATGGTGGTTTCCTCGAATATGCTAACGTATATGGCAACTATTACGGGACTCCACTGGGGAAGATTGAAGAGCGCCTTGCTGCTGGCGAGGATATCCTGCTCGAGATTGATACCCAGGGGGCACTGAATGTTATGAAAAAGTGTCCTGAAGGCCTGTTTATCTTTCTGCTGCCACCGTCAATTGGTGAGCTCGAACGCCGGATCCGCGGACGCGGGTCGGAGACGGAAGACTCTCTGGGCAAGCGCCTTGGTGCTGCTAAAGCAGAAATTGCTATAGGCAAGAAGTATGATTATATCGTCGTAAATGATACAGTCAAGAACGCGGTCAAACATATCAAAAGTATTATGATCGCGGAGCACTGCCGTGTCAGCCGAAATGAAGATAAGATTGAGGAGTTAGAACAATAATGAAAGTAAGCAGTAAACCAGAAATGAGCATGGTCAATCCGTCCACAGATACACTCATGTCCAAAGTCGACAGCCGTTACGGCCTTGTAGTCTGCGCTTCCAAACGGGCCCGCCAGATGGTAGAGGGCGAAGAAGTCAAAGAGATTAAGCAGCGTTCCACCAAGAGTGTTACGAATGCGTTAGAAGAAATCGCCGAAGGCAAGATTGCTTACAAGATTGCCAAGGCTGACCTTTAAGCCATGGAGCGACTAAGCGGCAAAAAGATCGTCCTGGGGGTCACAGGGGGGATTGCCGCGTATAAAGCCGTCGAAGTAGTCAGCCGTCTGCGTAAGGCTGGTGCACAGGTTCATGTCATCATGACCAAAGAAGCCGCTGAGTTTGTTACTGAGTTGACCTTTCGTGAAATCAGTGGTCAGCCTGTCACTGTGGACATGTGGAGCAAAGTCCCTAACTTTAACGTGGAACATATTGCTTTAGCACAGTTGGCAGATCTCATGCTGCTCGTTCCAGCGACAGCTAATATCCTGGCCAAGGCAGCCACAGGGATTGCTGATGACATGTTGACGACGACGCTGCTCGCAACTAAAGCACCAATCTTTGTAGCTCCCGCGATGAACACCAATATGTATGAGAATCCTATTACCCAGCGCAATATTGCTGAGCTGAAGCGGCGGGGGGTTCATATCATTGAGCCTGCTGCCGGGCATCTGGCTTGTGGTATTAATGGCAAAGGACGCCTGCCTGAGCCTTCTGATATCGTGCGTGCAATTGAGGCCTTTTTCCAGCCGGAGGATTCTCTGGCTGGACGCCGGCTTCTTGTGACTGCTGGTGGCACCATCGAGCCTTTGGATCCTGTTCGCTATATCGGCAACCATTCGACTGGACGTATGGGCTATGCGATTGCCGCTGAGGCTTCGAGGCGGGGGGCAGATGTCGTTCTTATATCCGGTCCGTCAAATCTGCCTGAGCCTTCAGGAGTGGAGACCGTACATATCGATACAGCTCGTCAGATGCAATCTGAGGTATTGGCTCGTTTTGCTGATACAGATGCCGTCATCATGTCAGCCGCTGTTGCTGACTATCGTCCAAAGACTGTCGCAGCAGAGAAGATCAAGAAGAGTGATGATGAGCTGGTGCTCCATTTAGAGCGCAACCCGGATATCCTTTTTGACCTTGGCCAGCGCAAGACCGGGCAGCTGCTGGTCGGCTTTGCTGCCGAGACATGCCGTGTTGAGGAATATGCAAAAAGGAAACTGGTAAAGAAAAATCTTGATTTTATTGTCGCCAATGATGTATCGCAGGCAGATGCTGGATTTGGTGTTGATACCAACCGGATTAAGCTCTTTGCTAAAGACGGCACGATGACGGAATATCCGCTCATGAGCAAGAAAGAACTGGCCGGGATTATTCTTGATCATATGGCAGCTTGTCTGCCTACGGACAAAGAAGTGGAGGAAGCATGAGATATCTGACCTGTAGAGAGGCCGACGACTGGAATGTCCGTCTGCACGAAGCTGACCTTGGAGATCTTCAGGCAGCAGCGGCCGCGATCAGCAGCGAGATTGGTGGCATGTCTACGTTTCCGTTTACCTATCAGGGCACGGATTATACGATATTCTATGACGACGAAGTATTCATGAAGGGCAAGGATAAGATCGTTGTCTCTCTCTACATTCAGGGGAATGCTGATCTCCGCTACCTTAATCCCGAAGGTCCGGATCTTGTATTCGGAAACTTTGCCATCGTCAAAGGACATGCGCATGAGGGTATGTTTACTTCACTAAGCGATGAAGCTGTGCAGCAGGTATCGAATTTTATTATCGAAAGCGACAGCAAACTCAAAGCTATGAAAAAAAGCAAACTGTTCCAAAAAAATGAAGTAATTCGTCCGCAGGTAGTCAAGCATACGCGAACGATGCAGAATTGAGAGATGCAGGAATATTGGTTCTGGAAAAAAGTGAATGAAGTTCATTTTTTGCTTGACAGTTAGTCAGATCTCGATTACAATAATATCGTAACAAAGCTGAATATGAACTCATCTAGAGCGGTGGAGGGAATGGCCCTGTGAAACCGCGGCAACCATCATATTATATGAACGGTGCCAATTCCTTTAGGTAAAGCCTAGAAGATGAGAGTAAGAATTTAGAAGCTCTCATTAATTAATGAGAGCTTTTTTTACTTCAACTTGAACGGAATTTGAGAGGATTCAGCGTAACTATTGTTTTCTATCAAGGAGGTAGGATCATGAGTAAAAAACGTATGCTGTTTACATCGGAATCGGTGACAGAAGGTCATCCGGATAAGATGGCAGATCAGATTTCAGACAGCATCCTGGATGCAATCATCGCCCAGGACCCGCAAGGCCGTGTGGCTTGCGAGACCCTGGTCACGACCGGTCAGGTACATGTTGTCGGCGAGATTTCTACGAGCTGCTATGTGGATATCCCGAAGATTATTCGCAATACGGTTCGCGAAATCGGCTATACGCGTGCAAAGTATGGCTTTGATGCTGCAACTTGCGGCATTCTGGTCTCGTTGGACGAGCAGTCTCCAGATATTGCCCAGGGGGTAAATCAGGCACTGGAGTCCCGTGAAGGTAAGATGGATGAGGCGGAAGCCGTCGGTGCAGGCGATCAGGGGATGATGTTTGGGTACGCCACAAATGAGACGCCGGAATTCATGCCGTTACCGATTGCACTGGCACATCGCCTGGCACGTCGCCTGACGGAAGTTCGCAAGAATGGTACACTGCCGTATCTCCGTCCGGATGGCAAGACGCAGGTTACTATCGTCTATGAGGATGGCAAACCGGTAGCAGTCGATACGATCGTTATCTCGACCCAGCATGATGCCGATGTGACGCTGGAGCAGATTCGCAAGGATCTCATTGAGCATGTCATCAAGGCTGTTGTTCCGGCAGATCTCATGCTTAAGGATACGAAGATCTTTATCAACCCGACGGGCAAGTTCGTCATTGGCGGTCCGCAGGGTGATTCCGGTCTTACTGGCCGCAAGATCATCGTAGATACTTATGGCGGCTGGGCTCGTCATGGCGGCGGCGCTTTCTCCGGCAAGGACCCCACGAAAGTAGATCGCAGTGCAGCTTATGCCGCTCGTTATGTAGCCAAGAATATTGTGGCTGCTGGCCTGGCTGAACGGTGCGAAATCCAGCTTGCTTATGCGATTGGTGTAGCGTATCCAGTATCCGTTATGGTAGATACCTTCGGGACGAATAAAGTAGATGAAGAAACGATTGAAGCACTGGTAAGCAAACATTTCGATCTGCGCCCAGCCGGAATCATCAAGATGCTGGATTTGCGTCGTCCAATTTATAAACAGACGGCTGCTTATGGGCACTTCGGCCGTACGGATGTCGATCTGCCGTGGGAACACACCGATAAGGCCGCCATTCTGAAGCAGGAAGCAGGCCTCTGAGGAATCGGGGTTCAGACAAAAAGATATTGACAACGCTTGACACATATATTAAGATTGTATATGTTACGTTGATTTGGAAGGATACAGGTTTATGTATCCTTTCTTTATAAATAGGAGGCAGAATTTAAAAGAATGAGCACGAATGAAAAACTGAGAAATATCGCCATCATCGCCCACGTCGACCATGGCAAGACGACGCTGGTAGATGCGATGCTGAAGCAGAGCCATGTATTCCGTTCCAATGAGCAGGTTGCGGAGCGTGTTATGGACTCTGGCGACATCGAGCGTGAGCGCGGTATCACTATCCTGTCGAAGAACACGGCCCTGATGTACAACGACATCAAGATCAACATTGTTGATACTCCGGGCCATGCGGATTTCGGTGGCGAGGTTGAGCGTGTTCTGAACATGGTGAATGGCGTTCTGCTGTTGGTTGATGCTTTTGAGGGCCCGATGCCACAGACGAAGTACGTGCTCAGGAAGGCGCTGGCGCAGGGACTTAAACCGATCGTTGTAATCAACAAGATCGATAAGCCAAACCAGCGTGTAGATGATGTCTATGATGAAGTTCTGGAACTTTTCATGGAGCTGGATGCTGATGATGACCAGCTGGATTTCCCCGTAATCTACGCTACGGCTCGTGATGGTATTGCCAAGTACAGCATGGATGATGACAGTGATAATCTTGAGCCGCTGATGGCTACGATTGTCAAAGAGATCCCGGCACCACACGGTGATGCTGAGGGCCCTCTGCAGATGATGGTTACAACGCTCGAAGCTGATCCGTTCGTTGGCCGTGTCGCTATCGGTCGTATTATCCGCGGTAAGGCAAAGACAAATCAGAGTGTTGCTATCATCAACGGGGATCAGACGACGAAAGCTCGTATCGGCAAGGTATTTATCTACCAGGGCCTGCAGCGCGTTGAGACACCAGAGGCCGGTATGGGCGAAATTGTTGCCTTGACAGGCCTGGGCGATGTCAGCATTGGCTATACAGTTGCAGATGCTGAGAATCCAGAAGCATTGCCGGCTATTAATATTGATGAGCCGACACTGTCGATGACGTTCGGCGTCAACACCAGCCCGTATGCTGGCCGCGAGGGGCATTTTGTCACGTCGCGTCACCTTCGTGACCGCTTGTACAAAGAAATCGAAACGAATGTTGCCATGAAGGTTGAAGAGACTGACTCGGCAGATGTATTCAAGGTTTCTGGCCGTGGTGAGCTTCATCTGTCGATCCTGATCGAGCAGATGCGTCGTGAGGGATACGAGCTGCAAGTCGGCAAACCGGAAGTTGTCTATAAGACCATCAACGGCCAGCTCTGCGAACCAATCGAGAACTTGACGGTAGAGGTACCACAGGAATTCATGGGAGCTGTCATGGAGTCGCTCGGAACGCGTAAGGCTGAGCTCGTCAATATGACGGAGACCGCTGGCTATATGCGCCTTGAATTCACGATTCCGGCCCGTGGACTGATCGGTTTCCGTTCGGAGCTGCTGACGAATACCAAGGGTAATGGTATTATGAACCATGTATTCCATGGGTATGCACCGTACAAAGGAGATATCCCGGGACGTACGCGTGGATCGTTAGTTGCTTTCGAGCAGGGCGAGACGACAGCTTATGGTATCTTTACGCTGCAGGATCGCGGGACGATGTTCATTTCTCCGAATGAGGCTGTCTATGAAGGCATGATCATTGGTGAGAACTCTCGTGAGAGTGATATTGATATTAATCCATGCAAGAAGAAAAACGTATCCAACATGCGTACGTCTTCTTCCGATGAAGCAGTTCGTATCACGCCGCCGCGGCTTCTGTCGCTGGAACAGGCAATTGAGTATATCAATAATGATGAGCTGGTTGAAGTTACGCCGGAACATGTTCGCCTGCGTAAATCCATCCTTGACCGTACTGTTCGTGGACGTAATGCCAAGAGCAACCGCAAATAAATTTATATCAATTTTGTTTACGTGAAATCAATAAAGAAGTCCTACCAAAAAATATTTTTTTTGGTAGGACTTTTGCTTTTTATGGCGAACTATGATATCATAATAAGAGGTAAATGGGGATTTTAGAGACTATTTTTAAGAATCGAACGGAATAATGCATATACTATTGGAAGGGCGAGATGATATGGGTGGTTTGTCGGTAATTAAAGATAAAGTGATGGGATTGGTGGATGTTATTATGCCACCCTTGGATGACGTGGATGAACTTGAGGCAGATGTGCGGCGCACAGACAAACAGCCGGCTGTTCATGCTGTGGCAAACGATCGTGCGAGTTCGTCATCCAGCTATACCGAAGAGTATAAGGTTTCCAATGGCGGTTCGATTCAGATAGAGCGCCCAAGCTATACGGCGGATTTCCATGTGCAGACAGAGAAATCGCGTCCACAGCTCACAGTTCATACGACGAAGACATCAGAGCTTAAGGTGCAGATTTATGCACCGCGTAATTTTGATCAGGTAACAGCTATTGCTGATGATTTGAAAGACGGCAAAGCCTGTGTGGTCAACTATGAGAAAATTGAAGCTGATGAGCAGCGCCGAATCTGTGACTTTGTCAATGGCGTGTGCTATGTGCTGGATGGCTGTGCTAAGCGGGTATCTGGTCAGATTGTTCTTTATGTGCCGAATGGGGTCGATGTTGCTGAGGCTATGACTCTGGCATTGACAGATTAATCGCTGCCCGTATTCGTGTATTATTAATGAGACCAGGCAGTCTCCGGCGGGGATTGTCTGGTCTCTTTTATGTGTTTATGGTTTACAATATTTTAGTTATGAATTGAGAGGTATTCCGATGGAACAGAACAATGAGATCTTAGAAGGTGTGTTAGATGAGTTCAATCATCTGGCGGCGATTCCCCGCCAGTCTGGTCATGAGCAGGCAGTCAGTGACTTTTTGAAGAAATATCTGACGGATGCTGATTTTGCGGTAATTCAGGATGAGAAGAATAATATCATTGCGGATAAACCGGCCAGCAAGGGTTTTGAGAAAGCACCGCTTACAATCCTGCAGGGGCATATGGATATGGTTTGCGTTGCAGAAGAAGGCTATACATTCGATCCGTTGAAAGATGCTATTAAACTTGTACGTGGCGAGAAATACCTTGAGGCAGAAGGGACAAGCCTGGGAGCGGATGATGGCATCGGCGTGGCTGAGGCCATCTATATTATGAAGCATGCCAAGGATCATGGACCACTGCGCATGCTTGTGACGGTAGATGAGGAACAAGGAATGACCGGAGCTATTCATCTGGGTGCTGCTCATCTGACGGATGCCAGCTATCTGATCAACTGCGATTCGGAGAATGTGGATGAACTGACAGTTGGGAGTGCAGGCAGTGTCAATCTCGACTTTACGCGCAAGCTGACGTATACTGCTGCTGTTGGTTCATCGGCATGGACTATCGAGGTAAAAGGACTGCTGGGTGGTCACTCTGGGGAGCGTATCGGCGATGGCCGAGGTAATGCGCTGCGTACGATGGCTATGGCAATTGCTGCATTGCAGGCAAAAGGCAATGTTGAATTAGCAGCTTTTACTGGCGGCAAGGCTCGTAATGCAATCCCTAATGATGCCAAGGCGGTAATCGTCACGGATCTGTCGAAAGTGGATATTGAAACCGTTCTGAATGATCAGCAGCTTCGTTTCCAAAAAATGTACGGTAATGTAGATCCTGATATGGTTTTCGTGCTTACAAGTGTTGAGAAGCCGGACCGGGTTATCAATCCCGAAGATGCAACACGTCTTGTTCGTCTCTTGACAATCCTCCATACGGGCGTTTATGCGATGTCTACCGTTATTCCGGGATTGGTCGAAACGTCTGCTAATCTGGGCGTCGTTACCATGAGTGATGGGGAAGTGGCTATACAGTATTTCCCTCGCTCGGCTGTAGACCAGAAACTGGATGAGTTCCGTTTCATGGCACAGGAATGGGCTGATCTGACGGGCTTTACAGCTCATATTGGCACTCAGTCTCCAGGGTGGAAGGAAAATAAAGACTGCAAGCTGGCTAAGATTATGGCAGAGACATTCAAAGAGCAGAATGGTACGGCGATGAAGGTAGAGACCATTCATGCAGGGCTGGAATGCGGCTGGCACTTCCTGAAGAATCCAAACCTTGACATGGTTTCCATTGGTGTGACAACAATAGATATTCACAGTCCAAATGAGAAGCTGTTGCTGGAAACGGTGAAACCACAGGTTGATCTTATTGTTGAGACACTGCATAAGATTGCGAAGCAATAAGTTTAAAAGGCGTACCTTGACAGGTTTTTTATCCTGTAATGGTGCGCCTGTTTTATAAAGAGGAGATTATGATGAATCGTCGTAATTTTATCCGCAGTTTAGTGATTAGTCTGGGGGCATTCTGCCTTGGGGGATGGCAGGAGCTGGTGCGGGCTGGCGATCGGGAATATTATCGACTGGTGGTATTGGGAGATCCGCATCTTCCAGTGAGGGTGCTGGAACATCCAAAGGCTGTGGATCAGCAGGTGATACTGGAAGCTAAGAATGGGGTGATCCAGGATATCAATAGCTGGGATGATGTGGATGCGGTAGCTGTTGTTGGCGATATCGTGGAGCAACGGGCCGTACCGAAAGAGTATGCCTATATAAGGCAGTTTTTTGGAAAGCTTACCCGGAAACTATGGGTGATTAATGGGAATCATGAGTTTCTGTACAAGGATTCACCGAAGGCGAATGGTAAGCCGGAGATGGGGGATTCTGCGAGCTGGAAACGTAAGCTGGAGTATTTTCGGACGTTCTGGCAGTTGCCAAAGCGCTGGTATACCAAAGATGTCGGACGATATCACCTGATTTTCCTCTCTGCAGAAGAAGGACCGCTTCCAACAGCAATTGGCGAGGAGCAGCTGAACTGGCTGGCGAATGATCTGTCAGCGCATCAGAACATGCCTACGTTAATTTTTTTTCATGGGCCGCTATATAAGACTTTGCTTGACTATAGCAAAATCATAAATACAGAGCGTTTCATTGCTATGCCTGAGGACCGCCTGCATCCTCTGCTGGATGCAAATCCGCAGATCCGGCTATGGGTGTCCGGACACACACATACTCCCTATACGAATGCTAGCTATGCAGCAGTGGACATTAATCAGTACAATGCGAATACGTGGGATATCCATAATGATTGTATGGACCGTAAGGAAATCACGACTAATTCTTTGTATCTTTATGAAGATCGAATTGAGGTCCGAACTTTTAATCATAAACGAGGGCAGTGGATGCCGTCACTTGATCGGACATTTATGGCATAAAAATGCTCCCTTTATAGTAACGGTGTTTTATTTCAGTGTTACTATAAAGGGAGCATTTTATAAACTGAACCATGATAGTCTTTGGGGATTATTTCTTTTTCGGGTAAACGCCAATGGTCCATTCATTGAAACATGGCCAAATAGTACCAATCTTTCTGCACAGGACAGCAGCAATCACGGCTAATGCCAGCGTAGAAAAGTAGAAGGCAATAGCCATAGGAGCAGTCATGATACGACCGGAATGCTCGAGGAGCAAGGCCAGATAGGCGATAGCTACCGGATGTGCAAGATAAGCGAAATAGGAATGCTTGCCAAGCTGGTGCAGGACCGGATTGAGACACGACGGGTATCGCTGATAAGTGAAGATCATAAAGAAGAACAGCGAAGCGGCAATCGTGTAGAAGATGCCGGCCGGGCAGAGCTGATGTGCGGTATTAATCGCTTCCAGCGGAGTGTATCCGGTAACGAAGATCAACTGATAGTAGTAAGCCATCAGTGCGGCAAAACTGGCCCAAAAGAATAGGGTAATGGCCAGCCGGTGTTCGCGCATGAATCGCATGAAGGCATCGATATGGACTGCCAGCCACCCACCAAGCACGAAGATAAAGGCGTAGTGAAACACCCAGTAGTTCAGGCGATACATAAGAAATGGTTTCAGCAGCGAAGCATCAGGCAGTCCGTAGACAAATATATTGAAGCTTACGCTGAAGCTCGACCAGTAATCGAAGGCCAGCTGGGCAAAAAGCAGTAAAGTAAGGCTCATGGCGCCGGACCGGCGGACCATCCAGATCCACAGAGGCATCAACAGATAGAACCAGAGCAGTATCACGAGGAAATATAACTGGTATTTTGCATTGCCGAAGAAGAGGATGGTCAGCAGATGCAGCGGATCTGGAAAACCTACACCATACAGGATGCCATCGTGAGCCAGATAGAAGATCGACCAGACGAGGTACGGGACCAGTACGGTCTTGAAACGGCGCTTCAGGAAGTCCTGATAACTGAAGGGAGCTTTTAGGTCAAGGTTGTAAAATAAACCAAAAGCTGAAATGAAAAAAAAGATCGGCACGCTGAAGCGCGTCGCAGTCTCGAAAAGTGCAACCAGATGAATATTGGCCGCTGTATTACTGAGATATTGTGAACCGACATGAATGCCGATGACACCCATCATAGAGATACCACGAATGTATTCTATGGCAGCCAGCCTTGGCTTGCGTGGTGTGGTCGCGGTAATCTGCGTAGATTCTTGCATGAAATGAAAGGACTCCTTACTTTGATTATTCTCCAAGGATAAAGTCGATATGGACACGTGCAGTGAGCGACAGACTGCCAGGTTCAACAGTCGTATCAACAGCTTTTGCGGCCATCAGCATGGTGTTGCTAAACCGGCGGGATTCCATATAACCTGTGCTTTCGGATACATTCTGGATCCCAGTAATGCGTTTTCCCAGCCCTTTGGCAAGGATATCCGCTTTGTCACGGGCATCTTGTACCGCATTCGTGAGAGCCTCTTTCCTGACTGAACGCGTATCGCTTGCCGAAAACTCTAGAGAGTGGATCTCGTTGGCTCCGGACCGGAGCGCAGCATCAATGACTTTGCCTGTCTGCTTGATATTGCGGACAATTACAACAATGGAATTGTCTACCGTATAGCCGTTAATTTCATTGCTATGTTTGGCATCCGTCTGGTAGGTAGGCTGGAATGAGTAGTTATTCGTCTGTATATCTTTGCTATCGATTCCGAGTGCTTTGATTGCCTGATTAATCTGATCAGATTTCCAGGCATTGTCGTTCTGTGCTTTTCCTGCATCAGAGGCATGACTGGATACGCCAATTGTCACGGTAGCCTGATCTGGTGCAGCTGTAGCTATTCCCTGGCCGTCAACCGAGAGCAGCGGGCGGGCAGGAGTGTCTGCTGCTGCGGCCGTTCCCATAGTAAGAGTCATGATGGCCGCAAGGACCACGGCCAGATGTTTGAAATTCAGCATAATGATTGCCTCCTCGTTATGTTGTAAATAAATAGATACTCGAACAAATATTATTTTATCATAAATGAGCAAGAAAGAATATGTTTAAAGCCTTTTAAGTCCAATAGAGAGCTACTTTATCAATGGTCGCAAAGCAACACTCGTTCCTATCGCAGTTCTATCCGTGTAATTATAGGAAGGAATAAAGCGGGATGCATCAGAAAAAGAAAAAGACGCCATAAGCAAGATGACGTCTTTTAGGCTTTGTTGGATGACAAAAGACCTATACTGGTATTATAGCATATAGGGAAATATCGGGCAACTATCTTTGAACAGCAACGTGCCGGGAGTCAGTGCTTGCCTCTAGCTTTATCCTTGTAAGTATAGGGGCGATGAATGAATATATCAGGGAAAAGAAAAAGACGTCATAAGTAAGATGACGTCTTTAAGGTTTTGTTGGATGACAAAAGACCTATACCGGTATTATAGCATATAGGGCATGAAAAGCATAGAAAAAGTAAGCAAAAAACCATATTCGTACTAAGATACATGGGATCAGAGTAATTCTGAAACCCAGATGTCGAAACTGTCTTTTTGCATAGACCTATTCAATTATTAATAGAATGAAACAAACTTTGTCTGCTGCATACACACTGCACATAAAATAGTTCGCAAGCCCGCGTAAAATATACGAATGATCTTTATAGCGTTACAAATAAAGTTTCGCAGATGGCAGGAAATATGCTATAATAAAACGAATATATAACAGTATTAACATGGTATGCAATCTAATATGGATAAAAACAACAGATTGGAGATGCTTTATTATGATGGCATTGAACTTTCAGGCAGCTAAGCACAAAAAAATGCTGATGGAGCGCACAAAGAATTGTACTGTTCGCATTGGAGATGTGAGCAAGCTTTATCCAGAAGGCTCGATCGTATGGATGACAGCGGGCAAGAAGGGGGAGCCAAAGCATAAACTTTATCCGGCCTATTTGGACAAAGTTATGGTCAAGACGATGGGGACGTTGACTTTACATGATCTGGATCATCAGAACCCTGAGATCAATTCAAAGGAAGAGCTGGTAAAGGATTTTGAAAATATCTATCAGCGCCGGATACTGATGGAAGACACGGTTACCGTGATTTATTTTACAGAGGTACATGAGGACCTCTGAGACTGATTTGAAAATACTGCAGACATGGGATTTTGTCTGCAGTATTTTCATATGCAGTGGGGACAAATCTGCCCACTATACAGGCTTGTCGGTGTGGGGGCCTTTCCTGTATAATGATGGTAGAAAGCAAATCGTACAAAATGGTGGAGAAAATGAAACAGATTAAACAAAAAAAGAAAATTTTTGTAATTCTATTGGTAATGTTGCTGTTTGGTGGCCTGGCGGGGGCAATGTTCTGGCCGCATAATTCTAAAGGAGATAATGCGCAGGCCAGTCAGGAGACAGAGACAACGAGTGAGTCGGCAGAGCTGCCAAAAACAGAACCGCAGCAGAAGCCTGCCATACCAGCGGCACCGGCTCCTGTAGTGCGGCCGGCGGTGCCAGTTACTGATGAACTGGCGTATACGTTCGAGGGGACAAAACTTTTTATTGTTGCCGGCTCCGTAGTTGCGGATAAGGACGGAAATCTTTGGCAGGCGAAAGTCAAGCATGTTACAGCTAAGGGGATTGAAGGGCCGGAGCGGCTGGTTTATTTTAAACTTCAGGGCAGGGATGTCATGACTCGATTCGACGATGGGAGCTGGCGTCCAGTTGATGATATGGATCAGTCTGTTTACCGCAGAGTAACGGCAATTGTGGGGAATCATTAACAAGAAAGGAAGGTTGTAAAAAAAACACAAATTTAGTATTGACAATTTACAGCCTTATCCGTATAATAATACATGTTGCTGAACAAGAGCAACGAAAAAGGATGGCCCGGTAGTTTAGTTGGTTAGAATGCCGCCCTGTCACGGCGGAGGTCAAGGGTTCAAGTCCCTTTCGGGTCGCCATTTATGCGGAAATAGCTCAGTGGTAGAGCACCACCTTGCCAAGGTGGGGGTCGCGAGTTCGAGCCTCGTTTTCCGCTCCATATTTTCGGCGACATAGCCAAGCGGTAAGGCAGAGGTCTGCAAAACCTTTATTCCCCAGTTCGATTCTGGGTGTCGCCTCCAATTTTATATCTTACGCGGAAATAGCTCAGTGGTAGAGCACCACCTTGCCAAGGTGGGGGTCGCGAGTTCGAGCCTCGTTTTCCGCTCCATTTTTATTTTGGCGACATAGCCAAGTGGTAAGGCCGAGGACTGCAAATCCTCTATCTTCAGTTCGACTCTGAATGTCGCCTCCAAAATGAAATGTAAGCCTGAGAGAAATTCTTTCGGGCTTTTTCTTTGTGTGCATATTTGTGTTATAATGAGGCATAACTATCAATTATGAATGAGGAGTTGTTCACTGATGTCGAATGAACCATCCCGGATTACGGATAATCTGTTAAATGTTTTCAATTATTGCTTTGTAGAGACTGTGCCTTATGCGTTCTTTAAGCCAAATTCGCAGCGGGACATCCCGGTAAATCTGGTGGATAAGGAATATCATTGTGAGTCCTGCCAAGCCATAACAACGGTAGTTTATCAGCCACGTCCGTTAACCTACTATTCCAAGGGGAAACTCGCTGGGGAACGGCAGATCTATGATAAGCTGGGCAAGCGATTCCCTTTCATGGGCGAGATTGAAGCCGGCGAACCGTTTACGAATGAGGCTGTGGGCTTGTGCCGGGCCTGTGCAGCCAAGGCTGTATTTACGAGTACTGAAGCTGAGCAGGTTGTTGTCAATCTGGCCAGCCGCCTTCATGATGCAGATGAACTGGTGGTCGCCAAAGCGCGGGCCGCGATGGAGAAAAGTCTCAGTAACTGGCTGGCTGCTGTGAAGAAGCCGGAAGATTTCTTGCAGTACGATCTTAGCGATTTCAACGCCCTTCGCGATTTTATTTGTGGCGTAATGCTCGAGGATACGACGGCTGTAAAGCAGGCGTTGGATGAATACCGAACAGAGGCTGGAGAGATTGAGACTAAGGTTCGCAGCCTGCTGCCTGCTCTCCCGGAAGCGTGGAAAGCCTATGCTGTTCGCTCTACAGCGGTATTTGAGTCGATGCATGATAAAATGTATCACGAGTATACGGTAGCTTTTCCTGCCGAGAGTCAGATTCCGACAGACTACTATATCTATCGTTCTATAGAGAAAAAGCGGGTACTCATGTTCATAGAACAGCCTCGGATTGAATCGTTGGAAGAACTGCTGATGGAAGTTGGCTTTCATGGTGAATGGATCGATTTAGTCAACACTCGTTTGCAGGAAATGCAGACGTCAAAATAATCATATAGATAGTAAGAAGACCCCAGTTTGTCATAAATTTGACGAACTGGGGTCTTCTTACTATCTATAGATCAATTGTCTTCATTTGCCAGCGATTCTCTGTACGCAATGCTGGGAGCTTCGGGGCTCATTTCGTTTTCCCAACGGGCTACGATGACTGAGGCAATGCAGTTGCCGGTAACATTGCAGACTGTGCGGGCCATATCGAGTACACGGTCAACGCCCAGGATGATGGCAATGCCTTCCACTGGCAGACCAAAGGCGGTTGCAGTGCCGGCAATGACGATCAGAGAGGCTCCTGGAACGGCTGCAATCCCTTTGGTAGACAACATAAGGGTTATGAGCATCAGCAGCTGCGTTTCAATGGGGAATGGTATGCCATACACCTGAGCAATAAAGACGGTAGCCAAGGCGCTATAGAGCGTTGAGCCGTCAAGATTGAAGGTGTAGCCCAGTGGCAGAACAAAGCTGACGATATGTTTCGGTACCCCCAGTTTCTCAAGTTTTTCCATGGCAATCGGCAGAGCTGCTTCGCTTGCTGCTGTAGAGAAAGCAAGAAGCAGAGGTTCTTTGAGAGCAGCAATGAAATGGAACATGTTGATTTTCGTAAAAGCTGAAGCGATAGCCATCATAATGATCAGGAATATGATAAGCGCTGCATAGAGTGAAAGAATCAATTTGCCGAGTGGTAAAAGCATCCCGAGTCCATAAGTTCCAACGGTGTAGGCAATCGAGCCGAAGATACCGATTGGAGCGACACACATCACATAATGCGTGAATTTGAACATGATGTGAGCAATGGATTTCGAGAGATTAATGATGGATTGACCTTCCTTGCCACAGCCAGCGGCGGCAACAGCAAAGAAGCAGGAAAAGAAGATGATCTGGAGCATATCCTGACGGGCCATGGCATCCACGATATTTGTCGGGATGATGTTCACGAGCATGGCCACATGATCGATGCCTTTTTTAGCTGCATCAGCGATGGCAGTACTGTCGCCGGCCTGAATGGCAACTCCGACACCGGGCTGGAGTACGTTGACAACAATCAAACCAACAATGAGAGCAATGGTCGTAGCGAACTCAAACCAGAAAATCGATTTTCCGCCGAGCCGCCCCAGTTTCTTAAAGTCACCAGTTCCGGCAATGCCCATCACGAGTGAACTAAAGATTAATGGCACGACAATCATTTTGATCATGCGGATAAAAATATCACCGAGCGGTTTGAGCTGTTTGCCTAAGTCTGGGAAGGCTGCTCCAACCAGTATACCCAATACTAGACCGAGGAAGATCTGCGTAGCAAGGCCAGGCAGTTTAAATTTTAATTTCATAATGAGTCCTCCCTGTTCAATAATAAAAATATATTACTAAAGAATATGTACTATGCTTATAAATATATACTATACGGCGTACATTTGTCAATATGTAAATGTACTCTATTTGGAAAGAAAGTACTCGTTTTTTAGACTTGTTTATCGCCAAATAGTATTAAATTTACAGAAAAGTTCCAATTTCTTGACTTATTATACAGGGAGGTTTATAGTAAAACTCAGATAGGTTCATGTATTACACGGAGCATAGAGGAGGAATAATTTATGTCAAGTCGTATTATATTGAATGAAACATCATATTTCGGACCAGGCGCGATACAGGATATTGTGTCAGAGGTACAGGGCCGTGGTTGTAAGAAGGTTCTGGTTGTGACGGACAAAGATCTCATGAAGTTTCAGGTAGCCACCAAGGTGACTGGGTTGCTGGACAGCAATGGTATAGCGTATGCGGTCTATGACAAGATTAAACCGAATCCAACAATCGAGAATGTGCAGGAAGGCGTGCAGGCATGCAAGGATAGTGGTGCAGATATCCTGGTTGCTATCGGTGGCGGATCGGCGATCGACACCAGCAAGGCTGTTGCCATCATCATGAAGAATCCGGAGTTTGCAGATGTGCGGAGTCTTGAGGGGGCCTCGCCGACCAAGAATAAGGCAATGCCTATCATTGCTGTATCGACGACCTCTGGCACAGCTGCTGAGGTGACGATCAACTATGTCATCACTGATACAGAAAAGCATCGTAAATTTGTCTGTGCAGATCCGCACGATATCCCAGTGGTTGCAATTGTCGATTCGGATATGTGTGCTTCGATGCCACCGCGTCTTTGTGCATCGACAGGGATGGATGCGCTGGTTCACGCTATTGAAGGCTACATTACGAAAGGTGCCTGGGAGCTGACAGATATGATGCATCTCAAGGCAATTGAGATCATTTCGAAGAATCTTCGGCAATCGGTGAAGGGCAACCCGGAAGGGCGTAAACAGATGGCACTGGGGCAGTACATTGCTGGTATGGGCTTTTCTAACATAGGGCTGGGGATTGATCATTCAATGGCACATCCGTTATCTGCGGTCTATGATATTCCACATGGCATGGCTTGTGCGATTCTGCTGGCACCAGTACTGAAATTCAATGCGCCGGCTACAGGGGAGCGCTATCGCGAGGTAGCCAGGGCTATGGGCGTTGAGGGAGTCGATGGGATGGATCAGGCTGCTTATCAGCAGGCAGCTATTGCGGCAGTCCAGCAACTGGCCGATGACGTTGGTATTCCACGTAAGTTGTCGGAAATTGGGGTTCAGGAGAAAGACCTGCAGTTCCTGGCGGATTCCGCTATTGTCGATGCCTGCACACCGGGCAATCCACGTGATGTAACAGCGACGCAGATTGTGGATATCTACAAAGCCATTCTTTAAACCTGACCTGTGAGGAGAAGCTGTGGCATGAGTAATCTATTACCTATGCCACAGTTTTTTTGAATAGTTAACAAGTGTCGTGCAGGTTCAAGAAATCAAGAGCCAGATGCAAGGGCTGGAAGAAAGTGAGAAGGCACGTCAAAATACCTTGCTGGCATAGCTGGCGCAGTTACGGGCAATTGATCACAAAGTCCAGACCAATAATGAAGTACTGTCATATTACCCGCAGGTACGGGATTCGAGCTCCATGTTCAGGCTATCCAACATGGACATCACAAAAATACGGTACATGTTCTTGATTCCCTCCAGTAACTATCAAATAATGATAGTTACTGGAGGGAATATTATGCTACAAAGTACTGATATTGTCAATATTGGTTGACACTTTTTCCACAAGGGCTTTCAACACTCAGGCCATCTGCTTTAAAGAAGAATAATATTCTTGCCGCTTAACCATTGGAGGATTCCCTCCGTTGGCAGAGCAGAT
>JAGPMW010000055.1 GCA_018052705.1 Selenomonas sp. | reverse complement strand
TCTACTTTACGCATCCATACAGTTCCTGGGAACGTCCTCAGAATGAACGCCACAATGGATTGCTAAGAGATTTCATCCCGAAAGGCATGTCCATTGAACGTTTTACTGATGAAGATGTCTTGAATATTGCAGATGCGCTGAATCAGCGTCCGCGCCGTATTTTAGGCTATCGTTCTCCAACAGAACTATTCGATACATTCCTCGATGGAGTCTATTCTATTGATAATATTTATTGATTATTTTTTGTTCAATTTCAACTTGCAATTTACCTTCATATAAGAACATTAATTTGGACGGATATACTTTTTCTTCGAAACCTTCACCATTCAGATTGCGTTCGTAGGCAGTGGAATAGGATAGAATGGTGATCAGTAGTCGTTCATTTGAATTTTCAGTGCGATAGGAAGAGCCCACATCCCAAAAGTCGCCAACGCTGTTGCCACTGTCCCAGAAAGGGAAGTTTAAGTTGCCGTGCCAACACGCTACGCCATTAACCATTTCATAAGAATGTGCCTCTGCTGCCTCACTAAGAAAACATGCTGCCATAAGCAGTATCAATCCCAACAACACGCTCTTTTTCAAAACGAATCCCTCCCTGCGCAATATGTTCTATGGTCTTTATATGAAATTCATTCAGTTACATTATAGCAAACGGATAAGCCGCTGTCATTTTACACTTTTTTATGGTAGAAGAAATGAATAGCATGTCTATATAGTGCGAACATGCCAACTGTATCATCGATTTGGCTGGGGCTTTATTTTGGTCTTAAATAGCTATACCCTTAATGAAATGGAGGGATAAATCGTATTTTTCTAGTCCTCTCTTCATGGACGTTTTATCTCCTGATCAGCGTAATTGATTGTTTTTTATAAGAATTTTGGTCAATTTCAGCAGGAGATAAATGAATAGATGTGGAACATAAATATTAAGAGGGGAAGTTATCAATAGGCGGAAGTGAGGAATTACTATGGGACAAACGGAATCGATAAAACTGGAAGATCAGCTGTGTTTTCCACTATATGCCTGTGCAAGAGAGATTGTTAAGACTTATCGGCCTGCGCTTGATGCGTTGGGGCTGACCTATACGCAATATATTGCGATGCTGGTTCTTTGGGAAGATCACGAGGTAAGTGTAAAGGATCTGGGGTATCGGCTGCATCTTGATTCCGGGACGCTGACTCCCCTGCTTAAGAAGCTGGAGGAGAAAGGATTCCTGAGTAGAGAGCGGTCGACTAAGGATGAGCGGGTAGTGATTGCCAGTATCACTGTTGAGGGAAGACAGTTGCAGGAAAAGGCTGCGGCCGTTCCTGCGCTGATACGGCAGCAGTTTCATGATTTTACAGCCAAAGAGGTCAACCAGATGTATCGGTTGTTGTATCGGTTGATGGAAGTGCTGGAACAAAACAATCAGACAGAGACAGAAAAATAATTTTTAGGGGCTAGGAATGGCGGAAAATCAAGTTTTCCGCCTCTTTTTTATAGGCAGGCTGTTGTTGATGGCCGTTTTTTTCATTGCGCCGGAACCTGTTATTTGATACAATATATACCGTTATAACAGAAGATAACCACAAGATATAGGGGGAGGCGTAAGGTGATGTCGCAGATGTGGGGCATCACGACAGTCTATGAATTTAAAGACAGTGACAAAACGTTCAGGCCATACCGTGGGCTATGACCGTGAGAAAATTTTCAATGCAATTGCCGGGGCCAACGTGGATGGCGGCAGCCGGATGACGGAGAAAGATATCGACGAAGTAGCCAGTCAGGTTGAGTGGGATATCCAGGATCGTGAAAATGTCAGCGTTGAGGAAATCCAGGATATCGTCGAACAGGAACTTATGAAGTATGATTTCTATGAGGTGGCAAAGAAATATATAACGTATCGTCAGAAGCATTCGGAACGTCGGGCGGCGCAGAAGCACCTGATGGAGTCGTATAAGGATATTTTCTTTGCTGATTCAGTGGATGTCGATCTGAAGCGCGATAATGCCAACATCAATACCGATGCATCAATGGGAATCATGCTGAAGCTCGGGGCTGAAGGCTCTAAGCATTTTGTCGACAATTATGTGCTGACGGATGAGTTCCGTGAAGCAGATAAGGAGAACTGGATTCATATCCATGATAAGGATTTCTCACTGATCACGTTTAATTGTTGTCAGATTGATCTGTTGAAGTTGTTTCATAATGGGTTCTCGACGGGGCATGGCTTCCTGCGTGAGCCGAACTCGATTCGTGCTTATGCCAGTCTGGCCTGTATTGCCATCCAGTCTAACCAGAATGATATGTTTGGCGGTCAGTCCATTAATGCCTTTGACTATGCAATGGCTGATGGCGTGCGGAAATCATTCCGCAAGGCAGTTCGGGAAGAAGCTTATAAGGCACTGCTCTACCGTTTTGGCAGTGATTGCTTCGAGGACGAGAAGCTTTTCCGCCAGCACTTTGATGGGGTCATGGACTATGAGCATTGCAGCTATACCGAGAGTAGTGCGGATGAGAAGTCTGTGCAGTCGGTCACAGCCGTTCGTCAGGCTATCGGGGCCTTGTTGTCTGATGTGTATCATCAGCCGGTCGCTGAGGTAGAGAAAGATGCGAAGGCGATCTATTATCTGGCGTGCGCCGATGTTGTGGAGGAGACTCATCAGTCGATGGAGGCTCTGATTCATAATTTCAATACACTGCACAGCCGGGCTGGTGCTCAGGTACCATTCAGTTCTATCAACTATGGGATGGATACTTCGCCCGAGGGGCGTTTGGCAACTCGTGAGGTACTCAATGCCATCTGGTCGGGGCTGGGCAATGGCGAGACGCCGATTTTCCCCATTTCAGTCTTTCAGCTGAAGGCCGGCGTCAACTATAATCCGGCGGACAAGAACTACGATTTGTTCCAGCAGGCGTGCAAGACCAGCGCGAAGAGACTGTTCCCGAATTTTGTCAATATTGATGCGCCATATAATCTCAAATATTATAAGCCGGGTGACTATAACTCTACGGTTGCGACGATGGGCTGCCGCACACGGGTGATGAGCAATGTCAATGGTCCTGAGGAATCCGGCAGCCGGGGGAATTTCTCGTTTACGACCATCAACCTGCCGAAACTGGCCCTTGAGGCAAAAGGAGATATGGAGAAGTTCTGGTCCTTGTATGATAACTATATTCGGATATCCCATGACTATTTACTGGAACGTTTGCATGTTATTGAGCAGAAGCATGTTTATAACTATCCGTTCCTTATGGGACAGGGCATCTGGATGGGCAGTGACCAGCTTAAGACCGGAGACAGTATCAAGGATGTACTTAAGCATGCGTCCTATTCGGTCGGATTCTGTGGTTTGGCAGAGTGTCTTAAGGCGTTGATTGGTAAGCATCATGGCGAAAGTGAAGAGGCTCAGCAGCTGGGACTGAAAATTGTTGCTCATTTGCGGTCTGTGCTTGATGACTACTCTGCCAAAGAGCATATGAATTGGACCTGTTTTGCTACGCCGGCAGAGTCGACGGCGGGGCAGTTCCAGCGCTCCAATCGCAAGATCTATGGTATAGTTCCGGGCGTTACAGATCGGGATTACATGACGAACTCCAGCCATGTGCCCGTGTATTATCCAATCAAGGCAATCGACAAGATCCGTATCGAGGCGCCATATCATGCGCTTGAGAACGCCGGCCACATTGCTTACATTGAGATGGACGGGGACCCGACGAAGAATGTCAAAGCTTTTGAGCAGGTTGTCCGGGCTATGCATGATGCAGATATGGGGTATTTTTCGATCAACCATCCGGTTGACCGGGACCCGGTCTGCGGCTATACGGGGATCATCGAGAATGAGTGCCCGCATTGTCATCGTCAGGAAGTGACAAAAGGGCATCTCGTTGTCAAACGTATGAAGTAAGATAGGGGCATGATGTTTATGGCAGGATTGGTGAAGCAGCTGCAGGAGCAGACTGGATTTTCAGAATCAGAATGTATGATTGCAGATTATCTATTAAAGAATTTCCGGATGCTGGCCGGCAGGTCTACGCGCCAGCTGGCCAAAGATACCTATACGAATTCAGCAGCAATCGTACGCTTCAGCCAGAAACTGGGGTTTGGCGGTTATACGGAATTCAAGGTGCAGTTTCTGGCCGAGATGCTGCAATATGTCAATCGGCCTCACGGGGCTGAACTGCTGATGACTGATCGGGATTCGGTTCATTCTATTCTGGATAAAGTGACAAGTATTGAGATCGATGCACTGAAGGATACCCGTTCTATGCTGGACCCGGGCGAATTTATGCGGGCTCTGCATTTGTTATCGAAGACCGAGCATGTGGATTTTTATGCGATGGATAACAATCTGGACATTGCCAATATGGCGGCGTCGAGGTTCATCATGGCCAATAAATGCTCGACGGTGCACGCCGCAATGACGATGCAGTATCTGCAAGCCACGGGGGCGCCGAAGGAGCACGTTGCTTTCTTCATCAGCCGCACCGGCGAAAACCGGATGCTGCTCGATATTGCGAGACTGCTCAAGCTGCGGGGCAATCCCATCCTGTTGATTACGGCTTCACCGGAATCGACACTCGCTTCACTGGCGGACAGTGTGTTCCGTGTCGCCACGGTAAAGCGTATGGAGGAACTGGGACCGCGCGTGTTTCTGCTGGGAGCGAAGTACGTAACGGATATTCTTTTTGCCTTATTGATGACGCGGGTAGACTATCGCAATACGCAGCAGAAAGAAGAATGGCTCAGCCAGCATTTTCATTACTGAACAAAATAATGTTTTATAGGCAGGAATCTGGAAACAGATTCCTGCTTTTTGCATCTGGGCTGGAGCAGGCTTGTAGCACTGATACAGAACAGCTGGGAATTGGAACCCGATATTTGTAACATTGTTTTATATTAGTCTGAATTTATTGAGTCTATTGATTTATCATGATATATTAAGATCACCTTAAGGCGAGCAAGCAGGCTGAGCGCACAGCCTGAAGAGACGAATCTGTTGGAAAGAGGAGTTAGTTCATGAGTAAACAAGAGATTTTCGATAAGTTTATCGAGATCATGGGGGAGTTTGCCCAGATAAAGGCGGTTGCGGCTCTGCGTGATGGATTCATCATGACCACACCGTTCACTATTTGCGGCTCGGTATTTCTGTTATTGGCCAATCTGCCGATACCGGGGTATCCGGAATTCATGGCTTCGATGTTTGGCAAGGATTGGACTGCGCCATTGAATGCAGTAGCGGGAGGAACCTTTGGTGTATTGGCCGTGATCGTAGTCCTGGCGATAACCTATAAGTTCGTGGAAAATGAGGGCTGTGATGCTATGATGGCATCAATCTTGTCGCTTTCCACCTTTTTGATCCTGATGCCGCCCAGCCTTACGACTAAAGGTGGCGAGGTCGTCGGCGATATCATCCCGAAAGCCTGGGCTGGAAGCAACGGTGTCATTACTGCAATCTTTATCTCGTTTTTTGTGGCCTATATATTCTGCTATTGTGAGAAGAATCACATCGGCATCAAGATGCCGGAGGCGGTTCCGCAGGGCGTAGCTCGTGCTTTTACGGCACTTGTACCAGGTATGATTTTCTTTACCACGGCAGCGGTGCTGTATGGTATTTGTCACTATGTTGGTGCTACTACGCTGCCTGAGCTGATTTTCAAGGTCATTCAGACGCCGTTGCAGGGTCTTTCTGATACACTGGCAGGTGGCACGATTATTGTCGGGCTGCAAAGTTTGTTGTTCTGGGCTGGTATCCATGGACCAAACGTTGTTGGTGGTGTCGTTGGTCCACTGCTCATTGCCAACTCGCTGGATAATCAGCATCTCATTGATATGGGCATGACCCTAATGAACAATCCGCAGGCGAAGATTATTACCTGTCAGATCAACGATGTATTTGTCAAGAGCGGCGGCTGTGGTCTGACGCTGGGACTTCTGATTGCGGGCGCTTTCACGGCGAAATCGAATCAGATGAAATCACTGATGAAGATGGCTTTTGTGCCGGGGCTTTTCAATATTAATGAGCCGATTATCTTTGGTCTGCCAATTGTATTCAATCCATATCTGCTGGTTCCTTTCATCCTGGTTCCGCTATTTGCGATGTTCATTACGTATTTTTCTATCACGGCAGGTTTTATGGCGCCTTTTAGTGCGGTACAGGTTCCCTGGACAACACCACCAATCATTGCGGGGTTCCTGCTCAATGGCTGGCAGGGAGCTGTGGTACAGATCGTGAATCTTGCTATGGCAATCGCTGTTTATCTGCCCTTCCTCAAGGCGCAGGATAATGCACTGCTGAAAGAAGAAATGGGCGAG
>JAGPMW010000034.1 GCA_018052705.1 Selenomonas sp. | reverse complement strand
AGCGTCCGCGTCGCATTCTTGGCTACCATACGCCAACGGAGCTATTCGACCATTTTCTCGATGAAGTTTATACTATTGATAATGTTTCTTGATTAAATTAGTGTTCAATTTGCACTTGCAATTTACCTAAAAAAATCATATATGAAATTGAAAAGAATATTTTAGCACTAGACGCAAAATGCCGGGATTTATAATTCAAAACTATATTTAGCCATAAAACTGACCCCCATAAGCTAGATTTATAGGTCTAACTTATGGGGGTCAGTGCAAAGTAATACACTTTTATTATACACTTTTTAGATAGGCGAATTGTCAAGATAAGTGTAACATCTTTGAAAATAGATAGGCTGGCCTCACACCAAGTGCAAAGCTGTGTCAACACAAGTGAATACAGGGTGTATTGATGGACAAACCCTGGGCATTCTGATACAATATTCTATTGACTATCGTTGAGTAAAGGATGGAATATAAATATGAAAATTATCGATGGAAAAGTTCACCGTTTCGCTGAAATAATTGTTTACGGATGTCAGATGAATATCAGTGATGCCGAACGTATGGAAGGACAGCTGAGGACAATCGGCTATGAGCGTACGGATGCGATGGGTGAGGCGGATCTGATACTCCTGAATACCTGTTGTGTGCGGGAAACGGCTGAGGATAAGGTCTATGGCAAGATTGGCGAAATTAAACATCTGAAGAGTCAGAACCCAGAGCTGATCCTGGGTATCACAGGTTGTATGGCACAGAAGGAGAGCGACAAGCTCATCAAGCGGGCTCCACATATTGATTTTGTGCTCGGGACGAATAAGGTCCATGAACTCACACAGGTGGTACAGGAGATTCAGCGCGAGCGTGGACATATTGTCGATACACAGCTTGGTGAGACGGAGCTGCCCGATGATGTACCGGTTATGCGTGGCGGGGCTCTGTCAGCCTGGGTACCAATCATGTATGGCTGCAATAATTTCTGCACCTACTGTATCGTGCCATATGTGCGCGGCCGCGAGCGCAGCCGTCTGCCAGAAGACGTTGTAAAAGAGGTAGAACAGGCGATAGCGCAGGGGTATAAGGAAGTAACGCTCTTAGGCCAGAATGTCAATTCTTATGGGAAGGACCATCAGCAGGCTGATTTTGCGGACTTGCTGAAAATGGTTGATGCGGTGCCGGGGATTCGGCGTGTGCGCTTTATGACATCGCATCCAAAGGATCTCAGTGATAAGGTTATTGCGGCAATCCGCGATGGTGAGCATCTCTGCGAGCATATTCATCTGCCGGTACAGTATGGCAGCAACAGGATTCTTAAAGCGATGAATCGTGTCTATACGATTGAAAGCTATCGCGATCTGGTCCGCCGTATTCATGAGGCGTTGCCAGAGGCCGCGTTGACCACGGATCTGATCGTAGGTTTTCCCGGAGAGACGGATGATGATTTCCAGGAGCTGCTGGCATTCCTGAAGGAGATCCGTTATGATTCGGCCTACACGTTCATATACTCGAAGCGTTCAGGTACGCCGGCGGCAACAATGGAGAATCAGGTAGATGAGCTGGTGAAAAAAGAACGCCTGAATCAGCTGATGGCGGTACAAAATACTATTAGTCTTGAGATTAACCAGGTGCTTGAGGGCAAAGTTCTGGAAGTTATGGTCGAAGGGCCGAGCAAGCATGATGCAGCAGTCTGGAATGGTCGTACGCGTACCAATAAGATCGTGCTTTTCCCACATGGTGAAGAGCAGGCCGGAGATTTTATTCAGGTGAAGATCACACAGCCGCAGACATGGGTGCTCAAGGGAGAACGTGTCGATTCATGAATGGTTTGGATATAGATTACCGGAGGGATACGAATGGAACTCACGCCGATGATGCAGCAGTATCTGGCAACGAAAGATCAGCATCCTGATACGATCTTGTTTTTCCGCCTGGGAGATTTTTACGAGATGTTCTTTGATGATGCTCGTATTGTCTCGAAGGAATTGGGGCTGACACTTACCAGCCGCAGTGGGAATAAGGACAAGGCTCCTATGTGTGGTGTGCCGTATCATGCGGCAGAAACGTATATCAACAAACTTGTGGGCCGGGGCTATAAAGTGGCAATTGCTGAGCAGATCGGTGATCCCAAGGCCAAAGGACTGACAAAACGAGAAATTATAAAGATTATCACACCGGGTACGGTGCTGTCAGAATCAGCTCTCAAGGATGCACAGAATAATTATATTGCATTGGTCTACGAATATAAGGAAGATATTGTGCTGGCAGGAGCTGATATTTCGACGGGCGAGTGCTTCTATGGCATTTACGATGGTGGGAATCGGCTTCAGATGCTGCTCGACGAGCTTTATCGGCTGGCTATGCCAGAGCTGCTGGTTGTTGGTGAACCAATGTTCCTGCCACAGTTGAAAGAATTCACGGATCTGCGCCTGCCTAATTGCTCGTATACCTCGATTCCAATAATTTCCCGAGCTGTGGATGACCGCATTGTGCAGCATTTTGATGCGTCAACCCGCCCGGATTATACGGAAGCCAGAGAAGCCGTAGCGACGCTGCTGGATTATCTGCATGAGACGGTCATGACGGATCTGACGCATCTCAATAAGCTGACGTTTCTGGATGCATCAGAGAATCTTGTCGTCGATACCTATACGCTGCGTAATCTGGAGATTACCCGTAATCTGCGTGATGGCGGCAAGAAAGACACATTGCTGGATGTACTGGATTTTACAGAAACAGCAATGGGCAGCCGTCTGCTCAAGAAATGGCTGGAGTATCCGTTGCTGAATGTGCTGCCTATTAATCGACGGCTCGATGCAGTAGAGGAACTGGCTAATGATTTTTCGCTGCGGGGAGGGCTGCGGGCGGATTGCAAGGAAATCCATGATTTTGAGCGTCTGCTGACTCGTATCGAGGTCGGAACAGCCAATGCCCGTGATCTGATTGCGCTCAAGATATCGCTCATGTGTTTGCCGGAGATCCAGCAGCATATGGCAGATGTAACATCACAGGTGCTGATGACCTGCCAGCAGGGCATTCGTTCTTTTGATGATTTAGTCGATTTGCTGATGTGCTCGATTGTTGATGAGCCGGGCATATCACTGCGTGAAGGTGGTATCATCAAGCCGGGCTATAATAAAGAGCTCGATGAGTATCGCCGGATCTCGCATGACAGCAAGACCATGCTGCAGGAAATCGAGGAACGGGAAAAGGAAGAAACAGGCATTAAGTCGTTGAAGATCGGCTACAATAAGGTCTTTGGCTATTATATTGAGGTGCGTCACAGTGGTACAGATCTTGTGCCGGACCGCTACATCCGTAAGCAGACACTGGCTAATGCCGAGCGCTATATCACGGAGGAACTCAAGGAGTTTGAGACGAAGATTCTCGGGGCGCAGGAGAAGATTGTCAATATTGAGTACAATCTCTTTACTGAGGTTCGGGAAACAATCAAAACCAGACTGGCAGAGATCCAGTCTACAGCACATGAGATCGCAATTGTGGATGTGCTCGTCAGTCTGGCCGAGGCGGCAACGACGTATAACTACGTACGGCCGCGTATGACGACGGATGGAGAAATATCGATTAAAGACGGCCGTCATCCGCTGGTCGAGCGTATTCTGACACGTGATCTCTTCGTGCCGAATGACACAAAGCTCAATCATAATGATTGTGAGATCATGCTGATCACCGGACCGAATATGGCTGGTAAATCTACCTATATGCGTCAGACTGCACTGCTGACACTTATGGCGCAGATTGGTAGTTTTATCCCGGCCCGGGAGGCTGCTATCTCGCCAGTTGATCGTATCTTTACCCGCATTGGGGCCAGTGATGACCTTGTCAGTGGGCAGAGTACCTTTATGGTGGAAATGAATGAAGTAGCGCAGATTCTAAAATATGCGACGAAGAACAGTCTGGTCATCCTTGATGAGATTGGCCGTGGTACCAGTACGTTTGATGGCATGAGTATTGCGCGGGCGGTTATTGAACATATCGAGAAGAAAGTGCATGCGAAGACGCTGTTTGCTACGCACTATCATGAGTTGACCGATCTTGAGGACGATAAGATCAAAAACTTCTGTGTGGCGGTCAAGGAACGCGGGACTCAGGTGGCTTTCCTGCGCCGAATTGTAGCGGGATCGGCGGATAAATCTTATGGTATCCATGTGGCCCGGCTGGCCGGATTGCCGGCTGCCGTGACCAAACGGGCGGAAGATATTCTGGCTGAATTAGAAGATGAGCATGGGGCGGAGCTTGCTGCCGCGGCTGCCCGGGTAAGCAAGGCTGGAAAGTCAGCGGACCAGCATGATGGCAGAAAACTCGCTGCTGACGATGCGATGATGGGGTCACTCTTCGCCAGCAGTCTCAGCAATACGCTGCTGGGGATCGATGTTATGACTATGACGCCGCTGGAAGCAATGAATACACTCTATAAACTGCAGGCGCAGGCAAAGAAGGAGGCTGGACAGGCATGAGCTTAATCCATGTTTTAGACGACAATACCATCAATAAAATTGCTGCCGGTGAGGTGGTAGAACGGCCGGCATCGGTGATCAAGGAATTGATCGAGAATGCTATCGACGCAGGCGCCGACCGTATCGAAGTAGAGATCATGGCCGGTGGCACCAGCTTCATGCGTGTAACCGATAATGGCAAAGGGATGAGCCTTGAGGATGCGAAACTGGCTATCCTGCGTCATGCGACCAGCAAGATACAGGCAGTGTCAGATCTCAATACCATTGGGACACTAGGGTTTCGTGGCGAAGCTTTGCCGACGATTGCCTCGGTCTCACGATTTACACTGCTGACCCGTCAGGCAGGCGATGACCTTGGGACGCGCGTGGATATTAGCGGCGGTAAGACCCCTGATATCCAGGAGACAGGCTGTGGTCTGGGAACGACCATCAAAGTTGAGGATTTGTTCTTCAATACCCCGGCCCGCAAGAAATTTCTCAAAACAACTCATACAGAAGGCTCAAAAATTAATGATTTTATTGTGAAGCTGGCACTTTCCCGCCCGGACATCGAGTTTCATTTTATCAACAATAACAAAGTTTCCGTCGTAACGCCGGGCAATGGTAATCTGTTTGATACAATTGGGGCCATTTATGGTGCGAATGTGATGGATTCGCTGCTGGCCCTGAGTCTTGACGGGGAAGATGTGAAAATCAGCGGGTTCATTACGAAACCATCGATGCTCAAGAGCAGCCGCAGCTGGCAGACTTACATTGTTAATTCCCGCATTATCCAGAACCGGGCAATTGCCAAGGCAATTGACAATGCCTACCGGTCGCTGATTCCCAAAAGTGGCTTTCCGCTGGCTGTACTGCATATCGAGGTGCCGCAGCGCACCATCGATGTGAATGTTCACCCGCAAAAAAGTGAGATGAAGTTCGAGGATGAAAGCCATATTTTCAAGGCGGTCTATAAAGCCGTGCTGGATGCAATCCGGCCGTCCGGGCAGAATTTGAATGAGGTGGCGGCTGTTGTCGAGAAGCCTCAGGCACATTATGTCATGGAGCCGATGCACTTCGTACCGGCCAGTGCACCAATCTCGCCTGTATCTATACCGGCTGCTGAGAGCGCTCGGACAGCGGGAACAGCTTTTGGGCGATCGTCTGCTCCACAGACGATCTACGAAGCGGTCCGCCGGCCTGCGGGCTCATCTGGCCTTAGCTTTACTGAGGCGCAGGCGGAACTTCGCGAAGAACGAGCGATACATGAATGGGCTGGGAAACCGGCTGAGCCAGCTGCAATGCCCGTTGATCCACAGACTGATCTGGCAGCCGGCGTAGTAGCAGAGTCGGCTGCAGCAGAGGGAATACTTGCTTCGGAAGGCAGTATTATTCCTATTGGGCAGGTGGATCTGACCTATATTATCGCGCAGGATCTTAAGGGGCTTTATATTGTTGATCAGCATGCTGCTCATGAGCGCATCCTTTTCGATAAGCTTTCCGCTATGGCTGATGGGATTCCATCACAGCAGCTGCTGGTTCATCAGCTGCTGTCGTTTGACGAGAAAGAATCGGGGCTGGTCGAAGAGAATAAAGATCTTTTTGCAAAACTTGGCTTTCAGATGGAAGCCTGCGGCGATAAGGAATACCGTCTCATTGAGGTTCCGGCTGATGTGCCATTGAGCGAGGCTGAGGACATCATTCGTGAGATTCTGACCGCATTGGGCGAGATGCATGAGACGACAGCCAAGGAAATCCGGCAGGCATGTCTGGCTACGACAGCTTGCCGGGCAGCAATCAAGGCTGGGGAAGAACTGAATCTGCGGCAGATGGAGATTCTTCTGGAAGAGCTTTCGCATACGGCATTTCCCTACACCTGTCCTCATGGCCGGCCAACTATTCTCAAATTCAGTACAGAGAATTTGGCTAAGATGTTCAAACGTACTGGGTTTGGTTTCTAAAGATTTTCAGGATAGGAGAATGTATGCAGGAAAAAATAAATGCTACGGCGGCAATTGTGACTACGGGGCGCAAGATATCGTCGGACAGTGTGATATTGGCACAGACTGCCGCCGACAGGCTTCAAATCCCTTATGTTGAGCGCCGTACGGCTGGTCTGCCGGCGTTGAAGGCAAAATATGGAGTAGATTTTGTGCTGGTTGCAAAGCAGGGCTTGTTGACGCTGGAGACGCCAGGCGGCGAGCTGTTCTTCCATCCCAACATGGCACATCTGCGGTTGAAAAACCTGCGAGGCGGCGATCCAGATCGGATGGTCGACGCGATGCGACTGGCGCCGGGCATGTCTGTTCTTGACTGTACGCTTGGCTTTGGGGCGGACGCTATTGTCGCCAGCTATGCGGTCGGACCAGAAGGTCAGGTAACAGGAATTGAGTCGCAGCCGCTTATCGAGGCGGTGGTCGGACATGGATTGGCTTATTTTACTGGAGATAGTCCCTATATCCTTGAGCCGATGCGACGGATCAGAACGCTTTGTGAGGATGCGCTTCACTATCTGCAGCAGCAGGCTGATGATTCAATCGATGTCATCTATTTCGATCCGATGTTCCGGCATCCATTCATGGACAGCACGAGTCTTGACCCGCTGCGGACTGTGGCCGATAAGCGGGCTTTGACTGCCGAGACCGTTGCGGAGGCCTGCCGCGTCGCCCGCTGCCGGGTAGTCATGAAAGAGAGCCGCCGCAGCGAGGAATTTTCCCGATTGGGCTTCCAGATCGCAGAAGGCGGTCGATATAGTAATGTCCGCTATGGCGTGATTCATCTACAGACCGGCTGCGGTCTGTAACAAAACATAGAAACGGCTCTGCTGATAATCAGCGGGGCCTTTTTCTGTGTTTCTATTTGCAATCTGTTATGGGGAATGATAAAATAGTAAGGAATGATTTGATCGGATGGGGATTACGAAATCTTTATAGGAACACTTTATTTGAACGGACCATAATTGCATAGACGCAATAGATATATTAAAACTACAATTTGGAGGTGTAATTTTTTGGCTAAAGGAGCACAAAAACTACAAGTGATTCCCCTTGGAGGACTCGGGGAAATCGGTAAAAACATGACGGTTATCCGTGTGGACGATGAGATCCTGGTTATTGATTCGGGGCTCATGTTCCCAGAAGAGGATATGCTGGGCGTTGATTTGGTTATTCCAGATATCAGTTATCTGCTGGAGAACCGCGACAAGATCAAGGCTATTGTCCTGACGCATGGACATGAGGATCATATTGGTGCGTTGCCATATGTCCTCAAACAGATCAGCGTACCGGTTTATGGTACGCGCCTGACGCTGGGCATCCTGGAGGGACGCCTGAAGGAGAACGGTGTGGATTCGAGTAATCTGCACTCGGTTATGCAGGGCGACATCATCAATGTTGGCTGCTTCAGTGTTGGTTTCATTCGTGTCAATCATTCCATCCCGGATGCTGTTGGCTTGTCCATCAAGACGCCGGTTGGTATGATTGTGCATACGGGTGACTTCAAACTCGACTATACGCCGATCGATGGCAAGATGACGGATTTCCGCCGCTTCTCAGATCTCGGCAACAAGGGCGTACTGCTCATGCTGGCCGATTCTACAAATGCAGAACGCGCTGGGCATACACCTAGCGAGCGCACTGTTGGCGCATCGTTTGATAAGGCATTCCATAATGCCCGCAGCCGCATCATTGTGGCAACATTCTCGTCGAATGTTCATCGTATCCAGCAGGTCATTGACACGGCCGTCCGCTATAAGCGTCACGTTGCTGTGCTTGGACGCAGCATGGTCAATGTTGTAGGGATTTCTCTGGAGCTTGGCTATATCACGGCTCCGGAAGGAACCATCATTGATATCGATGAGATCAACAATTTCCGGGCAGATGAGCTGGTCATTGTAACGACTGGCAGTCAGGGTGAGCCGATGTCTGCATTGACGCGTATGGCTATGTCGGATCATCGCAAAGTCACGATCGTACCGGATGATACGGTCATTATCTCGGCTACGCCAATTCCGGGCAATGAGAAGCTGGTGTCCAAGACCATCGATAATCTGATGCGTCTGGGCGCAAATGTGGTTTACGGCCGAGATAAGGGCGTTCATGTTTCGGGACATGCCAGTCAGGAAGAGCTTAAGCTCATGCACAATCTGGTTCGTCCGAAATTCTTTATGCCGGTTCATGGTGAGTATCATCATCTGGTTCAGCATGCCAAGCTGGCACAGGAGCTGGGAATGCCCAAAGAGAATATCTTCCTGAGTGAAAATGGACAGATTCTCGAGTTCACGCGTGAGAAGGGAACTGTTGCTGGCAAGGTAACTGCTGGTATGGTCATGGTTGATGGACTGGGTGTCGGTGATGTCGGCAACATTGTTCTGCGTGATCGCCGCCAGTTGTCGCAGGATGGCATCCTGATTGTTGTCGTAACGATGGATAAGGCTTCGAATCGTGTGGTATCCGGACCAGATATCGTATCCCGCGGTTTTGTCTATGTCCGCGAGTCTGAGGCTCTGATGGATGAGGCGAAAGCCCGCGTGGAGCAGGCGCTGGAGCGTTGTGAGGATGAGAATGTCAAGGAGTGGGCGGCAATCAAGTCAAATGTCCGTGATGCACTTGGCCGGTATCTTTTTGAGAAGACTCGTCGTCGTCCGATGATTCTGCCGATTATCATGGAGATCTGATTCGTTCAGCAACGAATAGATATGAATTGAATTTTAAAGCATCCGCTTAGGCGGGTGCTTTTTCTATGTGGGCATTTATGATAAAATAGTACGATAGAGCTGTTTATATATCTTTTTGGAACTATGATATAGATGGGAAAACAATGGAAAATAATGAATTCGCACATCTACATGTGCATACGGAGTTTAGTCTGCTCGATGGCGCGAGCCGCATCAAGGACCTGATTGCGACGACGAAAGAATTGGGAATGGATTCGATTGCCATTACCGATCATGGCGTCATGTACGGTACGATTGACTTCTATAAAGAATGTAAGAAACAGGGGATTCGGCCGATCATTGGCTGTGAGGTCTATCTGGCTCCTGGGTCCCGCAAGGACCGCCAAGAGGTTAATGGGGTCAAATATTACCATTTGATCCTCTTGGCAGAAAACCAGACTGGCTATAAGAACCTGGTCGAGCTGGTGTCCTTGGCCAATATCGAGGGAATGTACTATAAGCCCCGTATCGACAAGGAACTGCTGCAGAAATACCATGAAGGGATTATTTGCCTTTCCGCCTGCATTGCCGGGGAGATTCCACGCTCGTTGCTGCAGGACAACAAGGAGAAGGCCGATTCGCTGGTACAGGAGTATCTGTCGATATTCGGCAAAGATAATTTTTTTCTGGAAATACAGAACCATGGCTTGCCGGAGGAGCGTAAATCCAATGCGGGGCTTATCGAGCTGGCCCGTAAATATGATGTTGGTCTGGTGGCAACGAACGACTGCCACTATGTCCGTCGCGAGGACAGCGAGTTTCACGACATCCTGCTTTGCATACAGATGGGGAAGACGGTCGATGATCCCGACCGTATGCGGTTTAATAGTGATGATTACTATCTGAAATCACCAGCGGAGATGGCCGCACTTTTTCCCGAGTACCCGGACGCTATCATCAATACCGCAAAGATTGCGGCTCGGTGTCAGGTTGATTTTGAATTTGGACATATTCAGCTGCCGTTCTATCCGATTCCGCCAACTTATGCCGATGACGAGGCTTATCTGCGGGCTCTGTGCGAGGAAGCGCTGCCGAAGCGTTATGCCGAGACGACCAAAGCAGTCCGCGATCGATTGGAATATGAATTGGGTGTTATCCATCACATGGGCTATGACAGCTATTTTCTGATTGTCTGGGATTTCATCAACCATTCCCGTGAAGTGGGCATCTCCGTCGGACCAGGGCGTGGGTCGGCAGCTGGCAGTATTGTTGCCTACCTGCTTGGCATCACGAATCTTGATCCGCTCAAGTATGAGCTTCTCTTTGAGCGTTTCCTGAATCCGGAGCGCGTGAGCATGCCGGATATCGATATCGACTTCTGCTATATCCGGCGTGAGGAAGTTATCGATTATGTCAAGGAACGTTATGGTTATGATCATGTTGCTCAGATCGTCACGTTTGGCACAATGGCAGCCAAGGGAGCTGTACGGGATGTCGGCCGTGTGCTTAACATGCCCTATGCACAGGTTGCAGATATCGCCAAGCTGATTCCGAATGAACTCAAGATTACACTGGATAAGGCCCTGAAAGGCTCTGTGGAGCTGCGTAATGCCTATGAGTCAAGTCCTGAGGTAAAGAGGCTGCTTGATCTGGCCCGTAAGGTGGAAGGGCTGCCACGGCATTCTTCGACGCATGCGGCCGGCGTCGTAATTGCCCGAAATCCGCTGACTGATTATCTGCCGGTTTCGGTATCTGATGGGACATTGGTAACGGAGTTTGATAAAGACCATGTTGAGGCACTCGGACTTCTGAAGATGGATTTCCTGGGGCTGCGTACGCTGACAGTCATTAGCGACACACTCGACAACATAAAGAAGACCCGTGGTGAAACCATCGACATTAACAAGCTTCCGTTGGAGGATGATCTGACGGCAAAGATGCTCTGTGATGGCTTGACTGGCGCCGTGTTCCAGATGGAATCGAGCGGCATGACCAATCTGGTGCGGGATCTTGCACCAGAGAACTTTGCCGATCTTATCCCGACGGTAGCTCTTTACCGGCCGGGTCCGCTTGGCAGTGGCATGGTGGAGGACTTTATTGCCGGCCGTCATGGCAAAAAGGAAGTCACCTATATGCATCCGCTGCTCGAGCCCATCCTCAAGGAGACATTCGGCGTGGTACTCTATCAGGAGCAGGTCATGCAGATTGTACAGGTTTTGGCAGGTTTCAGCCTTGGACAGGCTGACCTGCTGCGTCGTGCGATGGGCAAGAAGAAGCATGAAATCCTGATGGCTCAGAAAGAAAATTTCCTGAAAGGCTGCGCGGCGAATCAGATTGAAGCGGATCTGGCCAATACGATCTTTGATCTGCTGACACATTTCGCCGATTATGGCTTCAATAAATCGCATAGTGCCGCCTATGCGCTCGTAGCATGGCAGACTGCCTATCTTAAGGCCCATTATCCGGCTGAATTTATGGCGGCTATGCTCACCAGTATCATGGACACACAGAAGGTGCCAACCTATATCGATCTGTGCCGGCGTATGGGAATTAAGATTCTGCCGCCAGATATCAATGCGAGCTCGGCCAAATTCAGTGTTGATGGCGAGGCTATCCGCTTTGGATTGGCAGCCGTGCGCAATGTTGGTGACGCAGCGATCAAGGATATCTCGTCTGCCCGAATGCAGGATGGACCATTCCATTCACTCCTGGATTTCTGCACCCGTGTCGATATGAGCAGTGTCAATAAACGGGTTATTGAAAGTCTGATCAAATGTGGAGCATTCGATTCGTTCGGAGCGAGGCGCAGTCAGTTATTGGCGGTGCTGGACTCGGCCGTCAGCGAGGCACAGCGCCAGCAGAAAGATGCGCTGAATGGTCAGATGGGACTTTTTAGCGACGAAGCGATGGGGGCCGCAGCAGACCTGCAGCTGCCTGATATTGAAGAAGTGCCGCAGGCGGAACGTTTAAATTGGGAAAAAGAAAATACAGGGTTTTATATCACCGGACATCCGCTCGATCAGTATAAGGATAAACTCGACAATTTGCCACGGATCGATTTTCTGTTGCATGGCGGAGTCAAGGATAAGCAGCTGGTGCGTATTGGAGGAATGCTGGTCGAGACCAAGCGGATCACGACGAAAAAGGGAGAGACAATGTGCTTCGCAACGCTGGAGGACTACACAGAGCAACTCGAAGTGACCGTGTTTCCCCGGACATTCTATCAGCATGTGAATCTGCTGATGCCAGACATGGCCGTAGTAATCCAGGGCAAGGTGGATGTCACCGATGATGGCGTTAAGGTGCTGGCAGACCGGATCTGGCCACTGGCGGAGTATTTACCGGAGTATTATCTCATGCTTCCCGTTGGCAATGACGCTGCGGAAAAGGAGATGGGGCTAAAAGCAATCATGGCCGCTCATCCAGGGACTCATGTTGTATATATCCATCAGAGTCGTTGGCAGAAGCTTGGCCCTGAGTGCGGCCTGGATGGTGAGGAGGAAACATTGATGGCGCTGCAGGATCTCCTGGGCAGGGAGGCCGTCAAGAAGCGCTAAGTTCAGAGGAATGCATTGCCAAGGGAGAATGGCAATGATACAATTAATCTTATAAAAAAACAGGCCGGTAAGGAACGGTTGGGAATTGGAGTGTATAGCTATTGAGACGAGTAATCGCCCACAAGGCTGTAGCAGCTGCGCTGCTGGCCTCTTTTAGTTTTGTATTTGCCGGCGGGCTGCTGGCGGGATCAGTAGTCGCAGAATCAGCAGATAAGGTATATAGTCAGCCGGCATTGCCGGTTATACCAGGACTGACCATCAGTCCGTCCGATCCGCTTCAGAAGGTCACAGCGCGATCCGCTGTGGTAATGGATGCAGTATCGGGTCAGATTCTCTATGAGCGTGATATGAATGCCCGTCGGTTTCCGGCCAGCACAACCAAGATCATGACACTCATCATTGCGCTGGAAAAGGGCAATCTTGATGATATCGTGACAATCAGCGGTAATGCAGCAGGTACTGAGGGCTCGACGCTTTGGCTGGAAAAAGGGGATAAGATTCCTCTAAGAGAATTGCTGACGGGTATGATGATGCATTCGGGTAACGATGCGACGATTGCAGTGGCCGAATATATTGCTGGTTCAGTGCCAGAATTTGCGCGAATGATGACGGAAAAGGCACATGAGATTGGCGCGAAGGATACGAATTTTATCAATCCGAATGGGCTTCCGAATGACAACCATTATACGACGGCTCATGATCTGGCTGTTATTGCCTCCTACGGGTACAGGCTGCCCGAGTTTGAATCGATCGTCAGTCAGCAGGAGGCCAGCTACGGCTGGATAAAGGACCCCACCAAAAAACTGCGCAATGAAAATCAAATGCTCTGGCTTTATCGGGGAAGTAATGGAGTCAAAACCGGTTATACTGAAAAAGCTGGCCGGTGCCTGGTTTCTGCTGCAAAGCGAGATGGTATGCAGCTCGTTGCTGTGGTTCTCGACAGCATCTATATGTGGAATGATTCCATAGCCATGCTCGACTATGGATTTGCGCAGGCAGAACCGAACGTACTGGTTAAGGGCGGCTCCGTGGTAACCAAGGTAGATGTCGCAGATGCCAGACAGGGAAAACTGGCCCTTGAGGCAGCGGACTCACTCGTAGCCGCACATAAGGCTGGCAGTTCGGTTAAGATTGAGAAAAAAATTGAGGTACCAGCTGAAGTTGAAGCACCAATTAAAAAAGGTGATGTGATTGGTAAGGTGGTCTGTTATTCTGATGGCGAGAAAAAGGGATCAGTAGACCTTATCGCAGCCGAGGATGTAGAACGTCATACGATTTGGATGACCGTACAAGAGTGGTTCCAGAAACTGACGAAGGGAATTTTTTAATGGAAGAACGACTGCAGAAAATCATCAGTCAGGCAGGGCTGGCATCTCGCCGGGCTGCAGAAAAAATAATATTGGACGGCCGGGTCCAGGTGGATGGACAGGTCATTCAGGAGCTGGGGCGCAAGTTTGACCCATTACAGCACAAGATTATCGTTGATGGCCGCCCGCTGCAGGCTCCAGAACATCATGTCTATTTTCTGCTGAACAAGCCGAAAGGCTATCTTTCAACAGCCAAAGATGATCGTGGGCGCAGAACAGTTCTTGATCTGATTCCTGAGTCCGAAGCCAGAATTTATCCGGTGGGACGACTCGATAACAATACGGAGGGACTGTTATTGCTGACCAATGATGGTGCGCTTATGAATGGTCTTTTGCATCCTAAGTATGAGGTGCAGAAGACCTACGTGGCACGAATTACTGGGCAGCCATCGGAAGCTGTACTGGATAAGCTGCGGCAGGGTATTCAGCTTGAAGATGGCTGGACAGCACCAGCGGTCGTCCAGCTCTTGCAGCAGGGCGATGGCGAAAGTCAAGTGTCGATTACGATCCATGAGGGGCGCAACCGCCAGGTCCGCCGGATGTTTGCGGCTATCCATTGCGATGTAAAAGCACTTAAACGCATAGCTTTTGCCGGACTTAACTTGTCCGGGGTAAAGCGCGGACAGCATCGTCCGCTGACGGCAAAAGAAGTTACGGCACTCTATAAGTTAGCAGGGTTGAAACAATGAAAAAAATATTTGTGATTGGTGCTGGGCCTGCGGGCATGATGGCTGCAATTAAAGCAGCTGAGAACGGCGCTGAGGTCACGTTACTGGAAAAAATGAAGAGACCGGGCCGCAAGATGATGATTACTGGCAAGGGACGCTGTAATATTACTAATGCGGCGGATGTTCCGGAAATTATCCAAAATATTCATGGGAATGGGGCCTTCCTGAACAGTTCTATGAGGGCATTTGACAATCAGGACGTTATTGGCTTTTTTGAAGGGCAGGGCGTCCCAACTAAAGTGGAACGCGGGAATCGGGTGTTTCCAGTCAGTGATAAGGCACAGGATGCGGTAGATGCTATGGTACACCGTCTGCATGAACTGGGCGTAGCGATTGAACTCGATGCGGCGGTCAAGGACATTCTTGTACAAGATGGACACGCAGTTGGCGTTCGTACTCGAACCGGCGCAATTTGTCGGGCAGATGCGGTAATTCTTTGTGCAGGGGGGGCTTCCTATCCGGGAACGGGATCGACCGGAGACGGCTATGATATGGTCCGTGCTCTGGGCCACACCATCGAACCGATTCGGCCTTCGCTGATTCCACTGGAAACCGAGGAGACCTGGGTGAAGGATGTGCAGGGACTTTCCTTGCGTAATGTTCTGGGCACTCTGCTGGTTAATGGCGAGAAGGTTCAGGAGATGTTTGGCGAGATGATGTTCACGCATTTTGGCGTGACCGGACCGATTATTTTGTCCCTCAGCCGTATGGCATCCGGGTATCTGCTCGATGCTGCTAATCTTGTTGAGTTATGCATCAATCTGAAACCTGCATTGAGCCAGGAGAAACTTGATGCTCGCCTGCAGCGTGATTTTGAGAAATATCAGCGGAAACAGCTGGGCAATGCCATGGTTGATATCCTGCCGCATAAGCTGATTGAGCCAGTGCTCGATTATGCCTTCCTTGAGATGGAAAAACCGGTTCATCAGATTACGGTTGAAGAGCGGCACCGGCTGGTAGATACGCTGCAGGCTCTGACGCTGACGATTACGCGAACCCGGCCCATTGCTGAAGCTATTGTGACCGTTGGTGGTGTATCGGTCAAGGAAATAAACCCGAAGACGATGGAATCTAAGCTGGTAGCGGGATTGTATTTTGCCGGCGAAGTGGTCGATGTCGATGCTTATACCGGGGGCTATAACCTGCAGGCGGCATTTTCAATGGGAGCAGCGGCAGGGAACTGGAGTGTCTGGAACGATTAACAATAGAGGAGCTGGAACTTATGGATAAAAAAAAGATTGAGAAAGCGGAAAACGGGCTGCAAGGCGAGATTAGGATTCCGGGAGATAAGTCGATTTCTCATCGCAGCGTAATGTTTTCAGCGTTGGGAAGCACACCAGTACATATTACGAATTTCCTGCATGCACAGGATTGTCTGTCGACGGCGGCGTGTATGCAGGCACTTGGAGCCAGTGTTGAGTTTTTGAGTGATACAGAACTAGTTGTCACAGGGCATGGACTGCATGGGCTAAGGGAGCCACAGACGATTATTGATGCTGGCAACTCGGGGACGACCCTAAGGCTTATGATGGGGATTCTGGCTCCCCAGCCCTTCCTCACGACTTTTACAGGGGATGCATCGCTGCATAAGCGCCCGATGGCCCGGGTGATCAAACCTCTTGCCCAGATGGGGGCAAGAATCTATGGCCGGCAGCAGAATCAAAAATTGCCGATTACCATCGTTCCAGCTGACGGAAAACTGCAGGGAATGTGCTACGAAAGTCCGGTGGCCAGTGCACAGGTCAAATCGGCGATTCTTTTGGCCGGTATGTATGCTGAAGGCAAAACAACTGTAGTGGAGCCCATTACTTCACGTGACCATACGGAACGCATGCTGGAAGCTTTTGGTGTTCATACGGAGCAGGAGGGTACAGCTGTTACCATCCATCCGGTTTCGGCATTTGAAGCGCCAGAGGCAATCGAGGTGCCTGGCGATATCAGTTCAGCCGCCTATTGGCTGGCGGCTGGCGCAATTATCCCAGGCAGCTCACTGCTGCTCCGTAATGTTGGTGTCAATCCGACCCGTACGGGGGTAATCGATGTCCTGCAGGACATGGGGGCATCGATTGAAATTCTTAATACGCGTACAAGTGGGGGCGAGGCAGCTGCCGATATCAAGATTACATCAAGTTCGCTTCACGGTATATCTTTTGGTGCGGAGATTATGCCACGGCTTATTGATGAAATACCTGTGATTGCAGTGGCAGCACTCTTTGCCGATGGTGATACAATCATTACTGGCGCAGGGGAGCTGCGGGTCAAAGAGACCGACCGGCTTCAGGCAATTACTGATCAGTTCAATAAGCTGGCTCCCGGGGCTGTGGAAGGGACAGCCGACGGGCTTGTGATTCATGGTGGCCGCAAGATACAGTCTGCAGCCGCATTCTCCTACGATGATCATCGTATTGCTATGTCGCTGGCAATACTTGGCGCGGCTGGCGCAGGGGTGTCGATAGAGAATCCGGACTGTGTAAATATTTCCTATCCTACATTTTATCAAACCTTGGAGGAACTTAGAAAATGAAGAATCTCGTTGTAGCTATTGATGGGCCGGCTGGTGCTGGCAAGAGCACCGTTGCACAACTGGCAGCAAAAAAGCTGGGGTATACCTACATTGATACCGGTGCCATGTATCGGGCGGTAGCCTGGAAGACCATCCAGCAGAACAAGGCAATCAGCGAGGAACTGATTCTGGGGGTAGTGAAGGATATAGACGTCACTTTGCAGTATGCCAATGGAAAAACAAAGGTTATGGTAGGTGCAGACGATGTCAGCAGTGCCATTCGGACACCGGAGGTCAGCGCAATTGTTTCGCAGGTAGCGGCACTTGGGCCCGTTCGCGTCAAGATGGTCGATCTTCAACGTAAAATGGCGGAGCGTGGCGGCGTTCTCATGGATGGGCGCGATATTGCGACGAATGTACTGCCGAATGCCGATGTCAAGATCTTTTTGACAGCCTCCATTGAGGAGCGGGCGCTCCGCCGTTGGAAAGAGATGAAAGAAAAAGGCTATGCTATCGCACTGGATAAACTACAGGCGGATATTGCTGCTCGTGATAAGGCGGACAGTGAGCGGGAAATTTCGCCGCTGGTTCAGGCCGATGATGCAGTCCTGCTTGATACGACTGGTCTTTCGATTGATGAGGTCGTGGCGCGTGTCCTTGACCTGTGCCAGTGAGGTGAATAAGACATGTTATATCAGATACTGAGCTTTACATTTTGTGCATTCTTCAAGCTGCTTTTTCGGGCGGAAATTCTGGGAAGGGAAAATCTGCCAGCTGAGGGGGCGGTCATTCTGGCGGCCAATCATATGAGCAATTGGGATCCACCACTGGTAGCTGCGTTCCTGGCTCGACCTGTCAGTTATATGGCGAAATTGGAACTCTTTCAGATCCCGGTGTTTGGGCGCGCCATTACGGCCTGCCATGCATTTCCGGTCAAACGTGGTGCAGCCGACCGAGGTGCCATCAAAGCGGCAGTACAAGTTCTCAAACAAGGCAAATGTTTAGGCTTATTTCCGGAAGGCACGCGCAGCCGTGATGGGAAAATGCATAAAGCAGAAGCTGGTGTTGGTCTTATTGCATCGATGACAAATGCTCCTGTCGTACCGGCTGCCGTGATCGGTACAGATCATATCTTTGCCAATGGCGGTTATTTTCCAAAGGTTCGTGTTATTTACGGTGAACCGATGCACTTTACTGGTGACCGCAAGGATAAAGAACAGCTGTCTGCATTTTCACAAGCTATCATGGAACGCATTGCGGAATTAAAAGAAAAAAGCTGAAATAGCAAAATATAAGGCGTCGAAAGAACTTTTAGCTGAAAGTTTTTTCGACGCCTTTTTGGTGTTTATAAACTATTGTCAACCATTATATTATTTATGGTTGACAAAAAACCAAATACTGCTATCATAAAAAAAGAATCGTTTATTAGGAGGTCACGGCTATGTATAGTTTAAAGATGCGTGCCAGTAGAACTGTTGCGCAACGAACAGAACATGTTTCTGGTGCTGAAAAAATCCTTCATGAGTCTGAACTGGAAGAACAGCTGCAGTCCTTACTGCAGAGAGCGCTGCATCATGCTAAGGGAAAGGCTGATTTTGTCAATTTAAAGGTGGAGAAAATCGCTCCTGATACATTGGAGTATATTGATGCATTGCCCGTTTCTACGCTGGAGCCGACTACAGCGGAAGCCGGGCAGCAAATGATTTTAGATTGTCTTGCAGAAATGGGCATCACAAATGGCCGGCAAATTATGGAGATGTTCAAGGACACCTATGGTATGCGTGGTGCAATGCTGCTGGATGTTGACACATTGGAGCGTTTTGAACCAGATCATGCACGTGGAATTCGTGCCACTTATATGGATGCAGAGCATTCATTGGGACGATCTGCTTCTGATTGCAAGGATCATTTTACAGAGGCTGTCGTACTGGCCAGCAAGGTTTTACATGCGCCGCATATTGTGGCGGAAATCTGTGTGTCAGATGATCCGGACTATGTTGTTGGTTATGTGGCGACTCACGAAAAAGGCTACGTACGTATCACGAAATTGAAGGAGATGGGCTGTCCGGATGGTGGTCGTATTTTCCTGTATCGAGGGCCGCGGGAAGATGTGTCCGAATGTATCCGTTATCTGCAGGAACAGCGAGTTCTTGTCTGCAATGTACCAGATGCTCCCGATGGGACAGTCCGCACGGTGGAGCCATGGACTTGTTATGAGCAGATCCTGGAGCAAAAAAAGGCTGCCAATATATATCGTACGACGCAGGAAATCAGTACCGTGCAGTCTGCACATGTGGAGCTGAATGGCCGAAGGATGCTGATGCTGGCTTCGAACAGTTATTTGGACCTCATCAATCATCCGGATGTAAAGGCGGCGGCAGAGCAGGCAATTGCACAATATGGTACGGGATCTGGCGGCTCACGGCTGATCACGGGGACACTGCCTCTGCATAGCAGACTGGAACGTCATCTGGCAGCGTTTAAAGGAACGGAAGCCGCACTGCTTTTCAATACCGGCTATATGGCAAATGTAGGCATCTTGTCTGCAATGGGAATCAAAGGCAGCGTGATTTTCAGTGATGAACGAAATCACGCCAGTATTATTGATGGCTGCCGCCTAAGTCATGCCAGGACTGTGATTTACCGGCACAATGATATGACAGATCTTGAAGAGAAACTGCGACAGTATACACCCTGTCAGGGACTGATTGTGACCGATGCGGTATTCAGTATGGATGGTGACATTGCCAAGCTGCCGTCAATCTTATCCCTGGCGAAAAAGTATCGTGTATTGACAATGGTGGATGAAGCGCATGCTACAGGCGTGATAGGCGCAGGCGGCAGAGGAATCTGTGAGTATTATGGGCTGGATCAACAGCCGGATATCCTGATGGGCACCTTATCAAAGGCTCTGGCTAGTGAAGGCGGCTATGTCTGTGGCAGTCAGCTGCTGATTGATTATCTTCGCAACACAGCCCGCAGCTATATTTTTTCAACCAGCCTTGTGCCTGCCTCCTTGGCGGCTGCGGATAAAGCGCTGGAGCTATTAGAGCAGGAGCCGATGCTAGTAATGCGTCTGCAGGAAAATGTAAAAATCTTTTGTCGTGGATTACGCAATTACGGTATTGACGTAAACAGTGAAACAGCAATCATTCCGATTCTTCTTCATAATGAAAAGTATGCCGTCGATATTGCTGAAAAATTGAAGAACGAGGGGATTCTTCTTTCGGCTATACGCTATCCAACAGTTGCTCGTAATGAAGCCCGGCTGCGTGTGGCACTTATGGCAGAACATACTGCTGAAGAATTAGTCCAGGCAGCCGCGAAAATTGCAAAGACTATCAAAGAATGTCCTGAGGAGGCTTATCATGTATCGAAATAGTGAATTAACGCATATTGGCTTATTGGCCGCTTTGATAACCGTTACTGGTGCAATAAAAATTCCAAGTTTATTCCCAGGTTTGGAATTTCAGTTATCTGCGCCGATAGCCGTAGCAATCTGTTATGCATTTGGCTTCAGGACATATATTCTTGCTGGTGTGTTAGCTAGTGTGATTGGACTCGCTTTAGGAACGCAGAATTTATTCAATGTTGCTGTACAGATGCAGTTTCGGCTGGTTGTGGGAATCGTCTATTTGTTTTGGAAGCGTTACCGCTGGAGTGTATTTCTGGCTGGTCCTTTAGGTACCTTTATTGCCAGGATTACATTGAGTTTAGTGGTAGGCAAGGCGGCATATTATAATGGGCCCCTTGTCAAGACCACTTCCTAAAATTTTAAGAGTGCCATCAGACAGAACTGTCCTAAGCAGCGAAGCACCCAAAGTAGAACTCATCAGGAACCTTATAGCCTAAGGCTTCATGT
>JAGPMW010000033.1 GCA_018052705.1 Selenomonas sp. | reverse complement strand
GCGTCCACGCCGTATTTTAGGCTACCATTCTCCCACAGAACTATTTGATACATTCCTCGACGAGGTTTATTCTATTGATAATGTTTCTTGATTATATTTTTGTTCAATTTCAACTTGCAATTTACCATATTAAAAAGGTGTTAAAATATAGTAGTAAGAGATAGGGAAACAGAGACAAGGAGTGAATGAGGCTTGAACATGAATATCTTCGACACTATGGTCGATGAGGAAATTGTAGGGCTTTATCAGCTGAGTCGAGATGAACGACTGGTAGAGTGTATGCTGTCACGTTATGCCCGGATGATTGCCGGACAGACGCGTTGCCTTTTCGAGCGGAATACCACGCGTGAAGATCTGCTCCAGGAAGGGCGGATTGGTTTCTTTAAGGCAATGCAGGGATACGATGCCAGTAAAGAGATTCCATTCAGCGTATTCGCACAACGTTGTGTCCGTTGTCAGTTCATCACTGCGATCAAGGCAGTTCAGCGGCTCAAACACCAGCCGCTGAATACAGCGTTGTCCCTTGAGCGGCCAATCGCCGGGGATGGGGACACCTATACGATGCTGGATATTCTTACGAGTGATGCTTCGGATATCGATCCTGTGGACGGGATTATCCGACAGGAGGATTATGAATATTGTCATGGCGTGATTCAGCAGGAATTGTCGCCGTTTGATTTCTGGGCGTTTATGGGTTATGTAAGCGGTCGTTCCTATCAGCAGATTGCTGAAGAGATGGGCGGAAATGTGAAGAGCGTAGATAATGCGCTGCAGCGTTCCAAGCGTAAGCTTCGTCGGCATATCATGGGAAAGCAGGATATGAAGGTGAGCATGTTCCGAAATTATCTGATCGTGCAGCAGCTTATTATGCGTGAGCAGGATGGTGCGGTAATGATTACGGATGATGGTCAGGAACTTCTTGAGCTTTTGTGCGAGTCAATCGCTTAAACGGATAGAAATATAGGAAATAAAACCACAAAACCGGATGCAATCGTTATGCATCCGGTTTTGTGGTTTTATTTTACGATATGTTTGCCACCGAGATATTTAGGAGCCCAGTAGCTGTTGGACAGACTGTCTACCCGAACGCCTTTGCTGGAACTGGCATGGATGAACTCACCATCACCAAGATAGATGCCGCAATGCGAAGCACCGGGGGCATAGGTGGTAAAAAAGACCAGATCGCCGGGGACGAGCTGCTGACTGCTCTGAGTGCGCAGACCAAGCTTATATTGCTCGTCAGCGGTACGCGGGATTGTAATGCCATTTTGGGCAAAGACGTATTGGAGATAGCCGGAACAGTCAAAAGCCCTGGGGGTCGTTCCTCCAAATTTGTAAGGAATTCCGATGCAGGCTTTGGCTGTCTGCAGCAGAGAGGTGACTTTGCTGCGTGCAAGAATTGGGGCATTATTGGGAGCAAGCGTGTCGAGACTGGCAGCAGGAGAGGCAGATGATCCCGAAGATGGGCGTGTTGGCTGGGGAATATCAATGCCCCATTGGCGCTCTTTAGCCATCTGGAGAGCCCGCCAGGTTGCATTATTGACGATACCAGTAATCCGGATATTCTGATCGCGTTGGAACTCGGCTACAGCTCGTTCAGTTTCTTCGCCATAGATGCCATCGGCTGACTGGATGCTATAGCCGACATGCTGCAGTTTCTTCTGCAGCAGCAAGACGTCATGACCATGAGCCCCTGTCTGCAGGGTTGGCGAGGCTATTGCGGTACTGCTGGCCAGCAGTACCGCAATAACGGCAGTGCTGCCAGCCTGTAAAAAGCGGGAGGCCTTCATTGTCATCGTCCTTTCTGTCAGAATCTGCCTGAATCAGGTCTCGCGGACATGCTCCAATCCCTGACGCATCAATTTGACTACGTGGTCATCATCAAGGGAATAGAATGCCTCTTTGCCTGTCTTGCGGAATTTCACAAGCCGGGCAGCTCGAAGTACGCGCAGCTGATGGGAGATCGCAGATTGTCCCATCTGCAGGGATTCTGCAATGTCACAGACACAAAGCTCTTCCTCTGCTGCGAGCAGCGAAAGAAGCTTAATACGGGTTTTATCACCCAGGATCTTGAAGATATCAGCCAGTTCCAGACTGGTTGCATCATCCAGCTTATGCAGGGAACATTCCTGTATTTTTTCCGGATGTGTATGCTGTATCTCGCAAAGATCATCATGATTAGTTTCTAGCATGAAATCCCTCCGGAATTCAGATTATTTGCTTCTATTATATCAGTTTATTTGTGGAAGCGGAATGAAAATTTTCGTCCCGGCGTGATGTATTGGAGCAGATTGACTTCATTTTCGTCAACGATTGCGGCAACGTTGGTCCGTGCATCGGCTTCCTGTGGGGTGCGGATGATCTGGAGCTCGCCCATATAACGCTGGTACTGCTGGTTATCAATGGTGATGGCACCAATCGGCCGGATAATGGTGTTATCCGGCTGAATAATGCCGTCGAGTTCCTTAAGCAGATTGCGGCTTTCACTTGCCCGGATGGCGTCACGTGCTTCGTCGGGACGGGCGGTGAACGTATGGGAAAGCAGCTTTTGCTGGAAGGTGTTCCCAGTCAGCAGCCGGGCTTGCAGAGTGACGAGGTCATCTGTGAGGCTGCCAACCAGCTGAAGTTCATCGTCAGAAGGAAGTGAGTCGGCGATGAAAACAGAATCGATGCCGAGAGCAATCAGATGGCGGGCCGCCAGATCGGCGGATTCTTCCCGATGATCTTCCAGCGTTGGCAGACCGTCCTTTAGCGGACTGCGGCGCCGGTGCTGGCTGGGGACGAAAGCACCGGTCTTGATGCCCACCTTATGGAGCATCATGGTCTTGCGGACCATGAATTCTTCGCTGATGCCGGTTCCGCGGCGCGGGTAGAAGTTGTGCAGGGCATCGAGCTGATGGAAGTTCGCTTTGAGCTCCATCAGAGCGCTGAGCATCCGGCCCGTTATGGTCGATGCATTGAGCTGGATGCGGAGACCAAGCTTGTTGCGCGTGAGCTCCGCGATTTCTTCGAGGCCGAAGCCGTAGTCGAGACGCAGCGTGGTTATACCGAGCATGCGAAACGCAGACGGACTGAATTCGCGGATACCAAGCAGTTCCATTGTCGCCGGCGATATATCGGATATGACCTCCATGTCGCAGCGCCGTGCGGTGCGCAGGAGATCGGATAGTTCGGATTTCAATGCGTCGTAATTGGTTTCGGGGATATGCAGCGAAGTGAAGATGCGGCGAAATCCGCAGTGGTGGGCCCGTTCGATGAGATCGATATTCTCTTCCAGGGTGTTGTCCAGTCCTGGATAGATGGAGATGCCGTTATCCATATTCGTTCCTTCTTTATCTGTTTATAGTGGTTTCAGGCTGTACGCTGGAATCGGCCTGAGCTTTCCTTAGCGCGGTGCGCAGCAGGCCATCAGACTGCTCGAGCAGCTGCCGGCCTGTCCTGGCGGTGCAGCCGGTAAGCCCGATAAGGATGGCCAGCTTGGTTTGTCCCGCTGCTGCCTGCAGGGCGTGAATTGACTCTTCGCGAGAGCAGCCGCAGGCCTCCATCACGATATGACGGGCTCGTTCTTCGAGCTTGAGGTTCGATGGTTTTACATCGACCATGAGGTTGCCGTAGACTTTGCCAAGTTTGATCATGGTGCCGGTGGAGAGCATGTTCAGCACGAGTTTTTGCGCCGTACCCGCTTTCATCCGGGTTGAACCGGTGACGACCTCCGGGCCGGTGACCGGGGTAATCGCAATGTCTGCGCGTTCTGCAATCATTGACCCGGTACTGCACGACAGCGCAATCGTTGCAGCGCCGAGCTGTTTGGCATAGTCAAGCCCCCCAATCACATAAGGCGTCCGGCCCGAGGCAGCGATGCCGACCAAAACATCGCGTTCTGTAAAGCCTGCCTGCTGCAGGTCGGTGGCTGCAAGATCCGGTTTGTCCTCCGCGCCTTCCTGGGCACGGAATATTGCCGGACTGCCGCCCGCAATCAGGCCCTGTACCAGTTCCGGTGCGGTGCTGTAGGTAGGCGGGCATTCGACCGCGTCGAGGATGCCAAGGCGGCCCGAGGTGCCGGCCCCCAGATAGAACAGGCGGCCGTCAGACTGCAGACGGCTGGTAATGAGATCTACTGCCGCGGCAATTGCGGGCAGAACCTTTGCCACGGCCAGTGGGACGGTCTGGTCATTCTGATTGATCACCGCCAGCATATCGAGGGTGCTTAATGTATCAATATGCATGGATTCAGGATTTCGCTGTTCGGTGGAAATTTTTGTTAAATCGATCATTCCGTTGGTACTCCTTTGTAATCTCTTTGCTATTTAGTATAACATGATTTATGGGAAAAAAAGGAAAAAAATACACCATCCGTTGCCCGGATGGTGTAGAATTGGTTGTTTAATCAGCCAATCAGCAGCTGGCCAAAATAGACGACCAGTCCCATGATGATAATGAATGGCAGATAGACTTTGACAGCAAAATGAAGGAGCTTGCCGTCCGCACCGGTGATGCCGATGGCCGCCACCGCGATGGCAATGCTCTGTGGGGAAATCATTTTTCCCGCGCAGGCACCGGTAGCATTGGCGGAGGCAATCCAGGCCTGTGCAGCCGGGCTGGCGCCAATGGCCATGGCGGAGTCTGTCTGCAGCTTGCCGAACAGAACGCAGCTGGATGTGGCCGAGCCGGTGATGAAGGTGCCGATGGACCCAATAAAGGCGGCAACTGCCGGGTAGGCAGTTCCAGTCGCAGCGACAGCAGTCTCGGCAATCTCATGTGTCATGCCGGCATAGCCCATGACTTTTGCCGTAGCGATAACGGTGATGATCGTCAGGATCGTGAAACGGAGGTTGATGATGGTCGTTTTGAGTACGCCAACCATCTCACCAAGTCCTGCACCCTGAACCTTGCCGCCGATGAAAGCCGCCAGCAGAATCAGGATGCCCGGCGTAGCAACCCAGGTGAACGTATACGGAGCGCCGCCTTCGCCATCATAAATGAGAATGGAGCTCTTGATTAAATTCAAGGGATCGTGGATGGTCGGGATCAGTTTCGATGTAATCAGCAGGAAAATAAAGATCAGGATGAACGGGAGCCATGCCTTGAGCCCGTTCGATGCTGTTACTGGATCTTCATCATCCTGTGACAGCATCGCGTACGCCGGATCGTGGACCGGGAAAAGCTTGGCACAGGCAACGATGCCAGCCATAGCGCCGATGGAACCAGCTACGACAGCCAGTTCCGGGCCCATGAAGAAGGCAATGACCAGTTCTGGAAGCAGGAAACAGCAGGAAGCAGCCAGACACATAGTGAACATGCCTTTCAAGGCTTTGAGCGAGCCGCCGGTGACGATGGTCATGACGAACGGACAAAGGAATGCCAGCGGTGCGAGCTGCAATGCGGTATAGGTGGCGAGTGTCGTGGCATCGATACCGGTAACGCTGCTAAGTGTCACGATTGGGATACCGATCGAGCCATAGGCTGTCGGAACCGAATTGGCGATGAGGCAGACACTGGCAGCCAGAATCGGATTCACACCGATGCCAGCCAGCATGCCAGCTGGAATGGCGATGGCCGTGCCGAAGCCGGCCATGCCCTCGAGGAAGCCGCCAAAGCCCCAGCCAATCAAGAGAATCAGCACGCGGCGGTCATTGCTGACCGAGGTCAGCATCTTCTTGATGACATCCATGCCCTTGGTGTGAAGGGAAAGGTTGTAGGTGAAGATGGCTGCAACGATGACCAGCAGGATCGGCCAGCAGGCGAGCGCAACACCTTCGAGGAATGCCTGGACCGCATGTAATGCGGTCATGCCGTAGGCCAGGATGCCGGCGACAAAGGAGATTACAAGGGCAAGCGAGCAGGCCTTGTGTCCGGGCATATGAAGAATACTCAGAGCAATGATCAGCCAAAGGATCGGAGAAAGCGCAATCATAAACACATGAAGTCAGTCCTTTCCTATAAATGAGATGAATGAGACACTTTATTATACAAGCAGATATTATCAAAAGTCAATGCACAAATGAAAAAATTTTGAATATAGCGTGAAAATGAAAATAAAAAAAGGACCCGGATTACCGGGCCCTGAAATGCGCTGGATCAATAGATCCGTTCGACCTCATAACCATTTTTGTTGAGGGCTGCGACGATGCGTTGGACATGTTCTTCGTTGTGGGTTTCGCAGGTAACTTCGAGGATCACTTTCTTGAAACTGTCAGTAATCCGGGCCTGATTGTGGTTGAGTTCGATGACATTGGCGTTTTCCTCGGCCAGTATGCGGGAAATGTTGAGGAGCTGGCCCGGTTTATCAGGCAGCGGCACAGCAAAGCAGAAAACGCGGCCACGGGCAATCAGGGCTTTTTCAATCAGGGCGGAGATCATGGAGATGTCGATATTGCCGCCGCTGACGATGGCAGCAACCTTCCTGCCCTTAAATGGCAGTTTGGAGAGCGCGGCCAGTGAGAGGACTCCTGCGCCTTCGGCGATGAGTTTGTGTTTCTCAATCAGCGAGAGCAGGGCGCCCATGATCTCCATCTCGGATACCGTGATGATATCGTCAAGGTATTTTTGGCAGAATTCAAAAGTCAGCGTGCCGGCAGTCTTGACTGCACAGCCGTCAGCGACTGTATCGGCGCTTGCCAGCGTAACGACCTTGCCGGCTTTGAGGGCGGCTTTCATGCAGGCCGCATTTTCCGGCTCGACACCGATCACCTTGATATTCGGATTGACCAGCTTGGTCGCCAGTGCGACACCAGCGGCGAACCCGCCGCCGCCAATCGGTACGAGTATGGCATCGATATCCTTGCAGGCATCGATAATTTCAAGGGCGGTCGTGCCCTGCCCCAGCAGCACCTGCAGGTCGTTGAATGGATGGATGTAGACGTAGCCGTGCTGTTTTTGCAGCTCAAGGCTGTAGGTATAGGCATCATCAAACCCATCGCCATGGAGAACAACTTCGGCACCCAGAGCTTTGGTGCCCTCAACTTTGAGGATTGGGGTCGTGGCTGGCATGCAGATCACGGCTTTGACACCGAGACGTTGAGCGGCAAACGCAACGCCCTGCGCATGGTTGCCGGCCGAGGCGGTGATGACGCCTTTTTTTCGTTCCTCATCTGTGAGCTGGCTGATTTTGTTATAGGCGCCCCGCAGCTTGAAGGCACCGGTGTGCTGCAGGTTCTCTGGTTTCAGGAATACCTGATTTCCGGACAGTTCGGAAAAATAGTCGCTGGCAATCAGGCGGGTCTTGCAGGCAACTCCTTCAAGCTGGCGGGCTGCCTGATAGACGCCGGCAATGGTGGTCTGCTCGACGATGTCACGGTTTGACGCAGCAGGCACAGTTTTTTCTTTTGACATGAATGATAGGCCTCCTTGAATTTTACGGGATTAAAATACATACCCAAGATATTATGGTTTACATTTTATTACTAATTATATAATTATCATACGGTTAGTGTTCTGTAAAGTGTAGCACTTTCTCCGGAATACTGTCAATGAAATTGGCAGAAAAAAAATTAGCAACCGACAAGGTTTTTAGAGGAATTTTGTGACAGTTTAACGAATACTATAAGTAAAAGAACTACGGGGAGGAATGTTTCATGAAGAAGCTGGCCCGTATCCTGGTTCCGGTAGACGGATCAGCTGGCTCCGGGCGGGCAGTAGAACTGGCCGCCGAATTAGCCGAAGCGATCGGGGCGGTTCTGGATATCCTGTATGTTTCCTATTTCGATCGCGGGACGGATGCCCAGGAGGAATCATGGCTGCCAGACAGTATTGCCGGACCTGTTGGCGATAAGGCGCAGGAGACATTAGCATGGGCGCAGCAGCATATTCTGCTGGCCGTTCCTGTCACCTGTCATCGCTGCACGGGAATTCCTGCCGATGAGATTCTTCGTTTTGCGGAGGATCAGTCCGTGGACCTGATTGTCGTTGGCGGCCGGGGGCTGGGGGTCGTAGAGGGGTTCCTGCTGGGAAGTGTAAGTCAGGCGGTTGTAGAACGCGCTGTTACTTCGGTAGTAGTCGCTAAATAGATATCTTTTTATTATCAAGGGGGTAATTACTATGATTAAAAATATTCTTGTACCAGTAGACGGTTCTGAAGGTTCTGACCGTGCCATAGCTGAGGCAATTGCGTTGGCGGAGGCCTGTGAGGGCAAGCTGAATTTCCTTTATGTGGCAAATATCAATCAGCTGGCTATCAATGCCTGCCTGTCAGACGCTATCCTGGAAGCTGTAACCAAAGCTGGCAACGTGATCCTGGATCGTGCCATGGAGATGGTTCCGGCCGGGGTCGAGAAGGAAGCCTTCTCGGAGACCGGATCACCGGCGGTAGTCATTCTGGACTTTGCTGCTACCAATGATATGGAGCTTATCGTAATGGGCAGCCGTGGTCTGGGGGTTGTGAAGGGTGTGCTGCTCGGAAGCGTCAGCCAGTATATCGTCGAACAGTCAAAATGTCCGGTGCTGGTCGTCAAATAACAAGAAAAAGGGAACGTTCCTGTGGAGTCAGGAACGTTCCCTTTTTTAGTCTTGATATAAGAGCCGCAGCTGGCCAGTGCGGCGCCAGCTGTTCATGTCGATGATTCGCTGATTCTTTGACCCGCGGAAGCGAAGGGTCAGATCACGCTGCTTCTCCTCATAGCGGCCATCGACCAGTACGTCGATTTCACGCAGCAACGCATCAATCGCCGGATTGTGTTTGGCAATCAGCTCTTCGAGCGTAAAGCCGCTATAAGTCCATACATCAAGACCACGCGTATGGACATCGGCGGCCAGTCTGGCGAGAGGAGACGGCTGCATGAAAGGTTCGCCACCACTGAAGGTGATACCGTTCAGCAACGGATTCGCATCCACCTCGGCAAGAATTTGTTCGGTATCGGTCTCGCGGCCGCCATCGAATGGGTGGGTGTTCATATTGTGACAGCCCGCGCAGTGATGCGGACATCCCTGGGTGAAGACCGTCAGGCGCATGCCGTCACCATCGACGACTGAGTCGTCAACAATACCAGCAATTCGAATTTTCATGTTCAGTGCATGCCGTGTTTTACACGATCGTGTTCCTCGGCACGTTTGGCGTTGTTCCAGCGATCGATGGTGCCGACCAGATAACCGGTAATACGGCGAATCCGTTCGAATTTCTGCGGCTGCAATACATAGTCAATGCTTACATTGCCATCCGCTGCCGCGGAGAGACTCAGCCGGTCCAGCTTCTCGTTGGTCTGCTGCTCGACATAGCCGATATAATTAACGATTTCCTGTTCCGAAACATCCTCAAGCCCGTTTACTGTCACATCAATACCATTTACTAACATGCAAATCACCTGTCCTTTTAGTTATTGGATCTATAAAAATGTTGTATGTTTAAACACGCAACAGACATCAAAGTCTCTCTTTGATGTAAGCAAATTATACAATATCTATGGATATTGCGTCAATAGCAACACTATATATAGTTTGCCTGGCAGAAATAAGGGAGAGCGTTATCCACAAGATAATATGCAACGTTCATGCGTTTATTATTTTAAATATACATTATGAGAAATAATGGAAATTCAGAGAGGGCAAGAAGCGGGAGCGATATTATGGCAATATCAGGAAACACTCATGTTGAATAAATTTCCGCGAAAAAAAGTTATCCACAAATTTACTGGCAGAACTACTGGCAAATTTGCGGATAAGGAAGACTGCTCAGGGGCGTGGCGGATCAGCCGGGGCGGAGATGACGGTCCGGACCGGATAGGGGATGTTGATTCCTTCTTCCCGATAGCGTTTGGTCAGGGCTTTTATGAATTCATGTTTCAGCAGGAACTGGTGGTCAAACCGGCTTGAATGCATGATGACATTAAAGTCGATACTGGAATCGCCAAATGTATGGAAGCGGACGGCTGGCGGAATCTCGACCTCGTTATCGACTCGTTCGATGACGGCCTGGGCGACTTCGAGTGTGACCCGTTCCACCTGGTCGAGGTCACTGTCATAGGCTACGCCAACGGGAATCTTGATCGCGATATCGCCCTGAGGCATGCTGTAGTTTGTGATGTTTGAGGAAGCAATCTTCTGGTTCGGGATAACAACCATATTGCTGTTGCCGGATGGAACAATCGTCGTGAAGCGCCAGGTGATGTCGGTTACGCGTCCTTCTTCGCCAGTGCTCAGCCGCACGTAGTCGCCCAGCCGCAGCTGCTTGGAAAGGATCAGGTGCAGACCGGAGAAGATATTGGCCAGTGTTTCCTGCAGTGACAGGGCCACGGCCATACCACCAACGCCCAGGGCGGTGAGGATCGGTGCGATTGAAATCCCGTAGTATTGCAGGACAACCAGGATTCCCATGGCATAGATGATACCATTGACAATCGCATTGAGCAGCGTTGTCTTCGGCATCTTTTCCTGCGACCGTTCGATCTGCATATCGATGAGACCGTTTACGGTACGGGCAATCACGCGGGTAATGGAAAAGATAATGACGGTGAATAAGATGTAGGAAAATATTTTTACCAGCGGCTCAATGATGTTGATCGTATTGACGATCCAGTATAAGCCAACGACCAGACACAGTGAGACCGGAACACCCTGCAGGGCGTTGATGCAGATATGCTGCCAGGTGGTCTCATCCGTCGTCAGGTGTCCGGCCACCTGCTTTTTGATGGCGCGGTTCAGCATGATGCCGGCCGTCAGTGAGGCAATGAGTATGCAGCCCGGGACGAGCAGCATCTTCAGGAAGTGCGCCCAGTCAACCCAGGTTGTCCATTCCATGTTAGGCAAATGAAATTCCTCCTTTTATCGATTTCATAAATAGACTTGAACTAAAAAATCATTCTTATTATACTATAGGTTAGCCGAAAGAAAAGGATAATAGCTGAAAAAGGAGCATTATATGGCTGATATTTTGTATACAGGAAGCAGACTTCGTTTACGCCGGGCAGGGTTAGACGATCTGGATTATATCATGAGGCTGGAATATGATCCGTCTAATCTGCCATTCATTGTGCCTTTTGACAGGGCGTTCCATACAAAGCTTATCGAAGAAGGAAAAGCGGCGATGGACGTCATTGTGGAGGAGTGCAGCTCCGGTGATCCGGTCGGCTATCTGATGATCAATGGGCTGACCTCAGAGGCGCGTGAGATCGAGTGGACGCATGTGATCATTGATCGCAAGGGGCAGGGATATGGTCATGAGGCAATGCAGCTCCTGAAGGCCTGGGTTTTCACGGAACTGAAATTCCATCGGGCGTGGCTGGACTGTAAAGACTATAATGAGCGTGCGCTTCATCTGTATGAATCAGAGGGCATGCAGCGTGAAGGCCTGATCCGTGAGACACTGCTGACTGATGGTGTCTATGAGAATCTGGTTGTGCTGGGAATATTGGATCGGGAATATCAGGCCAGAAAAGAACAGGGACTGGAATTGGCAGAGTGATAATACAGGGGCATGTGTCCTGTAATCTCGTGTGGAAACATACGGGGATACGAGACACGTGTCCTTTTATTATAAGAGGAAAAGATTTACAATAATAAGCAATAAAAGAAAGCATATATGGCGATGATCGTCAGATAATTACAAACATAACAAACTGTTTCGAAACAGGCAGGAACGTGTAGTAATTGTTACTTAAGATAAGGACGTATGTATTTCATAAGAATAAGGTTCTGGTTAATGGAGGAATTCAAATGAATGCGAAAGAGATTATGGCCCATGTGGATCACACGTATCTGAAACAGACGGCAACCTGGGCTGAAGTTCAGAAGATCTGTGATGAGGCGGTGAAGTATCAGGCAGCTACGGTAATGATCCCGTCTTGTTTTATTCCGCGCATCGAGGCAAAATATGGCGACCAGCTGAAGATCGCCACAGTCGTGGGCTTCCCAAATGGCAACTGCAGCACGGCGGCCAAGGTAGCTGAGACGGCGCAGGCACTGGCCGATGGTGCCTGTGAGATCGATATGGTCATCAATATCGGCATGCTCAAGGCTGGCGAAACCGACTATGTGACTGAGGAGATCCGCACTCTTAAGAAGCTGGTAGGGGAACGTGTGCTCAAGGTTATTGTCGAGACATGTTTCCTGACGGAAGCTGAGAAAATCGCTGCCTGCCAGTGTGTCACTGAGGGTGGCGGCGATATCATCAAGACTTCAACTGGTTTTGGCGGTTCAGGTGCTACGCTTGAGGATATCGCGTTATTCAAAGCGCACATCGGCGGGGGTGTCGGCATGAAAGCCTCGGGCGGTATTCATACGCGGGCTGAGATGGAGGCCTATCTTGAAGCCGGCTGCACACGCCTGGGTGCTAGTGCAGCGGTCAACGTCCTGCATGAGGAACTGGATCAGTAATACATGGTAATCTGACATAGAGGAGACGATAAGATGAGTAAGTTCAAACGCGCATTCGTCATTGTACTTGACAGCTACGGCATCGGCCAGGAGCCGGATGCGGCAGAATTCGGCGATGGTGCCTGCAATACCTTAAAATCGATTGCTGCATCAGACAAATATGATACGCCGAATATGAAGAAGATGGGACTTTTTAATATCGATGGCGTGGACTGCGGTACACCGAGCGAGCAGCCAATCGGTTCATTTGCCCGTCTGCGAGAACTTTCACGCGGCAAAGATACCACGACTGGCCATTGGGAGATGGCTGGCATCATCTCAGAACGACCGATGCCGACCTATCCGGATGGTTTTCCCGCTGATCTTATTGCAAAGCTTGAACAGGCTTTTGGCCGAAAAATTCTTTGCAACAAGCCGTACTCCGGCACCAAGGTTATTATGGATTATGGCCGGGAGCAGGAAAAGACCGGCGGTCTGATTGTTTATACCTCGGCCGACAGTGTGTTCCAGATCGCCGCTAATGAGGCAGATGTTCCGGTAGAAGAACTCTATGACTACTGCAGGACGGCTCGTGAGATCCTGCAGGGAGAGCATGGCGTCGGCCGTGTCATTGCTCGTCCGTATGTCGGGAGGTATCCGGATTATACGCGTACTTCCCGCCGTCATGATTTCTCGCTGGACCCGACGGGTGATACGATGATGGATGCATTGCAGCGCAAGGGCATTGATACGATTGGTGTCGGCAAGATTTCGGATATCTTTGCCGGCCGCAGTATCAGCCGCAGCCTGGGGATCAACCAGGATAATGTCGATGGTATGGATAAGACGCTCAAGCTTATGGATGAGGACTTCACGGGACTTTGTTTCGTCAATCTGGTTGATTTCGATATGCAGTATGGTCATCGCCGCGATGTGGATGGTTATGCCGAGGCTGCGACAGTATTTGACCGTCAGCTCGGTCAGTTTATGGCCAAGATGCGCGATGATGATGTTCTGATGATTACGGCAGATCATGGCTGTGATCCAGGCGCTCCGGGGACTGATCATACCCGTGAGTATGTACCGCTCCTGATCTATGGCAGGCAGGTCAAAGCGGGAGTCAATCTTGGTACCTATCCGACCTTCGCTATGATTGCTGCTACAATCTCGGATATATTTGACTGCGACCTCAAGACCAAGGGCGAGAGCCTGCTGCCGCGTTTTGTGAAATAAGACCGACTGGGAGCCTGACGGCTCCTTGGGAATAAAGGAGATATGCTGTTATGAGAATGTACGATCTGATTATGAAGAAAAAACATGGCGAAGTTCTGACGGAGCAGGAAATCCAGTTCATGATTGATGGCTATGTTAAAGGTGAGATCCCGGACTATCAGATGTCGGCAATGCTGATGGCCATCTGGTTCAAGGGGATGAATGATCTTGAAATCACAGAGCTGACGAAGACCATGGCCAAGTCGGGGGATATGATTGACCTGTCCGCCATCAGTGGCAAGAAAGTCGATAAGCATTCTACGGGCGGCGTTGGCGACAAGACAACTCTCATTGTGGCGCCAATCGTTGCGGCCTGCGGCGGCAAGGTGGCCAAGATGTCTGGCCGCGGTCTCGGACATACGGGGGGCACGGTTGACAAGCTTGAGGCTATCCCGGGCTATCGTACGGTGCTTGACCGGCAGGAGTTCTTCGACACGGTCAATAAATGCGGCGTCAGCGTCATCGGACAGTCCGGCAACCTGGCTCCGGCCGACAAAAAGCTCTATGCGCTGCGCGATGTTACGGCCACGGTTGACAGCATCCCGCTGATTGCCTCATCCATCATGAGCAAGAAGCTTGCTGCCGGCTCCGACTGCATCCTGCTCGATGTCAAGACCGGCAGTGGTGCATTCATGAAGACGCTTGATGACTCGATCAAGCTGGCCCAGACAATGGTTGCCATCGGTGAGGGCGCAGGCCGCCGTACCGTAGCACTGATCACGGATATGGATACTCCGCTCGGCTTTGGCATCGGCAACAGCATCGAGGTCATGGAATCCATGGATGTACTTAAGGGGCATGGACCGGCTGATCTGGCGGAAGTATCCCTGCAGCTGGCTGCTAATATGCTGTATCTGGTTGGCAAAGGGACGCCGGAGGAATGCCGCACGATGGCTGAGAAAGCGATTGCTGACGGCAGTGCCTTTGAGACGTTCTGCACGATGGTCAAGGCGCAGGGCGGCGATGATGCGGTATTGCGCGATTATGAGAAGTTTGTCAAGGCACCGTACAAGGCGGACGTCCTGGCTGAACGCGATGGCTACATCGTCAAGATGAATGCCGAGGAAGTCGGCGTGACCTCCGTGGTTCTCGGTGCTGGCCGTGAGACCAAGGAGAGCGATATCGATTTCTCTGCCGGATTGATCCTGCATAAGAAATATGGTGATGCGGTCAAGAAGGGCGACAGCCTCGTGACACTCTACACTTCAAAAGAAGAGTCGCTCAAGGAAGCTGAACGTATGTATCGCGAGGCCGTGATCATTGGCGACAATCAGCCGGCCAAAGAGCCGCTCGTCTATGCGCGGGTAGAAAAAGATAAAGTAGAGAAGTACTGATAAACAGATGGGATATAAAGGGGAGTCTTCGGACTTCCCTTCTATATAAAAGAAATTGTCAATAAATTTTGTATTGAGGGAGTGTTTTATCGTGGAAGATAAAGAACTGATCGAGGCGGCCCGCAAATATCGGGAGTTTTCCTACAGCCCGTACTCCAAATTCAAGGTTGGGGCAGCGGTACTGACTAAGAAGGGAAATGTTTATGGCGGCTGCAATATTGAAAATTCCAGCTATCCGGTAACCAACTGTGCTGAGCGTACTGCTATTTTCAAAGCAGTTTCCGAGGGCGAGCGGGAGATTGAGGCTATCGCCCTGATCGCTGATACGGAAGGCCCGTGTTCACCATGTGGAGCCTGCCGTCAGGTTATGGGGGAGTTTCATATCGATAGGATCATCATGGCCAATCTCAAGGGCGATGTAAAAGTGGTCACGCTGGAAGAACTCCTGCCGTTTGCTTTTTCAGATAAAGACCTTTAATATATATTAGGCAAGAGCATTTTGTAGAAAAATGATTGAAAAGCAAAGGGAGTTTTTACTATGTATTTTATCGTCAATGTTTTGGGCGTAGTGGTATTTTTGGCACTGGGCGTCCTGTTCTCGAAGAAGCGGAAAGAGATTCAGTGGCGCAGTGTCGGTTCACTGCTGGTACTCAATGTTTTTTTGGCGTGGTTTCTGACCTCGTTTTCTGTTGGCCGCGAGATTATCGTGGCCGCTGCCGCCGCCTTCAGCTGGCTGATCAGCGTGGCGTATGAAGGCATTGCTTTCGCGTTCCCGGACTGGGTACATGTGCCGCAGATGAACTTCTTTACATCAGCGCTGCTGCCAATCCTGCTGGTTGTCCCGATGTTCGATATCCTGACGTATATCGGCGTACTGCCGTTCATCATCAAATATGTTGGCAAGGCGCTCGCATACATCACGCGTGAGCCGAAGTTCGAATCGTTCTTTGCCATCGAAATGATGTTCCTGGGCAATACCGAGGCACTGGCGGTATCGAGTCTGCAGCTTAACCGCATGAAGGCTGACCGCTGCCTGACCCTTGCAATGATGTCCATGAGCTGTATCACGGCGGCTATGGTCGGTATCTATACGAAAATGATGCCGGGTGAGTTCATTATTACAGCGATTCCTTTGAATGTCATCAATGCGCTTATCGTTACGAATATCCTTCATCCGGTCAAGATCTCGGAAGAGGAAGATACGGTAGCCCGCGTCAATGATGGCGGGCAGGAAAGAGAGCCATTTTTCTCCTTCCTCGGCAATTCGATTCTTGGTGCCGGGCGCCTGATTCTCATCATCTGTGCGAATGTCATTGCTTTTGTAGCACTGGCGAAACTCATTGATATGCTGCTGATCATTGTTCATCCGGCCCTTACGCTGGAGAATATCCTTGGCTGTATTATGTTCCCGTTTGCCTGGCTTATGGGTCTGGATACGGGCGAGGCCTTCCAGCTGGGGCAGTACATGGGCACGAAACTTGTCACTAACGAGTTCGTCGTCATGCTCAATGTCCAGGATGTTCTGGGCGAGTTCAGCCGTCATATGCAGGGCGTACTGACGGTGTTCGTCACTTCGTTTGCCAACTTCTCCACGCTGGGCATGATCATCGGCTGCTTCAAGGGTCTGGTCGATGACAGCAAGAATGAACTGATTTCCCGTAACGTCGGCTATATGCTGCTGTCGGGTATTCTGGTTTCCCTGCTATCCGCTGGGATTGCTGGTATGTTTATCTGGTAAGCAGATTGGGGTAAATTTTGGGCAGCGGATTGTTCCATAAGGATCAGTCCGTTGCTTTTTTCTTTTGCCGGGAAGGAATATGCGGCAAGGCTGACGAATTAGATATAAGTAGAGACGAGAAGATCGCTTATTTGTATATTCCTGCTTAGGGGGCGGACATTTTGGCTAAGAAGTTGAAAGTGTTGATTACGGACGATTCCAAGTTATTGCGCAAGAAGTTGCGTGAGGAACTGGAAGCTTTGGACTGCGAGGTGCTGGAGGCGCAGAATGGCAAAGAAGCAGTGATGATCAATCTGCAGGAGCCATTGGATTGCATCTTCCTGGATATTGTGATGCCAGAGGTCGGCGGGATTGAGGCGCTGCAGGTGATCCGGGAAGTTAATCCTGACCTGCCGGTGGTCATGCTGTCCTCGGCGGGGACACCGCAGAAACTGATGACAACGCTTAAGATGGGAGCAATGGACTTTATTCAGAAACCATATAGCAGTGCACAGATTGCTAAGGCGATTGAAACTGTCCGGAAGAAGGTAACTGGTCATGAGGCATAATTTCAGTATGATACAGTGCCTGTTCAATGCAGGAAAGTATTCGGAAAAGGAGATACAGAATCTGCTGCAACAGGCAGAAAAGGATGAGTCGGTGGTGGCACGGATGCTGCCTGATGCTGAATTGGACACTCGTCCGGTCCGTACGGCGGTATTGCAGGCTGCTCGTGATGGCTATCCTGAAGAAATCGGTTTTTACAGTGATTACATGGAACTCTTCATGGACAGTCTGCGTGACCTTATTGGCATGGAGGCTGTGGTGAGCTGTGAGGCAGAGCTGACCAGAGAATCGGAGCCTGCCTATGCGGTATCGCAGAATATCAATGGTGATTTTAATCTGACCATTGGCCTCATTGCGTCCGAGCCGATGTATCTGGAGATCGCCAGAAGATACAGCGGGGAGGAATTGACGGTTGTTGATGAGATGGCAGTGGACAGCGTGGAAGAATTCCTGAATGTAATCAATGGATTATTTTGTATTGAGCAGGCAAATCAGAAAACGGATGCAGAGCTTGACATACCACATTCAGGCAAGGATATTCATCCCTGTGGCAGCCATCAGCTTTGTTTGCGGATCTATACGGCAGCTGGTTCTTTTCAGGCAGTATTGGCGGCCGATGAGTTCCTGCAGACGGCCTGGAGACCGGAAGGAGCGTTGGCAGGAATACTGTTTTGACTTTTTTAAGAAATGGGGCTTGACAGATTGGAATGCGAATGATACACTATATATCGTTGTGAGCGACAAGTTACTGTGTCGTGAACAGCTGAATTGAATAGCTTCTTTTTGTAGAGCATTGTGGAGAGTTGTCCGAGTGGTTGAAGGAGCACGCCTGGAAAGCGTGTGTACGGTAATACTGTACCGAGAGTTCGAATCTCTCACTCTCCGCCATTTTTTTATCTATTTTTAGGAATAGGAAAGAAGCAGATATTCTTTTTCAGGTCGGGCTGCAGTGCCTGGGTCTTGCGCAATGGAGTCCTGCGAACCTCGTCAGGTCCGGAAGGAAGCAGCGATAAGTGGGCCGCTCCATGTGCCGCAAGGTTGCCTGGGGACTGTGGTCCGACGTGAGAAAGAGTGATCTGACAGCCGTGAGGCTGTCTTTTTTGTTATTACTGTTTGCGGGGAGTGGTGAATGATGGCTTATATTGCATTATATCGGAAATGGCGGCCGGGGAGTTTTAAAGACCTGGTCGGGCAGGAGCATATCAGCCGGACGCTCAGCAATGCCATCACTTCCGGGCGGATCGGCCACGCCTATCTGTTTGCCGGACCACGCGGCACCGGCAAGACCAGTACGGCCAAGATCCTGGCCAAGGCGCTCAACTGTGAGCATGGGCCGACACCAGACCCCTGTGGCGAGTGCGAGCAGTGCCGCAAAATAAATAATGGTTCATCGATGGATGTCTTTGAGATCGATGCTGCCTCGAACCGCGGTATCGATGAGATCCGTGATCTCAGGGAAACGGTGAAGTTTGCGCCAGTGGATGGCCGCTATAAAGTCTATATTATTGATGAAGTTCATATGCTGACTTCGGAAGCCTTCAATGCGCTTTTGAAAACGCTTGAAGAACCGCCGGCGCATGTTGTTTTTATTTTGGCGACGACAGAAGCGCACAAGGTACCGGCAACGATTCAATCCCGCTGCCAGCGGTATGATTTTAAGCGGATTACGGTGGATGAGATACGCGATCGGCTGGTATATATCGCGCAGGAGATGGGGCTCAAGGCCGAAGAAGAAGCGCTCACGCTGATTGCAATCCAGGCCGATGGCGGGCTGCGTGATGCCCTGTCGATTCTGGATCAGTGCTCGGCCCTGTCAGAAGGGGCGGTTACGGCCAGCCGGGTACGACAGATATTGGGATTGGTCGGACATGACTGGATCTATCGTATGACAACTGCCCTGGCTGGACACAAAGCACAGGCGGTTCTGGAACTTCTGGCTGAGCTGCTGCGGGATGGCAAGGATCTCAAACAGATCCTTGCCGAGCTTTCGCTCCATCTTCGCAGCCTGATGATCTATCAGGCTGCCGGGACGCTCGATCAGCTGGATCTTTATGCGGAACAGGAAGATATCCTGAAAGAGCAGAGCCAGCTTTTTGCGTCGACGGACATCATGCCCATGATCCAGCGGATTCATGAAGCGATGAATGAGATGAAGTGGTCACCGCAGCCGCGGATTACGGTAGAAGTTGCGCTGCTCTCACTCTGCCGTTTGCAACCGGCAATTCAGCAGGGAGCTTCGTCAGCTGCTGCCGTTGATCGTGCGGCCAATGATCGTATTGCGCAGCTTGAAGCGCGACTGGCACAGGTAACTGCGGCGCTAGCTGCCGGGACAGCCACGGTATCGCAGCCAAAGCCGGTCCAGTCACAGCGGGCGGCCTCTGTCCGCTCTGCCCGGGCCGAGGCTCCGTCCGTGCCGGCGGCAGTACCGGAGACGGTGACGGTACGGGCCGAGGATACCGAGGTATGGAATGCGCTGCTGAAGAAGATCAGCGATGCACACAAGGCACCGATGCTGGCCTGCGTATCGCAGGGGGAATTTGCCGGCATGACGGAACGACAATTCCTCATCCGGTTTAAGGGCACGCTGATGGCATCACTGACGATGCGCAACTACCGGTCCCAACTGGAGGCTATGCTGCAGGAACTGACTGGGCGTGAACTGCATCTTTCCTGCAGTGGCGAAGATTTGCCAATGACGCAGCCACCGCGCCCCAGAAAAAAGAAGAAGATAGAACCGGTGGTGGAACAGGAACCGCCGACAATCCCCATAGATCTTAACGACATCCCCCCGGAAGAACGGGCTCCGCTCGAAAAAGCTTTTGATTATTTTGGGGATCAGATCGTCGAAGTTGAGGAGGATAAATAAATGCAGGCGCGGACTCACGGAATTTGACGTTGTCTGGTTGACGATGCTGCATTATTTTGGTAGTCTAGTAGAAGTGAATGAACGATAAGAGCGGATCTTCCGCAGGTAACGAGAGGAGCATTTACATGTTTGGTGGAATGGGCAATATGGGCAATATGGCCGGCATGATGAAAAAAGTCCAGAAAATGCAGAATGAAATGAAGAAGATGCAGGACGAATTGAAACTCAGGACGGTGGACGTGACTGCTGGCGGCGGCGCGGTCAAGATTGTCATGAATGGTGACAAGCAGGTACAGTCGCTGGTTATTGATCCGGCTGCTGTCGATCCGGAAGATGTTGAGATGCTGCAGGATCTGCTGTCTGCGGCCTTTAATGAGTCCATCAAGAAGGTAGACGATATGATGGCTTCGGAGATGGGTAAGCTGACCAGCGGACTTGGTCTGCCGCCAGGAATGCTTTAATCGTGCAGTATATTGCACCGTTGGCAAAATTGATCGAGCATTTTCGCGCACTGCCGGGTATTGGAAACAAGACGGCAGTGCGTCTTGCATATCATGTCCTGGATATGAATGCAGATCAGGCCAGGGCGCTGGCAGATGCGATCATCGAAGCCAAGGAAAAAATCGGCTATTGCAATACCTGCTTTAATCTCAGTGATCAGAATCCTTGCGCCATCTGTGCAGCACAAGAACGCGATCATTCGGTTATCTGTGTGGTAGAGCAGCCGCAGGATGTTGCTGCTATGGAACGCATGCGTGATTATCACGGCGTCTATCATGTGCTTCATGGGGCCCTGTCCCCGCTTGAGGGCGTGGGCCCGGATCAGATCCGGATCAAGGAACTTTTAGGACGGCTGACGGACGAGACGGTCAAGGAAATCATCATGGCAACGAATCCGAATGTTGAGGGCGAGGCTACAGCTATGTATATAGCCAAGCTGCTTAAGCCAATGGGCATAAAGGTTACGCGCATTGCGCATGGACTGCCCATTGGCGGTGATTTGGAGTATGCTGATGAAGTGACGCTCTCGAAAGCAATGGAAAATCGGAGGGAAATCTAAATGGAACTGGTTGTGGCTTTTGCGGTAGGACTGATTGTGCTTTGCCTTATTGGCAAGATTGTCTCACTGCCAATGAAGATTCTGTGGAAGATGATCACGAATAGTGTGGTCGGGGCGGTACTGCTCTGGGTGGTCAATCTGTTTGGCGCCGGGGTCCAGATTACCTTGATCAAGGCATTGATTGCCGGAGTACTTGGCGTGCCGGGGGTAATCATCGTATTATTGATGAAATAAGGTGGATCAAAAAGGTGAACTTGAAAAAGTTCACCTTTTTTTGTAAAAAGTGTTGACATAGGTGGTAAAACCATGTATTATAATACAAGTCGTCAGCGAACAGCACAACGTACTGCAGCGACGGCGACAAGATATCCGCTGCTCAGGACGAGAAAAAAGAACAAAAAAGTTCTTGACAAGCTCGAATGAATGAGATAAGA
>JAGPMW010000032.1 GCA_018052705.1 Selenomonas sp. | reverse complement strand
TTAGAATGGGATTGATCCATAGTGCTTGCTCCTTTGTTGATGATTTGTCGCAAAACCATTTTAACACGGAGAGTCACTATGGATTTTTGTTTTTGATTAACTGTTCAAGTTCATTTTACAACGGACCTGATAAACTTATAGATATTGTTACAAGGTGTACGGGGAGGCTATTTTGGATCAGAAGATTTTATGGCTGGCGGTCAATGCGAAATACTCGCATACGTCGCTGGCTGTTCGTTATTTGCGGGAAGCAGTACCCGGGTCAGACATCCTGGAGCTGACGATTAATCATCAGCTGTTGGCGATGCTAAGTGAGATCTATGAGCAACACCCGAAAGTCCTTGGGATTGCGTGTTACATCTGGAATATCGGGCTGGTGCAGCAGCTGCTGGAGCTGTTGCCGGCGGCCCTGCCGGATACGGTAATTATCTGCGGTGGCCCGGAAGTTTCCTATCAGACCGAGGAGTTCCTCGAGGCATATCTTATGGTGGATTTTGTTTGTCGCGGGGAGGGCGAGGAAGCGATGCCGACTCTGGCAGCAAAGCTGGCAGCCTGCAACTTTGATGCAGCAGCCGTGAATCGCGAGCTCGACCGGCAGGAAGTTTGTGGTATTGCCTGGCGGAGTGCCGATGGCACAATCTGTCACGGGCATGATGTGACGGTTGCAGACATTGATACAATCCCGTTTGCTTATCGGGCAGCGGAAATGGAACCAATCAAGGAACGCATCCTCTACTACGAAACAACGCGCGGTTGTCCCTTTTCCTGCGCATACTGTTTGTCCTGCGCGACGGCGGGGGTCCGTTACCTGCCACTTGTGCGGGTATTGCAAGAGCTGGATTTTTTTGTAGCGCATGATGTACGACAGGTCAAGTTTGTAGATCGCACATTTAATGCGAAAAAGTCACATTTCCTGCCGATATTGAAGTATTTACGGGCGCTGCCAGCCAGCTGCCGCACGAATTTTCATTTTGAGGTGGCTATTGATTATCTCGATGAGGAGGTACTGGGCGTGCTGGGCGATCTGCCACGAGGGCGGGTGCAGCTTGAGATCGGCATCCAGTCGACAAATGAGCGGACGCTGGCAGCGGTATCACGGGTCAATCACTGGCTGGATATTGAGTCCCATATCCAGCAGATCATGGGGTTCCATAATATGCATCTGCATGTTGATCTCATCATTGGTCTGCCGGGCGAAGGAATGGACTCGTTCCATCGGTCATTTAACGATGTATATGCGCTGCAGACGGATATGCTGCAGCTGGGCTTCCTTAAGTTCCTCAAGGGTGCTGCTATGATGGACCTTGCACGGCCATATGGCTATCAGTATATGCCGATGGCACCGTATGAGGTGCTGGTGAGCGATTCTCTGAGTTATGGAGAAATTCGCTGGTTTCACAGTTTTGAGATGGTATTTGAGTTGTACTATAATGCGGGGCGTTGCCGGAGGACCGCTGCCTATATGATACGCGAGCAGGAGCAGGGTGATGCGTTCTGTTTCTGGCAGAAATTCACGGACTGGTGGGAGAACCAGGGCTTTCAGAAAATCGGGCACAGTACAAAGAATCTTTATGGCTATCTGCAGCGGTTCTGCTGTGAAACCTATGCAGTCTCCCCGACTTTGCTCGACAATTTGCTGCGTTTTGATGCCCTGCTGGCGGATGGCGGCCGCATCCGGCCGGAAGATCTTGACTGGAACCGGGATCGTTGGCAGACGCTTACGTCTTCTTTCTGGAAAGGCCTGCCCAGTGTGGTACAAGCCTATATTCCTGAGTATCAGTTCACGAACTGGCGGGAGGTAAACCGGAAATATCATATCGAATGCTTTGAATATGACGTGACGCGGGGCTGTCAGGAGTCATTATCGTCCCAGTGGACGGCGCTGTTATTCGATTTTACGCAGGAAGATGTCGTATGGCAGAAAATCAGGCTGGACCGGCGGCAGAGTTAAGCTCCTGTCGTTATGGAACCCTTGAAATGTTTTATACTATGGTGATATTTTTCTATTGCCCAGATGAGGCGCTTGATTGCACTCGGTATTTATGTGTTTTTGCTACATAAATACCGAGTGCTTTTATAGCTGAATATCGAACATGACGCTGCCAATGCTCTGTTGCACAGGAGAAATAATTGAGAGAAGTATATTAAAACGGTAGGAGTCTATTGTGGACTATTACTGTTTTGATTGATTGTTTTGAAGGCTGTTTTTTCCAGTGGCAAAACATGATAGAAAGGGGAACATTTATGGATAACCCAGTATACAATAGTTTTTCGGATTATTTGAAGAAACGTTATGGCGAAAAGGTTTATAAACTGCCAGTAGCGTTACCCGTTACCTGTCCGAATCGCGATGGATCGATTGAACCGACAGTTATGTCTGCTAAATGCAAGTTATCGAACGGTGCGAGCAGTTGTGACAATAGCGTGGCGGGGTGCACGTTCTGCGGTTCAATTGGCGCCGGTTATGAGAATCTGCCGGCAGATATGACAATTACTCAACAGCTGGCGGCGAATAAGATCCATATCGTACCCAAGTATAAAGCAAAGAAATTCATTCCCTATTTTCAGAATTTCAGCAACACCTATGTGCCACCGGATGTCCTTCGAGACTGGGTGCAGGAAGCTGGAGCAGGGAAGGACATTGCCGCGGTCTATATCGCGACCCGTCCTGATTGTATCAGTGATGAATATCTGGCAATGCTGCGGGAAGAGGCTGAGGCACTGGATGTTGATATCTGTATTGAGCTGGGGCTGCAGAGTGTCAATGTGCATTCGTTGGTGAATATCAATCGGGGTCATACGCTGGCCGAACTGATCGATGCGGTGCTGCGGATCAAGCGCTATGGTCTGCAGAGCTGTGTTCATTTGATCCTGAATCTGCCCTGGGATGACGAGCTGGATGTCATCGAGGATGCTAAGGTCCTATCGGCGCTCGGGGTCGATCAGGTTAAGCTGCATGCGCTTTATATTGTAAAAGGCACGATCATGGCACAGCAGTATGAGGCTGGCGAGTTGTCACTCGTGAGTCGCGAGGATTATGAGAATCGCGTCATCGCATTTCTTGAGCATCTGGCACCGGATATTGTCGTGCAGCGGATCATTGGACGGGCGCCAGAGGCGAATACGCTGTTCTCAAACTGGCATACCGGCTGGTGGAAGATTCGCGATCATATCATCGAGGTCATGAAGCAGGAGGGGCGATATCAGGGGCGGCTCTGTAATTATCTGAATGGCCGGGCCGTGCGCAGATTCCTGATCTCTTGAATCACTGCTGACTGGACGTAAAAAAAGACATCCCCCGGAGAGGATGTCTTTTTTTGCAACTGTAATCGAATTACTTGATCAGTGCCAGGATTTCCGGTGCGCGACCGTCGGAACCGAGGACGTCCTTGATCTTGTGCTCAACGAGCTCTTTGATGTAGGTACGGCCATCAGCAACATACTGACGCGGATCGAAATGATCCGGATGAGCGTAGAAATGCTCACGGATACCAGCCGTCATAGCGAGACGAAGGTCGGAATCGATGTTGATCTTGCATACAGCAGATTTAGCAGCTTTGCGCAGCTGATCCTCTGGGATACCAACTGCATCATCCAGCTTGCCGCCGTTTGCATTGATGATTTTAACATATTTCGGAATAACGGAAGATGCACCATGGAGAACGATCGGGAACTCCGGAATGCGCTTCTCGATTTCAGCCAGAATGTCGAAACGGAGCTCAGGCGGAACCAGAACGCCGTCAGCATTGCGCGTGCACTGCTCCGGTTTGAACTTGAATGCGCCATGGGACGTGCCGATAGCGATAGCCAGGGAGTCAACGCCAGTTTTCGTGACGAATTCCTCAACTTCTTCCGGCTGCGTGTAAGCTGCTTCGTGAGCAGCAACCTGGACATCATCCTCGATACCAGCCAGTTTGCCCAGCTCAGCCTCGACGACTACGCCGCGTGCATGAGCGTACTCAACAACTTTTTTCGTAACTTCAATGTTCTCTTTGAAGCTGTAGTGGGAACCGTCAATCATGACGGAGGAGAATCCACCATCGATGCAGGATTTGCAAGTCTCGAAATCTGCGCCGTGGTCAAGATGCAGAGCGATAGGAATATCGTTGATCTCCAGAGCAGCTTTTACGAGATGTACAAGATACTCATGCTTGGCGTATTTACGAGCGCCAGCGGAGCACTGCAGAATGACCGGGGACTGCAGCTCAGCAGCAGCTTCCGTGATTCCCTGTACAATTTCCATGTTGTTGACGTTGAAAGCACCGATAGCGTAGCCGCCTTCGTAAGCTTTCTTGAACATTTCTTTAGTTCCAACTAATGGCATTTTTCATTACCCCCTAATGAATTATGTTCTAATAAACGAACTATGTTCATTATAACATAGAAATTTCACGTGGTGTATAGCCGAACGGGAAATTTTTGAAAATTCTTCAAATCGATAACAAATAATAGTGATTAGCGGCTGTTTCCTATAAAGTCGAAACAATTTGCGTCATATCGGCTGGCAGGGGACTGGTAATACAGATTGGCTGTCCCGTCATCGGATGGATGAAGCTTAACCGGAATGCATGCAGAGCCTGCCGATTGATGAGTTCACAACTGCCGCCATAGAGATCATCACCCAGCAGCGGATGCCCAAGATGCGCTAAATGCACACGGATCTGATGGGTTCGTCCGGTTTCCAGCGTCAGCTGTATGAGCGTGAGCCGGCCGTTGCTTACTATTGTCTTGTAGTGAGTGCGGGCAGGTTTTCCGTCAGGAGCGACTTTGCGCTGGATGATGCTGGGCAATGCACGGGCAATCGGAGCATCAATAAGACCAGCAGGTGGTACAAGCTGTCCGGCGATGATGGCCTGATACTCCCGGTGGAACTGCTTAATCCCTTTCGGAGACAGCTGATACTGGACCTGTGGCTGCTTGGCAATGAGTACAAGACCACTGGTTTCACGGTCCAGCCGATGGACAGGATGAAAGGCATGTGCTTCACCATGCTGCTGATACCGGTACATGACAGCACCGCCTAATGTACCGTGCGGTTCCTGGGTAGTAGGATGTACGAGCTGTCCCGCAGGCTTATTGATAATGAGCAGCCACTCGTCTTCGTAGCGGACATCTAGTGGCAGGTCCTCTGCCTCAATATTGCTGGGGCGCAGGATATCATAGGTGATGGTGTCACCTGTGCTGATCATTGCGCGCGCAGCATTAACGAGCACACCATTGATGCGGAAGGTGCCTGAGTGTTTGATGCGCTTCCAGATCGTGTTTGATATGCCTTGATTCTGTTTTAAAAAAGCCTTGACGGGCATAGGCGTCAAGGCTTCATCCAGAAGGACAGAAATGGTGGTCATGCGTCTTCGTTGTCGGTATTACTGCCGCGCAGAATCGTAATCAGGTGGAACGCGAGAGACATGATGATGGCAACTACTGTTGCCAGCGACATGCCTTTCAGCGTGACGGTCCCAATTGTGATGCTCGCGGTGGAGACGCCAAGGCCCATGACTATGGCGGTCAGCATAAGATTGATGGGATTGTTGTAGTCAACCTTACCCTCGACAAGTACACGGATACCCGAGGCTGCGATAACACCGAATAAAAGCATGCTGACGCCACCCATGACTGGTGTCGGGATGCTCTGGATGATGGCAGCCAATTTGCCAAAGCAGGACAGCAGGACGGCAAATATTGCTGCGCCACCGATGACTCGTGTTGAGAAGACCTTTGAGATTGCAAGAACACCAATATTTTCCCCATAGGTGGTATTGGGGGTTGAGCCGAAGAAACCAGAAATAATGGTCGAAATACCATTACCGAGAATGGAACGGTCCAGTCCCGGATCTTTGGTGAGATCGGCGCCGATGATATTGCCCGTGACAATCAAATGGCCGATATGTTCGGCAATGACAACAAGTGCAGCAGGCAGAATAATGAGGATAGCGTCCATGTTGAAGACTGGTGTATAGAACGTCGGCAGAGCAAATATCGGAGCATTCTCGACGAGTGTCCAGTCGACCAGGCCACATAAAGCGGCAATGATATAGCCGCCAACAACACCGAGCAGAATCGGGATAATTGCAAGGAAGCCACGGAAGGCAACAGAGGCAAATACGGTGATAGCCAGAGTAGCGAGTGAGACGAAGATGGTCGTGCTGTCTGCCGGCTTGTCACCGGTGAGGCCAGCCATACCGGCAGCAGTTGGCATGAGTTCCAGGCCAATGACGGCGACGATAGCACCCATCGAAGCCGGCGGGAAGATGATGTCGATCCAGCGGGTTCCGATAATCCGGATGATCAGGGCAACAAGGCAAAAGACAATACCAACAACGATAAAACCTCCGAGTGCAGCCTCATAGCTGTATTGGGAAAGCACCAGGAATACCGGAGAAAGGAATGCGAAGCTCGAGCCCAGATAGGCAGGAATTTTCCCTTTGCAAAGCGTCAGGTACAGCAGCGTACCGATTCCGTTGAAAAGCAAAACCGTTGCTGGATTGACTTTGAAGAGAATTGGTACAAGCACTGTTGAGCCGAACATGGCAAATAGATGCTGCAAGGAAAGGGGGATGGTCTCAAGCAAGGGCAGTTTCTCATCCACCCCGATGGAACGATTACGCAAAATAAAAACACTCCTTCTATATAATAAACGATGCACAAAATAGCGCTTCTAGTAATTTAGCACAAAAGCGGACTTGTGTCCACTTTTCTTTCATACAGACTATGTTTGCTGCTTTTTATCATTTTTAATTAAAAAAAGAGCTATAATAAAAAAAATGTAACGTAATTAGTGACTTATGTTTCTTCTGAAAGAACATTTTTACATAAATTCGCTTTTCCCCATAGACAGCTGTCCATTTTTACGGTATAATATGTTTCGATTAAACAGATTAACAAACGAAAGCCGTATTTGTCCGTCAGATGTGGATAGGGCTGCGGTTATGTTTAGGGGGAGAATCATGGCACTTATTGTAAAAAAGTTCGGTGGCAGCTCCGTTGCGACCACAGAGAAGATCATGAATGTTGCCAAGAGGGTTTTGGGTGAGAAAAAACCTGGTGACCAGATTGTCATGGTCGTATCTGCCATGGGCGATACGACGGACGACCTCATTGCTTTGGCAAATGGCATTAACAAGGATCCATATCAGTATACTCGTGAGATGGATATGCTCCTGACGACTGGTGAGCAGCAGTCGATTGCTCTGCTGGCAATGGCATTCAAGACGCTGGGGCAGCCTGCGGTCTCGCTTACTGGCCCGATGGCCGGAATGAAGACGAATTCAGTACATACCAAAGGGCGCATCGTGGATATCCAGCCAGAACGTGTTCATGCGGAACTTGATAAAGGCAATATTGTCGTGGTAGCAGGTTTTCAGGGTGCTGACGAGTCCGGTGATCCAGTGACGCTCGGGCGTGGCGGTTCAGACACTTCTGCGGTGGCATTGGCTGGTGCGCTTAAAGCCGATACTTGTGAGATATTCACGGATGTAGACGGCGTATATTCTGCTGACCCGCGTATTGTGCCGGGGGCCCGCAAGATGAAAGAGATCACCTATAATGAGATGCTCGAAATGGCTCGTCTGGGCGCAGGGGTCATGCAGCCACGCTCGGTGGAGATGGGGGCATATTTCCATATTCCAATCCATGTTAGATCGACGTTTACGACGAAACCAGGCACAATCATTAGGGAGGATTATACGATGGAAGATAAAGATTTTGTTATTCGTGGCGTTGCCCACGACGAGAAAGTAGCCAAGATCGCAGTACTGGGAATCCCCAATACACCGGGCATTGCGCACGAAATTTTTTCGGCACTGGCTGAAGCTAATATCGATGTCGATATGATTGTGCAGAGTATCCGCAACATCGAGAAGAACGTCACGGATATGGTCTTCACGGTTGCATCAAGCGATCTGGCGCAGGCCAAAAAGGTCGTCGATCGTGTGGCGGACAGCCTCAGTGCAGTAGCGGTTCTTATTGAGGAAGACGTTGCCAAGGTTTCCATCGTTGGCGCTGGTATGCTTGGCAATCCGGGCACAGCTTCCCGTATGTTCGGCGCACTGTCCGGGAAGGGGATCAACATCGATATCATCAGCACATCGGAAATCAGTATTTCCTGTCTGATCAAGGGCTCCCAGCTTAAGGAAGCCGTTAATGCAATCCATGATGAATTTTTCCCAAATAAATGATTTGGGTCAGCACCTTCCTCTGCGGGGGAAGGTGCTTTTGACTGGTCGTACAGAAATATTGTATACATACAGCTGTTCGGGTAGACAGGACAACAGAGAACAGCTATGATATTATTTGTGGTATTTATTTACTTCTGATTGACATGAGGGTTTTGAAAGGGGATTTTCTTCGTATGACGACGAGTATGGCAGCAAAACATGCTGCAAGCAAGAGATTGAAAGATGCAATTTTCGGTGCCAGCGCAGCCTGTGCAGAAGCCGCTAAGAAATATGGTGCAGATAAAGTCACCAATGCAACGATGGGCGTCATGATCGATGATGAAGGCAAACTGGCCAGCATTCCGACCATGGAGCGTGTTTTCCGGTCCTTGTCGATTGAAGACTATACCCGCTATGCGCCGATTCCGGGCCTGCCGGATTATCTGGAGGCGGTTATCGATCTGACTTTTGCCGAGCAGAAGCCGGAGGGCTATCTTGGTGCAATCGCTACCGCTGGTGGTACGGGGGCCATTCATCATGCTGTTGCCAACTATGCGGAGCGTGGAGACAAGGTACTGACTTCAGACTGGTTCTGGGGTACATATAACGTCATCTGTAACGAGTGCGGCTGTCAGCTCACGAATTACCAGCTGTTCGATGAGAAGCAGAACTTTAACATCGCGGACTATACCACCAAAGTAGACGAGATCATGAAGCAGCAGGACAGTCTGCTGGTCATTATCAATACGCCGGCGCACAATCCGACAGGTTTCAGCCTGACCGAAGAAGACTGGGATAATGTGCTGGCACTTACTAAAAAGTATGCGTCTCAGGGCAAGAAGATGAGTATTCTCGTCGATATCGCTTATATTGACTATGCTGGTGAAAAGAATGAAACCCGTAAATTTATGAACAAGTTTGGTAATCTGCCGGATAATATCTTTATCATGTTTGCGTTCTCTATGTCAAAAGGCTATACGGCCTATGGTCAGCGTACGGGTGCATTAGTTGCAGTTTCTTCCAGTCAGGAAGTCATTACGGAGTTTAAGGAAATCAACAAATATACGAGCCGCGCGACCTGGTCCAATATCAACCGTGGCGCAATGACACTGCTGGCTAGAATACAGCAGGACAAGAGTACGCTTGCGCAGTTTGAGAAGGAACGTGACGCATTCTATCAGATGATCCAGAGCCGTGGCAGTCTCTTCATGCAGGAAGCAAAGGCTTGCGGGCTGAAGGCACTGCCCTATAAAGGCGGTTTCTTCTTATCTGTACCGGCCAATGATCCGCAGGCAGTCTGCACCAGGCTGCATGATGACCTGATTTTTGCCGTACCACTCAAAATGGGAGTACGCATAGCAGCTTGTTCGGTCTCGTCTGCCAAGATGGCTGGTGTAGCCGCAAAAGTACTCAAAGCATTGAATGCTGCTGAGTAACAGGCAGTTTCTGAGTAAATAATTAGAAACGAAAGAAAAAATGTGAAGAACCAATCTCATCTATATAAGTAGAAGAGATTGGTTCTTTTTGTCATATAGACAAAAATTATTGGTTGAACGACAGAGAAAATGATGTTATAGTTTAGTAGTGTGAATATGATAGTTTCGTTCGGGGAGGACGCAGAACAGTATGTTTAAATTCAAGAAGAAGGACAGCGAGTTCTTTGATCTGTTCGTAGACAGCGCCAATTATTTCTATAAAGGCGCACTCATGATGGACGAGGTCATGCTGGACTACAGTAAAGCCGGCGATAAGGTGAAAGAGATTGTAGATCTGGAACATGATGCCGACCGTGTGAATGACAAGATTATCGACAAGTTAAATCTGACGTTTATTACGCCGATTGATCGCGAAGATATCTATGCATTGGCAAATGGTTTAGATGATGGCGTAGATTACCTCCAGGGGACGCTCCAGCGTATTGTAATGTATCGAACAGGCAAGGCGATGGGCGGTGCAGTGACCATGACGAAACTGCTGATTGAGTCGACGGAAGAGATTATCAAAGCCTTCTCATTGCTCAAGGACATCCGTAAGAATCAGGTACAGATTCTTGATGCGACACATAAGATTTCGCAAATCGAGAGTGAGGGCGACCGTGTTTACCGTCATGAGATTGCGTACCTCTTCGATAAAGAAAAAGATCCGATTGAGCTTATTAAGTGGAAAGACATCCTTGAAAAGCTCGAAGATACACTGGATCATTGTGAGAAACTGTCTGACATGATTCGGGGAGTGGTAATGAAATATGCCTGAGTTACAGATGCTTATTTTCACAGTCATTGGCCTGGCGTTGGTTTTCGATTTTATCAATGGATTCCATGATACGGCTAATGCTATTGCGACCTCCGTTTCTACCCGGGCAATTCATCCAAGCCATGCCATCATTATGGCGGCGGGGCTGAATTTCCTTGGTGCTATGTACAGTACTGGTGTAGCAAAGACGATTGGTGCTGATATTGTCAGTTCGGCACAGTCTGTTGACGAACATATTATCATTGCAGCGCTCACGGGTGCGGTCATCTGGAATCTCATTACCTGGTGGTTTTCTGTACCGTCAAGCTCATCCCATGCACTGGTCGGTGGTATTATCGGTGCAGTGATGGTCTCTGTTGGATCTGACGGGTTGAATTTCGAGGGAATCGGCAGAATCATTCTGTCCTTGATTGGTTCACCAATACTGGCGATCTGCACCGGGTTTGTTGTCATGTCGGTGTTGTTCCGGATTTTTGGCCGGTTCAGTCCGTCAACGATCAACCACCGGTTCAAAAAGATGCAGATTCTCTCGGCAGCAATGATGGCCTTTTCGCACGGGTCGAATGATGCTCAGAAATCGATGGGTATCATCACACTGGCATTGCTTTCGGGTGGCTATATTGATGTATTTGAAGTGCCAACCTATGTCAAGGTGCTGGCTGCAACGGCAATGGCCTGCGGTACGGCAATTGGCGGCTGGCGAATCATCAAAACTATCGGTGGCAAAATATTCAAGCTTGAGCCGATTTCTGGCTTTGCGGCAGATCTGAACTCCTCGACCGTCATTTTCGCGGCGACGCTGTTGCATCTTCCAGTCAGTACGACGCATGTTGTGTCCGGATCAATTATGGGGGTTGGCACAGCAAAGCGTGTCAATGCTGTCCGCTGGGGGGTAGCCCAGCAAATGGTTCTGGCCTGGGTTCTGACCATTCCCTGTACAGCGGCGATGGGGGCTGTTGCCTATAAAATCGTCTGTCTGATCTTTAAATAAGCGAGATAGTAATTCCAACACCTAAGTGTTACAATATAAAGTAACATTTGGGTGTTTTTTTATAACATCGTTTTCATTTTTGTGTTATAAGACATAAGAGGAGGATTCGTATGAAGATACAGTCAGGCTTGACCTTGAGGGAGATGGCCCAGGCGGCCCAAAAAGACTTTTCCAGCGAAATCGTAGCGGCAGAATTAGATTATGAGGTTCGTGATTTGCAGAACGATGTGGGCGAAGCGTCACAGGTAACCTTTATTCCCCTGGACAGTCAGCGGGGGTGGCAGATTTATCAACGATCCGTTTTGTTTCTATTGTTCACTGCTGTTGATGAGCTTTATCCGACCGCTGAGGTAGTGGCGCAGTTTACCGTAGACAAAGGTCTGTTTTGTGAGATCCGGCATCTTGATCATAGCTTGGATGAGACGACAGTAGCTCGTATCGATGCAAGGATGCGCGGAATTGTTGCTGAGAACCGGCCGATCCAGAAAGAAAGTCTGAGCCGGGAACGGACTGTGCAGCTCTTTAAAGAGTCCAAGCAGATCGAGAAGGCGAATCTCATTGCGGCAATGGAACAAGCGGTGGTCAGCATCTATCATTGTGGGGAATTCTATGATTATCTCTATGGTGCTATGCTTGGGGAAACTGGTCAGTTGGGTCGCTTTGTATTGGACCTTGAACTGCCGGGAATACTACTGCGTACCCCAGATGTAACGACAGCCGGTGCGGTGCGCAAACGGGTACCGCAGCCGAAACTGGGGAATATACTGGCTGAGTCCAAGCGTTGGGCGGCGGTTCTCCACTGTAATTATGTACCGGATCTGAATCGGGCAGTCCGTCATGAGCATATTGGCGATGTCATTCGTATTTCTGAGGCGTTACATGAGAAACGGATCACTCAGATTGCCGATCATATTGCCGATGACCGGCAGGAACTAAGGCTGATTTTAATTGCCGGGCCATCGTCGTCTGGCAAAACCTCTTTCGCGCAACGGCTCCGCGTACAACTGCGGGTGAATGGTCTGGAGCCGGTTTCTATCTCGCTCGATGATTATTTTCGTCCCCGGCGTGAGACGCCGCGCAATGAGAAGGGCGAATACGATTATGAATGTCTGGGCGCATTGGACATAGATCTATTCAATAAGAATATGGTGGATCTGTTGGCCGGGCAGGAGATTGTCCAGCCCAGGTACAATTTTATTACAGGGCTGCGCGAATGGCATGAGGTGCCACTGGCAGTTACGAAAGATCAGCCGGTTATCGTAGAGGGCATTCATGGGTTGAATGAACAACTTAGTGCGGCTGTGCCACGCCAGCAAAAATACAAGATCTATGTCAGTGCGCTGACGCAGCTCAATATTGACGGGCATAATCGGATTCCAACAACCGATGCCCGGTTAATCCGGCGGCTTGTGCGGGACTATCAGTTCCGTGGTGCCCATGCCCTCAAGACCTTCAAGCAATGGCCGGATGTCCGGGCTGGTGAGGAGAAGAATATATTCCCATTTCAGGAAGAAGCGGATGTGATGTTCAATTCGGCGCTGATTTATGAATTAGGTGTTCTCAAGAAGTATGCCAAGCCGCTTCTGATGTCAGTTTCGCCGGATGTTCCTGAACATGCTGAGGCAAAACGGCTACTGGATATATTACAGTATTTTGCTGATATCCATGATGAAGAGCAAATACCAAATAATTCTTTGCTGCGGGAATTTATTGGTAAGTCGGTATTCTTTAAATAAAAAATTGCTGTCGCATTTTGCGACAGCAATTTTTTTTTATTGGATTAATTCTTATCTATGCCCCAGGCATGGACTCCTGTCTCATCACCGAGGATCGATGGATCGAAAACAGGTTCGGCAATTCCCTGTTTTTTCTGGTCCAGATAGTTGTCCAGCGTGATGCGGGCATATTTGGACAGGCGGGCAATTGCATAAAGATTCGTGAGACATAAGAAGCCCATGAAGAGGTCGGCGAGGTTCCACACCAGGGAAAGTTCAGCCAGACTGCCGAAGAGTACCATGGCTACGACACAGATGCGGAACACCATCAGATAGGTTTTTGTGTTGCTCTCGAAGAAGGAGATATTGATCTCGCCATAATAGTAGTTGCCAACGATTGAGCTGAAGGCAAACATCAGGACCATCAGGGAGATGGCTGCCGGGGCAAATGCACCAAAGATGCTGGCAACCGAAGCTTGAGCCAGCGCGATACCGGTCAGCTCACCGCCAATCGTATACTGGCCGGTAAGCAGGACAATGAAGGCTGTGGCAGAGCAGACGAGCCAGGTATCAACGTAAACGCCAAAGGCCTGAACCAGACCTTGTTTGACCGGATGCGAGACTTCAGCGGTGGCTGCGGCGTTCGGTACAGATCCTTCGCCAGCTTCGTTGGAGAACAGGCCGCGCTTGACGCCGGTCAGGATTGCTGAGCCGATGCCGCCGCCGACAGCTGCTTGCGGAGAAAATGCATCATGCAGAATCAGCATGAACATGCCGGGAACTTTTTCCAGGTTGAACAAGATGACAATGAGGGCAACCAGAATATAGAGACCCGCCATAATTGGTACGAGAAACTCAGTGAATTTAGCGATGCGCGTCATACCACCGAAGATAACGAGAGCAGTCAGCACACAGAGAAATGCAGCCGTCAGGAGCGGTGTAATACCGAAAGCGGCCTGAGCAGAAAGGGCGATGGTATTGGCCTGGACCGAGACGTAAATCAGTCCAAATGTGACGGAGATCAGGATTGCAAACAGCTTGGCGATGCCTGGCTGTTTCAAGGCATTTTTGATGTAGTACGCCGGGCCGCCGTGGAAGGCGCCATTACCGCGGGGAAGCTTATAGATCTGGGCCAGTGTGCTCTCAACGAACCCTGTTGCACAGCCGATAAAGGCGATGCCCCACATCCAAAAGACTGCGCCTGGGCCGCCTGTAACGATAGCAATGGCAACACCGGCAATATTACCGACACCGACTCGGGATGCAGTGCTGACACAGAAAGCCTGGAAGGACGTGATTGCGCCACCTTCTGTTTTTTTGCCGATTCCCTCAGTCAGCAGGCGCAGCATTTCCGGCAGCATTCGGATCTGGACGAATTTTGTGGACAGAGTGAACCACAGACCGCAGCTGATCAGTACGATAATGAGAACGTATGACCATAGGATCGTGTTAATATCATTGACAACCGTGTTGAGAAAATCCATGTATAAAATACCTCGTTTCTTAGAATAAAATACGTTTTTGCTTGTACACGTCAGGTGAACATAGGAGCATCTATGTATCGACTCACCACCCAAAAGCGTTACTACCCATGTATAATAAAATTACATACTTATTATACCGAGATGTTTTATGCCCTGTCAAGCGGTTGTCATGTTGTATTGCTAATGTTAAAAAACAGTGATAATTTTATTATAAAAAAATTAGAATTAATGTGTGTTTGTGAAGGAGATTCGAATAAAACCGCGAATAACTCGAATAATATAGATAACTTACTACCTTATGAAGTGGAGGGATTTTGATGCGGAATTCCGGACAAGAAGGGTTCTCGTTGTTAGGGGTGCTTATTGCAGTCATGATTATTGGCATTGTAGCAACAATAGCGGTGCCAAAATTCAATGCAGCAATAGCGGCAGCAAATACAGCGAAGATTGAAGCGGATTTGTCGACACTGGATTCAGCGATTCTGGTTTATGAGACTGAGCATGGCGCTCCTCCCAGTGAGCTCAATGCGCTTGATGGTTATGTGAATGATGTTGCGAAATTAGCACCACCCAAAGGAAAATGTCTACTGAAAGGAATCGGTGAAACAACAATCGAGAGTACCGCTTATGGACTGGAAGCAGGTACCGGTATTGGGGAGCATCGGGCGACGCTGGATGGGCATACGTCAGGAGATTTTGGCAGGTGAGGACAGATGATGTTCAGGAAAGAGAAGTTCCATTGGCGATTGCTGAGGGGGGATAGGTATCCATTGGCGTACAGTGTTGGGCTGACGCTGCTGTCAGGTTTGAGCTGCGTCTTGTCGAATGAGATGACCGCTTTGATCGGATTTCCACTGGCGGGGCTTCTGTTATTGCAAAGTCTGATGGATATTCGCTATGGGCTCCTGTTTGACCGGTTAAATCTGCTATTGGCCTGCAGTGCTGTAATCCCTGTTTGGGCAGGATGCATAACAGGAGCGGAAGCGTTGCTGGGAGCATTTTTAGGCAGCGGGTTTTTATGGTTACTGCGTCTGCTTACACGGGGTGGGATTGGTCTTGGCGATGTCAAGTTTGCTGGTGCAATCGGATTATGGCTCGGTTGGCCGGTTATGGCAGCAGGACTCGCGGGGGCATTTCTGCTGGGAGGAATCAGTGGAATTTATCTGTTAATCCGCGGCAGAACGCTTAAGACAAGGCTGCCATTTGGTCCTTTCCTGGGAATTGGCGCTTATGGAGCGTTTTTGTTTGGTGCGAAAGTTTGCCAGTGGTATGAGGGCTGGTTATGAAACAATTAGGAAAAGACGATCAGCAGGGGTTCAGTCTGATAGAAATCGTACTGGCAGTTGCGTTATTAGTGGTGATTTCTTCAGCGGTGGTACCGTCGTTGCTGCGTTTCTACCGGCAGGCAGCGGTGGAATATGAAACAGAGCATCTGCTGGCTGATATCCGGAAGGCGCAATCTATGAGCCGGACGTCAGCTCCTGCTTTGCGGATGGATACCGTTGGTTCGGATGACCGGCAGGGAGCATCTCTGCTTATTGATCGGGAAAGTTATCTGGTCCGGGTCGGAAATGGGCAGACCGATATCAAAACACGGCATTATTATTTGCCGTCGGTGCGGGTGGCTAAAGAAGGGCAGACTTCGGCTGATGGTTTTATTTTCTTCAAGGATAACGGTGGTCTGAGAGATAGTGGTTCGATGATGACGCTGGTCATATTCTGTGAGGGACATATGGATGAAGGACGTCGGATTATGATCAGCCGCGGTGGTCGTATCCGTATCGATCGGAGGTCGCTATAATGAACATATTCTTGCGAGGACAACAGGGGTGGATGCTGCTGGAGACGATAATGCTGGGGCTTATCCTGATCGTGGCCGTCAGTTGTCTGCCGCTCTACCAGCAGGCAATTGCCCTGCGGCAGGCTGATGGGGCAAGGACAACCGCACTATTTTTGGCGAGGGAAGAATATTCGCGTATCCAATGGCAGGCAGATCATAACTTTTCTGCCTTGTCAGCGGGAGATATCGGGTGGCTGGGAGCACCGGCCGTATTACAAGGAAACGGTGCTGCCTACGATGTTCGTGCGGTTGCTGGATCTGGAGACGATGCCAGCAGACTTCTGACCGTAGCCGTCTACTGGCAGTCTGGCAGCCAGCATGGACTGGTAACGTTTGAACGGCTATTGGTTGCTCATCCGCTGAAGGGAAGTGATGATTATGCCGGGGAGTGAGAATGTACTGGCTATATTGATTCGTCAGGCGATGCAGGGCTGTTTTGGGGGAGTTGATGGCAAAAGAAACGTGAACACATCAATGGTCGTCCGATTGGCAGACTTTTTGTTGAAGCGGGCGATAACTCTTCGGGCAAGTGACCTGCATCTGGAGCCGCAGGCTGATGGAATGAAAGTGCGCTATAGGGTCGATGGCCTGCTTAAGCAGGAAAGTCAGATATTGCCTGCCCAACTGGCTGGATTTCTTGTTTCCCGATTGAAAGTTATGGCCGGAATGGATATTGCTCAACATCAAAAGCCACAGGATGGTCATATCGGATTTTCATTGGCGGATCGCGTGATTGATATTCGTACTTCATCTATGCCGACTGTACATGGTGAAATGATGGTCTGCCGGTTTATGAATATTGAGGAAAAGCTGCTTTGCATCAGCGAACTGGGCTTTTCGCCGGAAAATCAGCAGCGGTTCATCGATCTGATCCGTCGTCCTGCGGGAATGGTTATTGTATGTGGACCGGTGAATAATGGAAAGACAACGACGCTGTATGCGGCTATGCAGGCGTTGAATACACCGGAATATAATCTGGTAACGCTTGAGGATCCGGTGGAACATACCTTGTCCGGGATTAATCAGGTGCAGATTAATCCCAAGGGAGGACTGGATTATGTTGCTGGGTTAAAATCTCTGCTCCGTCAGGATACAGACAGGATACTGCTTGGCGAAATCCGGAGTGGAGATACGGCTGAGATGGCAGTGCGTATTGCGCTGACGGGCCACCTGTTATTGACGACGCTGCATACGGAGGACTCAGTGGCGGCTGTTTTCCGGTTGCGTGAGATGGGTGTGCCATCTTATCTGATTGCGGCAACCCTGACTGGAGTGGTTGCACAGCGGCTGGTCAGAAGGTGCTGTCCAGACTGTCAGGAGATCTATGAGGTTCAGGCAGGATCGCCAGAGGCGGCTATGCTCGGTTCTGTATGGCGGCCAGGCCTGACGCTTAAACGAAATCGGGGCTGTAACCACTGCGGTGGTTCGGGGTATTGTGGGCGGCTGGCGCTGCAGGAGGTGCTGGCTGTTACGCCGTCAATCCGGGAGGCAATCCTGCAGGAATTGGACCGGCAGCATTTGCAGCAGCTGGCAGAACGGGAGGGACTAAAGACAATATGGCAGGATGGCATAGCAAAGGTGTTGTCCGGAGAGTCAACCTTGGCGGAATTGAAGCGTGTGGTTTAGGTAATAAGGAGAAGTTGGTATGTCAGAACAAGAGAATGCAATATGGCAGCAGATCATACAGACGGCTGTCGACTACGAAGCTTCGGATATTCATCTGACGGCCGGTCAGCGGGTGCATTTTCGGATTGCTGGCGAATTGACGGCATTTTCTGATGTTGTGCTGGCAATAGGATTCTTGTCGGGACAACTTCAGGGACTGCTGAACGATATGCAATGGACTCAGCTGCAGAAGGAGAGGACACTGGATTTTTCCTGTTGTCTGCTTGGCCGCAGGTTTCGTGGAAATGCATATTATCAGCAAGGACGGCTGGCACTGGCTTTACGTCTGCTGCCTAAACGCATTCCGACACTCGATGAACTGCGTGTGCCTGATGCGCTTTGCTCCTTGCTGGCAGCAGATCATGGACTGGTACTGGTCTGTGGTCCGATTGGAAGTGGCAAGACGACAACTCTGGCAGCTTTTCTGGATGCAGTCAATCATCGCCGGGCAGCCCATATCATTACCCTGGAAGATCCATTGGAGTATATCTTTGAGCCGGATTGCTGCTTTATCAGTCAGCGGGAATTGGGGCGGGATTTTTCCTCCTTTCCGCTCGCCTTGCGCAGTGCACTCAGAGAGGCTCCGGATATAATTCTGGTGGGGGAGATCCGCGATCAGGAGACGCTGCGGACTGCTTTGATGGCAGCATCTGCCGGGATTCTTGTTCTAGGTACATTGCATACACGTAATGCTTCGGATGCAGTATCGCGTATGGAGGGGATGTTCCCATCGGGGCAGCAGTCCGCAATCCGGGCGCAAATTGCCGACGTCCTGACTGCTGTTTTTGCCCAGCGGCTGTTGCCATGCCGGCAAGGCGGGAGGGTCTGTATGGCTGAAGTGCTGCTGACTGATCCAGCTGTGCGTAATTTGATCCGGCAGGGAAAATATATGCAGCTTGAGTCCATTATGCTGAGCCATCAACAGGACGGGATGCAGACGCGCAGTATGGCAGTGGAAGGTTTATATAAGAAAGGCATCATCAGCTGTGAGACGCGGGAGCGTTATCGGGACGGCACCGCCGCAGGAGATCGGGTATGACTACCTTCACTTATCAGGCGCGAAATCGTAGTGGTGAACGATTCAATGGAACGGTCGAGGCAGAGAACTTGCGTGCTGCTGCGCAGACAATCCGCCAACAGGGATTATGGATTGCCCGCCTCGAGGCACAGCCTTCAGGCGGTGCAAAAAGAAGGCTGGCGGGACCGGTCAAAAATTGGGTTCGTCCATCGACTGTCAGTGCCAAAACCGTAGTGTTATTCTGCCGGCAGTTGACGGTTTTGTTAACGGCTGGGCTGCCTGTTCATGAGGCATTGAGAGCTTTGCAGGTCCGTAATCGGCGAGATCGGTATCAGAGATTGCTCGATGAGTTGCTGCAGGCTGTAGAGCAGGGAAAATCTCTGGCTGAGGCAATGCAGGACTTTCCGCGTGTGTTTTCGCCAATGGTGGTCAGCTTAATACGGGCAGGTGAGAGCGGTGGCGCATTGGAAGCAGTGTTCAGCCGTCTGGCGGACTTTCAGGAGAAGTCGTATGCGGCTGGCGAGAAAATGAAGGCGGTGCTTCTTTATCCGGTTATTCTCGGACTCACAACTCTCATCGCTTTTGTTTTTATGACGGTGTTTATTCTGCCGACGTTTGCGTCGATGCTGATCAATCTCCATACAGAGCTGCCCTTGTTGACACGAGGACTGCTCGTTTTTTCCGCTGTGGTTCAGGCACATGGTCTGCTGTTATTGCTTGGTGGGCTGGGGCTGTCGGGGGCCGCTATGTACTTATATCAGCAGCCGGCAGTACGCCTGCAGGCAGACAGGCTGTGCCTGAGCGTACCATTTTATGGTCGGCTGCGGCGGGATACGGCCTGGATGATGGTTCTGGGAACACTGTCGCTGTTGCTGGAGAGTGGTATTCCATTACATCAGGCCCTCGAGACGGTTCGCCCTGTGGCGGGGAATCTTTATTTGCAGGTACAGCTCAAAATGGTCGGTCAGGCGGTGGAAAGCGGCCGGGCATTAGCAGCTTCCCTGAGTAATTGCCATGAGTTTCCGGCCATGCTTCGGGAACTGCTGCAGGCTGGGGAACGTGCGGGAGCACTGGATGAGACGTTGCAGAAGGCGGCGGAGTTTTGTTCGGTCACAGCAGAAAACGAGTCGCAGCAATTGCAGGCATTGGCCGAGCCGTTAGCCATTCTGCTGGTCGGCGGGCTGGTATTTTGTTTTGTGCTGTCGATTATCCTGCCATTGCTTGGGGTTGTGGACTATATGGTATAATAGAGAAAAGATTGGCTTAAAGAAGAGGAGTGATGAGGATGTATCAGGCAGCGGATGGCCGCTATGATCAGATGGAATATGTCAGGTGTGGCAGCAGCGGGCTGAGATTGTCACGATTGGCGCTGGGGTTCTGGCACAGCTTCGGAGATACGGAACCTTATGAGAATATGCGCGCATTGGCCTGCACCGCTTTTGATGCCGGTATTACGTATTTCGATCTGGCCAATAACTATGGTCCGGCTTATGGCAGCGCTGAGGTGAATTTTGGCCGGATTTATCGAGAGAATTTCCGTTCGTATCGGGATGAGCTCATCATAGCGACCAAAGCTGGCTATGATATGTGGCCGGGCCCTTATGGCAATTGGGGAAGCCGAAAGTATCTGCTGGCAAGCCTGGACCAGAGTCTTAACCGTATGGGACTCGACTATGTGGATATCTACTACCATCATCGCATAGATCCCGAGACGCCGCTGGAGGAAACCATGGGGGCACTTGCTCAGGCGGTACGAAGTGGCAAAGCGCTGTATGCTGGCCTGTCAAACTATGATGGCCCGACGATGGAACGGGCGGCGGCTATACTTGATGAGCTGCATTGTCCATTTATTGTCAATCAGAATCGCTATTCGATTTTTGACCGTACGATCGAAGGCAATGGACTTAAGGAAGCAGCCAGAAAACAGAAAAAAGGCCTGGTGGCGTTCAGTCCCCTTTGTCAGGGGCTGCTGACGGATAAGTACTTGCATGGTATTCCCGATGACAGCCGTATTTTACGGGATGGACGGTATCTTACCCAGAACTCGCTGACGATGGAGAAACTGGCGGCAATCCGTGGATTGGCTAAATTAGCGGAGGAACGTGGCCAGAAACTTTCGGCAATGGCATTGGCCTGGGATTTGCGGGATGAGGCTGTGACCAGCGTACTGATCGGGGCCTCAAAACCGCAGCAGATCCTCGCCAATGTCAGAGCGATTGCCAGTGCTGGTTTTACCGCGGAAGAATTGCACCAGATCGACGAAATTTCAATGGCACCAGGAGTTCAGGGGCTTGTTCGTTAATATTCTTTTTAGGTAATTATAATATAACGGTCAGTTGTAAAATGAAATTGAACAGTTAATCAAAAATAAAAATCCATAGTGACTCTCCGTGTTAAAATGGTTTTGCGACAAATCATCAACAAAGGAGCAATCACTATGGATCAAGCCCATTTTAACACAATCGAGGATGTACGTAAATCTGGCAGACACCTTTCATTGGAAGAACGTGGAATGATTCAGGCGCTTTATCAGA
>JAGPMW010000054.1 GCA_018052705.1 Selenomonas sp. | reverse complement strand
GGGGATTAAGGTGCGAATAAAGAAGGGATGGGGTGCTGATGCGGCGACGATGATGGATTTGTTGGGAGAACGGGAACAGATTCATGTGGAAAACTTGTTGATTTGCTAGTTTAGATGTGGAGGTAGAAAAATGAGGAACCTGAAAAAAATCCTGGCCTTACTAATGACCGGTATTATGCTGGTCCTGGCTGCTGGCTGCGGTGGTGGCAGCAGCTCAAACTCAAGCTCTGGATCGGGCGCGAAAGCACCGTCAAATGGCAAACGTGTTGGCGTAGCAATGCCGACGCAGTCTTCCCAGCGCTGGATACAGGATGGCGCAAACATGAAGCAGAAGCTTGAAGCCCTGGGCTATGAAGTAGATCTGCAGTATGCCGAAGATGACGTACAGGCACAGGTATCCCAGATTGAGAATATGATCACGAATGGCGCAAACTGCCTGGTGGTTGCCTCAATCGATTCCAGTGCGCTGGTCAATGCGCTGGCCCAGGCAAAAGCCAACAACATTCCAGTCATTGCTTATGATCGACTGCTTATGGATACCGACAGCGTTTCCTACTATGCAACGTTCGATAACAAGGGCGTAGGCACTCTGATCGGTAAATATGTCGAGAAGAAGCTCGGTCTGGCAGAAGGCAAAGGCCCGTATAACGTTGAGTTCTTTGCTGGATCTCCGGATGACAATAATGCCCACTTCCTTAATGATGGGCTGTTCGAGGTCCTCAAACCATACATCGACAAAGGACAGCTTGTCGTACCATCCGGTCAGACGGATTTCAACACGATCTGCACGCTGCGCTGGTCGCAGGAGGCTGCACAGAAACGTATGGAAGACATCATTTCCGGCTACTATAGCAATGGCAAGAAACTTGATGCTGTAATCTCTCCGTTTGATGGCATCAGCTATGGTATTGCGGCTGCACTTGAGGGCGCAGGCTATCAGGTTGGTACCAACTGGCCGATTATCACGGGTCAGGATGCTGAGCTCATGGCTACCAAAAACATTATCTCTGGCAAACAGACCATGACGGTATTCAAGGATACCCGCATCCTCGCCGACAAATGCGTCATGATGGTACAGGCTGTACTTGAAGGCAAGGATCCGGAAATCAACGATACCAAATCGTATGACAACCACAAACTGATTGTTCCGTCTTATCTCTGCACGCCGGTAGCTGTCGACAAGGACAACTATCAGAAAGAGCTGGTAGACAGCAACTATTATAAGGCTGCTGATCTCGGACTCTAAAATTCAGGAATATCAGGTAAGTGTTGGGGGAGGCCCCAGCACTTACTTTATCGGAAAAACTGTGCTCAAGCACAGTAATAACAGAGGAGAATAGAATATGGCAGAAAAAATATTGGAGATGCGCCATATCACCAAGGACTTCTCAGGAGTCAAGGCACTGGATGATGTTAATCTGGTCGTTGAGCGTGGAGAAATTCATGCACTGTGCGGCGAGAATGGCGCCGGTAAGTCGACACTCATGAATGTTCTGTCGGGCGTATATCCTTATGGCACCTATAGCGGGGATGTTGTCTATAAAGGCGAGACCTGCCAGTTTCATGATATACGCGAGAGTGAGCGTAAGGGCATTGTTATCATTCACCAGGAATTGGCATTGATTCCGTTGCTGACTATTGCCGAAAATATTTTTATTGGCAATGAGAATCTCAAACTCGGACATGTTATCGATTGGGATACTACCCAGCGCAAAGCGGCAGAGGTACTTGACAGCATCGGTATGCATGAGAATGTGAACCGGCTGGTCGGAGATCTCGGGATGGGGCAGCAGCAGATGATTGAGATTGCCAAGGCGCTGGCCAAGGATGTCGAGCTGTTGATTCTTGATGAGCCGACCTCAGCCCTTAATGAAGAGGAGAGCAATACGCTGCTGGAACTGCTGCTGCGGCTCAAGAAGAAAGGGATTACGAGTATCATGATCTCGCATAAACTCAACGAGGTCGCGCGGGTTGCCGATAATATCACCGTCATTCGCGATAGACGGACCATCGAGACGATTGTGCGGCAGAATGGCGAGACAATTGATGAAAATCGCATCATCAAGGGCATGGTCGGCCGTGAGCTGACGAACCGTTATCCGGAGCGTCATGCAACGATCGGCGAGACGGTATTCGAGGTCCGCGACTGGACGGTGCATGATGAGGAAGATCCAGCTCGTGAACGCATCCATAAGGCTTCATTCCACGTTTGTAAGGGAGAAGTCGTCGGTTTTGCCGGTCTGATGGGAGCCGGTCGTACTGAGCTCGCGATGAGTTTGTTTGGTCATACCTATGGCGTGAAGAGCTCGGGGCAGATATTCAAAAATGGTGAGGAGATAAAGATCCCCGATGTCCAAAGCGCAATCGATCAGAAGATTGCCTATGTTCCCGAGGATCGTAAGACCTATGGTCTCGTGCTCATTAATGATATCAAATGGAACATGACACTGGCCAGTCTGAGTGATCGCTTCTCGAAGCATGAAGTGTTGCAGCAGGATGATGAGGTCCATGCAGCAGAGGATTATCGTAAGAAGATAAACATCAAGACAAATTCGATTACCCAACCGGTTGAGGCGTTGTCAGGCGGCAATCAGCAGAAGGTTGTGCTGGCGAAATGGATGCTCTCTGAACCGGATGTGCTGATCCTCGATGAGCCGACCCGTGGCATCGATGTCGGTGCAAAATATGAGATATATACCATCATCAATCAGCTCGCTGAAAGTGGTAAGGCAATTATCGTGATCTCATCGGAGATGCCGGAATTGCTGGGTATTTGCGATCGGACCTATGTGCTAAATGAGGGTGAGATCGCGGGCGAGCTGTCGAAGGAAGAAATGGATCAGGAGGCCATCATGAAGATCATCATGGCCCATAGTGCCAGAAGGGAGACTGCATAATGAGCAACAATGGAGCAACGGCGTCAGTCAAAGCGGCTGACGACAAACAGATGCAGGAACACATCAAGAATCTCAAACAATACGGTATGATCATCGCTTTGGTGCTGATATATGGCATCTTCGCAGTCATGTCGGATTACAAGAATGTAGCACCAATGAATGTCAACAATCTCATCATGCAGAACTCATACGTTATTGTATTGGCACTGGGCATGCTGCTCTGCTGCCTCACCGGTAATGTCGATCTGTCCGTGGGCTCGGTTGTCGCTTTTACGGGTGCAATCGCAGCTATCATGATCGTAGACTACCATCTGGCGATTCCCTTGGCGATTCTCGCGGCGCTGGCAATAGGCGTGCTGGTCGGTATATGGCAGGGGTTCTTCATATCAGTGCTCGGGGTCTCACCCTTTATCGTATCGCTGGCTAATATGCTCGTATTCCGCGGATTGGCACTGGTCGTACTGAATGGCCAGACGAAAGGCCCTCTGCCACAGGAATTTACGCAGATTGGTGCTGGCTATCTGCCACAGGTATTTACGACCATCGGTGGTACAAAGATTGAGCTGCTGGCGTTGAGCGCAGGTATCGTCCTGTCGGCATTCCTGATCTTCATGGAGATCCGCTCACGCCGCAATAAGCGCAAGAATGGTTTCATCGTTCCGTCTGTGGGCGTCAGTATCTTCAAAACGCTGGTCTGCATTGGTATCGTCAATTTCTTCACGATCAAGTTGGCCATGTATATGGGCCTGCCACTGGTATTGCTGATCGTATTGATCCTGGTTATTCTCTACAGCTTTGTAACCAGCCGTACGGTTCCTGGTCGTCAGATTTACGCGGTTGGCGGCAACCGTAAGGCAGCTGCACTATCGGGGATTAAAGTAAATCGTGTCATGTTCTGGATTTACACGAATATGGGTCTCTTAGCAGGACTTGCCGGTGTCATCCTGGCTGCCCGTAATGCTTCGGCAACGCCAAAGGCTGGCGATATGTTCGAGATGGATGCTATCGCTGCCTGCTATATCGGCGGTACGGCTGTTGCTGGTGGTGTCGGTACAGTAACTGGTGCGGTTGTCGGTGCACTGATTATGGGCGTACTGAACAACGGAATGTCGCTTTTAGGCTGGTCGGTCGATGTCCAGCGTGTCGTTAAGGGCCTTGTACTGCTCGCTGCAGTAGCGATTGACCTTTATTTCAAGAATAAAAAGAATAGCTGAACAGGAGGCACGAGATGGATGAGTCAGGGAAGAACCCGGTAGAGGATATTGCGTTCCAGATGGTCACGGCTGTCAATGATGCGCGTGTGAACTATTTGAAGGCTGTCCATGCGGCCCGGAATCAGGATTTTGCGGTTGCCCAGCAGTATATTGAAGCCGGCGATGACCGCTACAGTGCCGGGCACGGTGCACATACCCGTCTGCTGCAGTTGGAGGCGGCAGGCAGTTTTGACCGGGTGAATCTGTTGCTGATGCATGCGGAAGATCAGCTGATCAGTGCTGAAAGTTACAAGATGCTGGCAGTCGAGAGCATTCATATTTATCGGGCGATTCAGCATCGAGGCTAGAAGGGAGCGGCATTATGACAAAAGAAGAGATTGCCACCCGTATAAGATCCGGCCGGACGGCATTGGGGCTGGAACTCGGCTCCACGAATATCAAGGCCGTATTAGTCACAGAAGACTGCCGGACCGTGGCCAGTGGCAGTTTCGGCTGGGAAAACCAGCTGATACACGGCATTTGGACCTATCCGCTGACGGAGGCCTGGACGGGTATACAGACCTGCTATCAGCAACTGGCCAATATGGTGCAGACTGAGTATGGTGTACCACTGAAGCAGATTGGCTCGATCGGCATCAGTGCAATGATGCATGGCTATCTGGCCTTCAATCATGAGGATCAGCAGCTGGCACAGTTCCGTACCTGGCGCAATAATATCACGGCCGAGGCGGCCGCGAAACTCACCGAAGCATTTCACTTCAATATCCCACAGCGCTGGAGTGTAGCGCATGTCTACCAGGCTGCGCTGAATGACGAACCGGAGGTCTGTGACATTGCTTTTCTGACGACACTGGCCGGTTATGTCCATTGGCAGCTCTCGGGTGAAAAAGTGCTTGGCATCGGAGATGCATCAGGGATGTTTCCCATAGATCCTGAAACAGGCACCTATGATGCGGGGCGTCTGACGACATTTGATAACCTGCCGGCAGCAGCAAAGCAGCCATGGAAGCTGGCCGATATTTTGCCGGCAGTACGTCAGGCTGGTGATGATGCGGGGCAGCTGACAACTACTGGGGCCAAATTGCTCGATCCATCGGGTCAGCTGGCAGCTGGCAGCCGGATGGCGCCGCCGGAAGGCGACGCCGGGACTGGCATGGTCAGTACGAACAGCGTGCGCCCTGGGACCGGCAATATATCGATTGGTACGTCAGCCTTTTCGATGAATGTATTGGATAAGTCATTACGGGATGTCCATCAGGATATCGATATCGTCACGACACCGGCCGGTGCCCCCGTGGCAATGGTCCATACCAATAACTGTACTTCGGATCTGAATGCCTGGGTCGGGTTGTTTGCTGATTTTGCAGCAGCAGCGGGACTCAAGCTCACTGGGAGCGAGCTCTATGCCCTGCTGCTGGGGCAGGTCTATGAGGCGGGTCCAGATGCCGGCGGGCTGTTAAACTACAGCTGCCTGTCTGGCGAGAATGTGATCCGCGTCGAAACTGGCCGTCCGCTTTTTGTGCGGACGCCGCACAGCCACATGACACTTGGCAATTTTATTTTATCGCAGTTGTATGGCGCATTTGCACCGCTTCGGATTGGCATGGATATTCTCGTACAGGAAGAGCATGTTACGGCGCAGCGTATGATTGCGCAGGGGGGATTATTCAAGACGCCAGTTACTGGCCAACAGGTCCTGGCCAATCTGCTTGGCATCCCGGTCACAATCATGGAGATGGCGGATGCTGGGGGGCCATGGGGCATGGCAGTTCTGGCCGTTTATGCCGGACTGCCGGCAGAGGGGCGGCCGCCCTTGGCGGAATTCCTCGAGCAGCATGTATTTGCTGAAGTGGCTGGGAGTACCTGCGAGCCTGCTGATGCGGGCCGCAAAGGTGCAGAGCAATTCATCAGGGCTTACCGGGCTGGACTGCCCACTGAGATTACAGCCGGGCAGGCTATTGCTGATACAGCTGAAGACTGAAATGAAACGGCAAAAAGCCGACGATGTAGAAATGAAGGAGTCGATATTGATGTTGAAAACAGCAGATTATGAATTTTGGTTTGTAGCAGGCAGTCAGTTCCTATATGGCGAGGAGCAGCTTAATAACGTGGCTAAGGATGCTCAGGCTATTGTTGACCAGCTTAATGCCAGTGGCAGACTGCCGTATAAAGTGGTATGCAAAGGCGTCATGACGACGGCGGAAGGCATCACGCAGTTCATGAAAGACGTAAACTATCATGATGAGGTTGGTGGTGTCATCACCTGGATGCATACGTTCTCTCCCGCTAAAAATTGGATCCGGGGAACGAAACTGCTGCAGAAACCGCTGCTGCATCTGGCAACACAGTATTTGAATGAAATTCCTTATGCGACGATTGATTTCGACTATATGAATCTGAATCAGAGCGCCCATGGCGATCGCGAGTACGGTTATCTGAATGCCCGCCTCGGAATTGACAACAAGATTGTCTATGGCTGGTGGGGGGATGAGACGGTTCAGCGTGAGGTTGC
>JAGPMW010000014.1 GCA_018052705.1 Selenomonas sp. | reverse complement strand
TTGGTTTGTATTTTACTTATATTTGTGATAATATAGGGCCGTGGCAAAAGATGACATCACAGAACGTGAGTCGTACTTTTCATACGAGTATAATCGAATATGCGTCGGCTGTATTCTGCTTAGATCCATATGGACTGAGACAGGAAAGGACATCCGTGCTGATACCCGCTGCTGTGTCATCGACGCAGTTTTTATGCAGGATTATTACATGCGCCTTTCTGGTCTTTGACCTAGAGGCGCTTTTTTGATACTTCTTTTGCCTGAAATGTCGTGGACAACTATTATGATGCCTTGCTACAAGGTGAAAGGGGAATATTTATCTATGGAAATTTTACGGACGGTTGCAGAGATTCAGGCTTACACAAGAGCAAGAAAGCAGGAGGGAAAGACAATTGGACTGGTACCAACAATGGGAGCTTTGCATGAAGGGCATCTGACATTAATGCGGGCTGCCAGGGAGAAATGCGATATCGTCATTGCCTCAATATTTGTTAATCCGGTTCAGTTTGGACCGAATGAGGATTTTGATGCTTATCCGCGTCGATTTGATGAAGATTGTCAAAAGCTCAAGACTGTATCGGTAGATGCCGTATTCCATCCGGAATCGTCTGAGATATATCCAGAGGGGTTTTGTACGCATATTAATGTGGATGGTGAAATAACGCACAAGCTTTGTGGAGCACAACGCCCAGGACATTTTCAGGGCGTGGCGATGGTCGTTACGAAACTCATAAATCTTGCACGGGCAGACGAAGCCTTTTTTGGACAGAAGGACGCCCAGCAGATAGCGGTTATCCTCCGTCTTGCTGCAGATCTAAACCTTAACGTTCATATCAATATGGTCCCGATTGTTCGCGAGGACACTGGACTGGCTCGCAGCTCGCGTAACGAGTATCTATCCGTGGATGAGAAAAGGGCTGCCTTAATATTATCATGTAGTCTGCACAAGGCAGCTTCGGCCTATGCGAGCGGCGAGAGGAATGTGGAGCGTTTGAAGAAGCTCGTCATTGACTGCCTAAATACTGAACCATTGGCCTGCATTGATTATGTTGAACTGTATAGCTTTCCCGAGTTGAAGGCTGTAACCGCTATAAAACAGGTATCGTTGCTGGCAATTGCCGTGAAGATCGGCAAGACTCGTCTGATCGATAATGTGATCCTTGGAAAGGACTGAGTAGAAGCATGATGTTAAATTTATTGAAAGCAAAGATCCACTGTGCAACCGTCACAGAAGCAAATCTGCAATATATGGGCAGTATCACGATTGATGAGGAGCTTATGGAGAAGGCCGGGATTCTGCCTAATGAGCGTGTACAGGTTGTGGATAATAACAATGGATCGCGTCTTGAAACCTATACAATTCCAGGCCCGCGGGGATCGGGGGTCATCTGCCTGAATGGTGCGGCAGCTCGTTGTGTACAGCCGGGGGACGTGGTTATCATCATGGTGTATGCTTTTTTTGGCGAGGATGAAGCCAAGAGGCATAAGCCGGTTGTGGTCATGGTAGATGAAAAGAATAAGGTACGGGAAATACGTACGATAGAATATCATGGGCAGACGTATTGAGCCGGGAATGGAACGATAAGCTATAGATTTTAATTTAATTCTAATCAAATCCTGTTAAGATAATCCCTCATGGTGGTTTATCGAGTTGGTGAACGCCTGTTATAGGGAGGATTTGATGATATGGCAATGTCTAGAGGCCAGCAGATCTGGCTGATTGTTTTTCTTGGGGTAATGTCTGCAATGGCACCGCTGTCAACGGATATGTATCTGCCGGCACTGCCGACCGTGCAGGCAGATTTGGGAATATCGGCATCAATGGCGCAGTTGACGCTGACGATGACACTAATTGGCATGGCGGTCGGACAGATATTAATGGGACCGGTGAGCGACCGTTATGGACGGAAACTACCGTTGCTGGCAGGGATGATCTTGTTCACGATAGCGACGGCGGGCTGCGCTTATGCCCAAAATATCGGGTTGTTTCTTGTGTTTCGGTTTGTAGCGGGAGTGGCAGGGGCCAGTGGTGTTGTCATTGCCAGGGCGATTGCCCGGGACGTCTGCGAGGGGGCAGAGCTTACCCGATTTTTTGCGATACTAATGATGGTCAATGGACTAGCACCAATCATTGCACCTGTTTTTGGCGGACAGATCCTGCTCCTATCGAGTTGGCGCGGCGTGTTTGTTGTGCTGGTTATTGTCGGGCTCCTGCAGGCTGCAGCTACGTTGATTTATAAAGAGACCTTGCCGTTGGCTGGCCGAATTGCAAAGCTTGGTGATTCGTTTCGATCATTTCCCCAGCTGCTTCAGGACCGCTATTTTCTCGGGCACTGCCTGTTGCAGTGCTTTATCTTTGGTGCATTTTTTTCTTATCTGGCGGGGTCGTCATTCGTCTTTCAGAATATTTATGCGGTATCGCCACAGGTCTATAGCCTGATTTTTGGTGGAATTGGCATCGGGCTTTTATTGATCGGGATGCTGCCAGCGAGGTTGGCAGGCCGTGTGCCGGATGTTGTTCTGCTCAAGTACTCGGTTCTCATACCGCTGGTGGGTGCACTTTTTCTGCTGGCGGGCTTCCTGACTGCCGCGCCAATCTGGTATACGGTGCTTATGCTGTTCATTACAGTTGTGCCTCTGTCGGTGACAGGAGCTGCCAGTTTTTCGTTAGCGCTCTCCCGGCAGGGGAAGAATGCTGGCAGTGCAAGTGCACTGATCGGCTTTTTTTCAATGATCCTCGGCGGGGCTATGATGCCGGTGGTTGGTATTGCAGGTGATCATACGGCAGTGCCGATGGGCATCATTATGGTCTGCGGCTACGCACTGGGCGTCATCTGCTACTATACAATGATTGCACCTGCCCATCGTGAAGTACTGAAAGAAAACCATAAATGACAAATAACCGGTCGTATGAGCAATACGACCGGTTATTTGCTGTGTATTATATTTTAGGAGAGCTTTAACGAAAGCCTGTATATAATATAGCATAAATGATAATGAAAATCAATAGCAAAATAATAAATATATTTGGTGTCTGCCAATTGATACAGGCTGTTTAGTCTGCTAGAATAAAAACAACAGAATTTGACAGGAGGAAGAGGCAATGACAGAGATAAAACAGCAGGAGCAGATCACTGAGCAGGGGAATCCATCGAAGCCAGAAGGAATAGCTGGAGCCGAGATGCTGACCCGTATGAATGAATCCCATGCCGGGGTTACGGAATGGGGCTTGTCGCATTTTGAGTGGCAGGGTAATGAGCAGGTGCTCGATATCGGCTGCGGCGGTGGTGCGACATTGCACAGGATGTCGGCACATATCGGATCTGCTGGTCATCTGACCGGATTTGACTATTCGGCGGTATCGGTTGCAGAGTCGCAATGGTTCAATGAGGCTGATGTGAAGGCAGGGAAGATGGAGGTTATGGCGGGATCCGTTGAGAATCTTCCGTTTGCCGACGGCACTTTTGATAAGATCACGACGGTGGAGAGTTTCTATTTTTGGCCAGATCCGGCCCAAAATCTGCGGGAAGTCCGGCGTGTTCTCAGAGCGGGCGGAACGTTTCTGCTCATTGCTGATATTTATGACCATGCCGGGCTTAGTGAACAGACTGTTGAGAATATCGCGAAATATAAGATGTTCAATCCGACGTTGGGGGAGTATCAACAACTATTTGAGCAGGCTGGTTTTAAAGCTGTGTCCATCCATACGCAGGCGGGTGAAGACTGGGTATGCGTGGAAGGGCATAAATAATAGGCGTCGAAAAAACGGCCGTGAAGCGGTTTTGCTTCACGGCCGTGCTTTATATAAGGCCAGACTTAAGGGAGAATTCATGGTTCAGGAAATCAGAGGCGCAGGATCGCCCTCGGTATTCGTATCGAGTTTGCCCAGCAGATCATGGTCGGTCATTGCGCAGACCGAGGCGTCAGACCAGACATTTTCGGCCGTCTCAATCATGTCAATAATCGTGTAGATCGGCAGTATGACACCCATTAGGCCAATTGGAGCACCGATGGAGCTCATGAGCGACAAAGTGAGGAAGTAGCAGCCCATCGGAACGCCGGCGTTACCAATGGCCGCGAGGACGGCGATGAGCAGCCAGGCGATCATTGTGCCGAAAGACAGATCGAAGCCTGCATTCTGCATGACGAACAGTGAAGTTACCAGGATGAATGCTGCGCAGCCATTCATGTTGATGGTGGTGCAGATCGGTAACACGAAGCGGGAGACTTTGGGATTGACCTTGAGGTTGTTCTCGGCGGAGGCCAGAGTTACTGGCAGGGTGCCGGCTGAGCTCTTGGTGAAGAGTGCGACGGCGATGGCTGGGGCCATCTTACGGAACACAGCCAACGGATTGAGACCGCGGACCAGCAGAAACAGCGGGATAATGAGGAAGAACTGGATGATATTGCCACCGATAACAACGGCAACATATTTGCCGAGGGCACCGACGATAACACCGGCCTCAATTTGTGCGGCCAGCTGGCCCGAAAAGGCGACGATACCAACGGGCAGTGCCCAGAGAATTGCACGGATTAACGTGAACAGCAACTCCTGGAGGCCATAGAGCCCCTTGAGCAGGATTTCCCGGTTTTCGGTCCGGGGCATGAAGGCCAGTGCCAGTCCGACTGCTGCTGCGATGATCATGACAGACAGGACATTGCCTGCAAGGAATGGCTGCAGAATATTGTTCGGGATGACGGACAGGAAGTGGTCATAATAGGAAAGAGAGCCAACTTTGTCAGTCGGAACTGCGGCAGCGCCGGCACCAACGATATCAGCTGGCAGGTTGCCCGGTGCAATCAGCAGGTATAGGCTGAGACCGACAGCAGCTGCTGTAATCGTGGTCAGCAGGGTGTAGGTGACGGCATGGGCAAAGATACGCCCAGTTTCTTTCTTGCCACCGAGGGCTGACAGCGTTGTGATCACTGCCAGAGCAATGGTCGGTACGGCAATGAACTGGAACAGACGGGTGAAGACCGTGGCAATGAAGTTAAACAGGTCGTTCAGTGGCTGGATACCAAGCCACCCCAGAAATCCCCCCAGAATCAGCGCACCAAACCAGAGCAGCAACTGTTTGCGGCTTGCGCCCGGATTATGCTGCCGCAGGGCTTCTTCTCGTGCCTGACTGACACGGTCTTGTTTTTGATCGGCCATAAAAAATACCTTCTTTCTCGATAAATAAATGATTGCAGAGATAAATTATGTAAGTCATACATGTTTAATATGTTTACATTATAACGACTGCCTCAGCGGTTGTCAATAGGAACACGTAAAACAAGAGCAGGGTATCCTTTTGCCAGGATACCCTGCTCTTGTTTGGTTATTTCAGCTATCCGGCTAATGCGGTTACGCTGTTTTCAGGAAGCAGCGGTGAGGGGATAGGCTGATGTGTATGGGGGGATAAGGGATTACCAGTAGCCGAGGAATTTCCACCAGGCACCGCCAATGCCGAGCCAGATCACGATATGCATGAGGGAGACGCCAAAACCAATGGTCCACCAGGTCTTTTGCGGGACGTAGCCAGAACCGAAATATACCGGGGCTGGGCCAGTGCCGAAGTGGGTCAGGCAGCCGCAGATGTTCGAGGCAATGGCGACAACAAAAGCGGATATGAATGGCGGCGCACCGGCAGCTGCACCGAGGGTGATGAGGGCAGCGTACATACTGGTGACATGAGCGCTCATACTGGCAAAGAAATAGTGGCTGTAGAGATAGATGACGAAGGAGAGGACCAGTGCTGTAACCATACTGACACCAACCAGCTGGTTCTCAAGGATACGGGCAAACCAGGGGATGAAACCGAGCTTGTTCAGGTAGTCGGACATGATGATGACGCCGCCAACCCAGATCAGCGTGTCCCAGGCCTTCTTCTCGCCAGTGACATCGGTCCATTTGAGTACGCGGCACACGAGCAGAATACAGAGGCCCATGAAGGCAATGAGGGTTGAATCCAGATGGGTCATACTCGCTGTAGCCCAAAGTCCAAGCAACATGATGAATACACCCAGCAGAACTTTCTCTGACCGGGACATCGGTCCCATGGCCTGCAGTTCGTGGTCAGCCAGTTCCTGCGCCTCCGGTGTCTCTTTGATCTCTGGCGGGTAGAACTTGAAGATGGCATAGGGGATGAGGATCAGGGCGCAGATGCCTGGTACGGATGCAGCGACGAACCACTGCATCCAGGTAATCTCGATGCCGAAGACTTTCTGTGACAGTTCAACGGCAATCGGATTGCCGACCATGGCAGTCAGGAACATGGCCGAAACGACAAGGTCGATCTGGAATACGCTCATGACGAGGTAAGCACCAATTTTGCGCGGGCTTTTTTCCGGATCGGAGCCAAAAGCCTCGGCGAGGCTCCGGACAATCGGGTAGATGAGGCCGCCAGCACGGGCTGAGTTTGAAGGAATGGCCGGTCCAATAATGATATCGCTGAGCGCGATCGAATAAACCAGTTTGAGGCTGCTGTCACCGAAAGCTCGCATGGCGAGATAAGCGATGCGGCGCCCCAAACCAGTGAGGATAAAGGCCCGAGCCAGAATGAAGGCCGAGACGATAAGCCAGACGGTGTTGCCGCTGAAGGCGGTCAGCACCTGCTTGAACGTCATTGCGCCAGAAACTGCACAGGCAACCAGTGCAATGAGGGCGATTGTGCCGAGCTCAACTGGCTGCAGGATGAAGCCGACAACGGTGCCCAGGAAGATGGTAAAGAGATACCAGGCATTGACTGTCAGGCCGTCCGGTACAGGGATGACCCAGCCGGACAGCGCTACGGCGATGGTGACGATGGCGCTGATACAGCGGCCTTGCGTAGATGACATAGACATTCGTTTGACACTCCCTTTGTTTTGTAATGGTAACTCATGAACTGCTAAATAATAGTTATGTGACGATATGTTTTAGTTATTATCTATTTAACAGGATTTCGTCCGATTTGTAAAAGTGCCAATTTTCACAGATAAATATTCCTGTCGGGAATGGAATGTTGCAAAGTTTCGGACAAATGAGACCGGACAGCGGCAATAAAAGAGCGAACGACCTTGTTATGCCATGTATTCTGCGAGCAAAAGCCCAATATAAGTGGTCAGTTCATCCACGCTGTGACGCCGGCTGCGGGCACAGTCCTGTGCCTGACGCTCGCAGAGCAGGCAGCGGCGAGGCTCGGATCGTGAGAGCTTCTCTCCTGCCGCGGTTAGGATATCGATGTCAAATAGACGCCCCAGCGGAGTGTTTTCTTCAAGCTGTGTCATGGCGGCTTTTACGACCGTTTCGTCGCCATCGAAAGCAAGGAGATATTCATTGCCGGTGGGCGCGTAAAGTGTCTGGCTGTCGAGGATGTCTACGTTAAGGTCCGTGAGCCTGTCCCGGATGGACAGGCATGTCTGGTCGAATAATTGCCGCAGGGCTGGTGTGGTTTTGACCGGACCGGGGATGTTGAGACCGAAGGAGAGCTGTGGGCGGTGATATTTCTGACGGAGAGCCAGCTGCCGGGCGGCGCGCTGCTCGCGGGCCGTGAGCATTGCCGGTAATCCGATTGGTGTTCCATTGAGCATGAGAAAGGCTCCTTTTCTTATCAATATGGTGGTGGATACAGGTCGTCAGGACATATCGATGCCATCCGCCTGCTCAGTGATGACGTACGCTGCCAGCTGTTGCCAGCTTTTGCAGCACGGAGCCGGCAGCAGGGGTTTGCAGCCAGTCCAGCGTGGCAGGCGGGACAAGTCTGGCGATGGCGGTCCAGTCAGTCGAATGGGCACGCTGCCCTGCCTGCAGCAGCTCACGGACGGTCGAGGCGCTGATCGGATGCTGCTCATCGCCGCGCGGACTCAGGCGGGGCAGGATGTGGCAATCGATGCCGGTTCGGGGCAGTTCAGTCTGCATAACCTGATTATAGAGGCTGGTGACGGCACTGAACGGTTCTTCACCGACATAGCGGCAGGTGATGCCCAGAACTGGCGCTATCTGCTGGAACAGCGCAATATCCAGTCGGGCATGGCTGCGGCTGACCGCTTCGCTGTCTTTTTGAAAGTAGCTGGGGAAAGTCGCCTGACTGATGATATAGGGACCACTGGGATGGAAAACTACATTGGTCAGATCCGCTATTCCTGCCTGGACCAGCTGCTGGCGAACGGCAAACGGGAACAGACTGCTGTCCTCACTGACGAGGAAGAGATGGAGCATCTGGCAGGCGGCGGCGGCCTGCCGGATGAGATGCTGATGCCCCAGTGTGAAGGGATTTGCATTCATAACGATGGAGCCGATCGGACCGGCATTGGGTACGGAGACTCTGGTGGCGCTCATTGCGGCTGCGGTCTCGGCCTGGAAGCGGTCGAGGCAACGACGGAAGCCGTCTGGCTGATTCTCCATGAAGACCAGCTCGTCACCGGCGCGGGCAATTTCATAGAAGCCCAGGTCCTGGAAGAAGCGGGTCGTCTGCACTTTCGTATAGAGGAACAGGTCATAGTTGCCGCGTTCCTGTTGGATGTCCAGGAGATGCGTGATGATGGTGTTGAGCAGGCCTTCACCCTGATGCCGCTCGTCGACAGCAAAGCAGCGCAAGGTATTGCCGAATGTGCTGCCTGTAGCGATAAGCAGGCCATCGTCGTCGTAGATGCCGCAGATGTAGTCAAGATTGGGGTCCTGACGAATGCCGTTAGCAGTCAGCAGCGATTGTACCTGCTGCATGGCCTGGCGATCGGCAGGGAATAGTTTAGAAACATCAGGCATGGGGCTGGCTCCTTTCCTGTTCATTGGTGGTATAATTGCGGATCAGATCGATGAAGACCCGGACCTGCGGCAGCTCGAGGGCCTGCTTCGTGAACATGAGATAGGTGGAGCGGATCAGCGGCTCACCATTCTCGAAGAACAACGGGCGGGCATGTACCGGAGCATGATCCAGACAGATCTCGGGAACGATCCCCCAGCCCAGGCCACGGGCGACCATGGTAACGCAGGTGCTCGTGCTGTTGACCTGGATTCGGTTCTTGGACGAGGGAATCCGGTTCTCACGCATCCACTGGGTGATCTCTCGCTCCATGTCGATATCGGCGTGACGGTGGATCTGTGGCAGCACGGCGAGTGGTTTGTCTTTGTCACGTTCGTTGGTAATGGCACAGACCGGCTCACGGGCGAGCAGGATGCGCTCGCCCCGCCATTCTGGATGTTCACCGCGTACGATGCCGACATCAATCTGGTTACTGATCAGCATGGAGTACAGTTTCTGGCTGTTGGCTGTGATGATCTGGGTATCAACTTCCGGATAGCGTTCATTGTAGTTGGCCAGCTGATCCGGCAGGCGGTACATGGCATAGTTGATGGATATTCCAGCTCGCAGTGTGCCGGCGATGGCACCGCTCGTTTCAACGAGCTCCTGCCGTATCTGGTCCAGCTCGTGCAGAATATGCTGGGTATGGGCTAGTACAATTTCACCAGACGGGGTGAACTGGATGCCCTGGCGCGAGCGCAGCATCAGTGTGGTTCCCAGTTCACGCTCCATCTGTCGAATGCGCTTGGATACCGAGGATTGAGTGATATAGAGTTCATCGGCAGCATGCGTGATGTTCCGGGTTCGGCCCAGTACGCTCAGCAGACGAAAATCCTGTTCATCCATATCAAAACGACCTTCTTTCTGTTATCATTCCATTTTGTATTTAATTTTTATTATATCCAGTCTTAATAGTTATGACAATTAATATTTTATAGCAAAAAAATAAGACTTAAATTTCATTTATTACATTCCAAATAAGCATGGAATATCATCTAAAAGAGAACTTTTACAAATCATCTGAATTCAGGTTTAATAAAGATTGTGATATGTCGATACTATACATAAATAAATTAAAGCTATTATCAGACTGATAATGAATCAAAAGGAGCGATACGCATGGAAATCCAGAAGGCAGCGATGGCTGGAACGCTTGAATCCAGCGATGCGCAGGTCACGGTCATGCCGGGAGGCAGCGGCATCGAGCTGACCCTCGAGAGCAGTGTCATGAACCAGTATGGCCGTCAGATCAAGGCGACGGTGCTGGACGTCCTGGCAGGTTTGGGCGTCAAGGACTGCAAGATCAAGGTCATCGACAAAGGGGCGCTCGACTGTACGTTGAAAGCCCGGGTTGAGTGTGCGGTATTCCGCAGCAACGACTGTTCAACGGATAATGTTCCATGGGGAGGTGTCATTAAATGATTCCACGTCCAAGACCAGAACGGTTTCGTCTGCGCCGCACGATGATGTTCATGAATGCCCAGAAACCGGGACTTATCAAAGATGCTTATATCTACGGGCTCGACAGCATCATGCTCGACCTCGAGGATGCTGTAGCGGAGAACCAGAAGGATGCTGCTCGTTTTTCGCTCTATCATGCGCTCAAGACCATTGACTATGGCGATACTGAAGTTATCGTACGCATCAACGGGCTTGATACACCGCATTGGCAGGAAGATATCCGGGTTTGTGTGGCTGGCGGCGCTGACGGTATCCGCATTGCGAAATGCGAGAGTGCGCAGGATGTAAGGACCGTTGAGGAACATGTACTGGCAGCCGAGAAGGAATTCGGTGTCGAGGAAGGCCGGACCCTGTTGATGGCGGCGCTCGAAAGTCCGAAAGGAATTCTCAATGCCTATGAGATTTGTACGGCATCGGATCGCATGTTTGGCGTGGCCATTTCTGGCGGTGATTTCCGCAAGAGCATGCATGTCCGCGTTGTACCGGGCGGAATCGAGATCAATACGGCCCGCAGCCTGATGCTGCTGGCCGCCCGGGCCGCTGAAGTTCAGTGTTTTGATACGGTATTCACGAATCTTGATGATGAGGAAGGCTTTGAGGCCGAGGTCCGTCAGAACCATGAGATGGGCTTTGACGGCAAGAGTCTCATCAATCCGCGTCAGATTGCCTATGTCCATAAGACATTTGCACCGACGCCAAAAGAGATCGCTACGGCGGAGAGCTATGTACGCACCTATGAGGAGCAGTCTAAACTTGGTGTAGGTGTCTATACGGTTAACGGTAAAATGGTGGATATCGCGTTCATCAAGGACGCCAGCCGCGTGATTGCTCTGGCCAAGGCCTGCGGCGTCTATCACGGCGATCTGTAAGGACAGGAGGTACGAAAGATTATGATAAATGCAGTAGGCAGAGATATTCCTGACGAGCTCCTGACGAACGGCAAAGAAGTCTATCAGGGTAAATTCCATATGGATGGCAAGGCCTTTCGGAAGGCTGGTCCGACGGCTACCCGTCATGAGAAACCGCAGGAAAACAAGCTGGTCCGCTCTATACGGGAAGCTTGTGAGCAATGCGGCGCCCATGACGGCATGACGGTGTCGTTCCATCATGCGTTCCGTAATGGTGATTATGTGACAAGCATGGTCATGAAGGTGCTGATCGAGGATATGGGGCTGAAGGATCTGACGGTTGCAACGACCTCCTTGGGCACGGCGCAGGATAAGCTGGCCGACTATATCGAGCAGGGTCGGATTATCGGTATCCAGTCCTCCGGCGTTCGTGGCCGCATTGGTGAAGTTATCTCGGCCGGCAAGCTGAAGACTCCTGCTATTATCCGAAGTCATGGCGGGCGTCCCCGTGCTATCGAAACGGGCGAGCTGCACATTGATATTTCCTTTATCGCGGCCTCGACTGCCGATGACTATGGCAATGCCAAAGGTACGGGCGGTAAGCACAACTGCGGTGCTATGGGCTATGCGGTCGCAGACTCGCACTATGCCGATCATGTGGTCGTCATTACCGATACCCTGGTCCCTTTCCCGAATATGCCGTCCCCCATCAGCTCGATTGATGTCGATGCTGTGGTCGTGGTCGACGAAATTGGTGACCCTTCGAAAATCGGGACGAAAGAAGCCCGTATTACACAGGATCCGCGTAACCTTATGATGGCAGAGGCCTGTGCCAAAGTTATCGCTTCGACACCGTATTTCAAAGACGGATTCTCATTCCAGACTGGTGTCGGCGGCCCGTCGCTCGCAGTGAACCGCTTCCTTGAAGAGAGTATGGTCGAGCAGAACATCAAGATGGGCTTTGCGCTCGGTGGTATGGGTGGCAACATCTGTGACCTCATGGACAAGGGCCTCGTCGGAAAACTGCTGGATACGCAGGACTTCGACATGAAGGCCATCCAGCATCTGGCAGATCATCCAGATAAACATCTGGAGATCTCAACCAGCGAGTACGCAAGTGCGGCCAATAAGGGGGCCTATGTTAATAAACTGGACTTCGTTGTTCTGGCAGCACTGGAGGTCGATACCGATTTCAATGTCAACGTGCTGACCGGTTCGGATGGCGTTCTGCGTGGCGCACCGGGCGGACATCCGGATACGGCTGAAGGCAGCAAGTGCTGCATCATCGTCACGCCGCTGGTCCGTGGGCGCATGGCTACGGTCTGTGAGAAAGTCGTGACGGTTACGACGCCGGGCGATTGTGTCGATGTTCTCGTTACGGACTATGGCACGGCTGTCAATCCGAAACGGCAGGATCTAATCGATTGTCTCGACAAGGCAGGCATCCCGCATGTCACAATCGAGGAACTGCAGCAGAAAGCTTACCGTCTGGTCGGTACGCCAGATCCGCTGGAGTGGGGGGATAAGATTACGGCAGTTCTCGAGGCCCGCGATGGTACAATCCTCGATGTCATCCGTAAGATCAAGCCGCTGAAACTTTAAGCGCCTGACAAGGAGGAGCTGCATGAACCGTCAGCGTCTGACCATGATCGGCGCAATTGCCGTAGAGGCCATGCTCTATGAGGTTTCGGCAACGCCGAAGCCGGGGCTGGTCGATCGGGCTAACAGTGGTGCCCATCATGATATGGATTTTTTTACCTTCATGTCTTCGGCAGCGGCTTTGCGCGGTTATTTCGATGAATGTGCCGCCATTGGTGCGGGACACGCTCAGCAGCCCATTGCGGGCCTGCTGCCTTGCCTGCAGGCCGCAGGTATAGTGGCTGAGCGGCAGATGTTCACGCTGACCCAGGGGATCAATACCCATAAAGGAATGATCTTCAGTCTAGGCATCCTCGCGGGTGCCGCCGGCTGGGCCGCTGCCCGGGGGAAAGGCCTGACGGCGGAATATTTGGGCAGTCTCGCGGCACGGATGTGTGCTGGTCTCTGCGAGTCTGCTTATAGCGATCTTATGGAGCGGCCGCAGGAGCAGTTGACTAAAGGCGAAGCCATGTATCTGCGCTATGGAGTGACTGGCGTGCGCGGCGAAGCCCAGAGCGGCTTTCGCTCCGTGCTGATGCTATCCCTTCCCGTTTACAGGCAGGAACGGCAGGCCGGCGTCAGCGCTAATGATGCGCTGGTGGACGCCCTGCTGCAGTTGTTGGCTGGCGCTGGGGATACGAATATCCTTGGCCGGCATGATTGGCAGGTCCTGTGCTATGCGCAGCAGCAGGCTGCGCAGGCTATTGCGCGCGGCGGGATGCAGACTGTGGCCGGACGGGAGGCTGTTCAGGCTATGGATGAGGATTTCATCCGGCGCTGGATCAGTCCGGGCGGCTGTGCCGACCTTGTTGCTGTGACCCATTTCTGCTATGAGGTTGAGATTTTGGGCATAAGGTCGGATAAGCACTGCGGCAAAGCAGTTGATTTCGGTGTCAGTCAGGTCCCGATAACAGAATAAAAAGGAAGCCGTCGTGGCTGCCCCGCAGAGAGGGGAGGCCATGGCGGCTTTTTGGTGTTGTTATTACAATTTACTGCAGGCTATTGCTGCTGGCGGCCAGCGCCGGGGCCATCACTGGCTACGGCAACGCGGGTCTCGGCAAAGGTGCGCATATCATTGAGGACATGCAGCGAGGCTTCGACCAGGCCAAGGCCCAGGCTGGCGACGAGCCCTCCGGGGCAGGTGATGTCCATGGTCAGCAGTGCCGGCTGAACATGCAGAATGTAGGGCCGGACAGCCGGGCATAACAGCTCGGTGTAGCGGGCGATGATCTCGGCGGCTCCGTCGTCAAGCAGAATGAAGCTGCTGTTGTGGGCCGCGGCAATAATCGCACCGATAAAGGCACTGATAAGCGGCTGATAGGCCTCGGGGGCCTGCTGGAGGAAGCTGTCGGCGGGCCAGCGCAGGCTGCCATCGTCATTGAGCAGTGTTGCGCGGAGCTCGCTGAAGGCAGTACCTAAAGGCGCGGTCTCGTCAATCTCGGTCATCGCGAGGCCTAGCAGCGGATAAGAAAGTGCCATGCACTCGGCATGTTCCCGACCGAAATCAAAGGCCGCGGTCAGCGGCAGGCCTTCCTTGAGGTGGGCCATAGTGACTTCTGTCTCGGCATGGCCGGCAAAGGCTGCTGTGAGCTGGTCCTGCAGTGGATTGCTGACGCGGCCGGTGAAGCAGAGGATGGCACGGTCCATTCCGCACTCAGGCAGCTCATCGCCGATGATGCCGGCGGTCTCGACGGCAATCTGCTCCAGATGGCCCAGACTGTAGATCGGCTTGGCCAGATTGTCAAGCCGCTGCTGGCAGAGATCCATTGACGCATGGTCGAGATCCTGCATGGTATGCAGATAGAAATCGAAGGTTTTGTCCGTTACTTTTGGAGCTGTCCGGGGCATGTATTCATGATGGAAGGGGGTCTCAATCGGGTCCTGCGGCAGACGGTCAAGAACATCCCAGGCTGCGAGCGATGCTTCAAGCATTTTTGTGAGCAGAGAGGAGCCGCAGGCCTCGCCAAGACGTAAATCCAGCTGCATGACCGGATGAAGGCCCAGCTTCTGCAGGATAAAGGTATGGGAGTTCTCTGAGCCAAGATGTGAGGCGAGCAGATAGTCGGTACAGGCTGGCGCCAGTGCCTGGGCGATGAGAGCAGCAGCGCCGGTATTGGCACCATCAAGGATCACTGTCTTGTGATGCGCGGCGGCAGCAAGAATCAGACCGGTTATGGCGCCGAGTTCAAAGCCCCCGACTTTGGCGAGGACATCGAGGCCGTCCTGTGGATTGGGCTGATTCACGCGTAATGCTTTCTCCACAATCCCGATTTTCTTTTGCAGGCGGTCATCAGAGATATTGGTTCCTCGCCCGGTAACCTCGGCCGCTGTGAGATTGCAGAAGACTGCCGTGATGGCAGCGCTGGATGTCGTATTGGCAATACCCATCTCACCGGGCAGCAGGCAGTCAATGCCTTCGCCGAAGAGTTTCTCGGCAATTGCGATGCCCTGCTCAATCGACTGGGCAGCCTGCTGCCGCGTCATGGCAGGGCCCTGCGCCATGTTTTGGGTGCCGGCGGCAATGCGGCCGTTGATGAGGTCCGGCACATCACTGGTATCAGCGGCGATGCCCATATCGACGACAATCATCTCGGCATCAGCATATTGGGCGAAGGCATTGGCGGCCGCTCCGCGGCTGATGAGATAGTTACGGGCCATCTGCACCGTAGTTTCGGGCGGATAGGCACTGACGCCCTCAGCGGAGACTCCATGGTCAGCGCAGCAGATGACGGTGCATTTTTCGGGGGGCTGTGGATGGCGCTCTTCCGTGATGGCGAGATATTTCAGCAGCAGGGAACGCAGTTCGCCGAGGGCGGTGTCATCGCCCTCCATGACACTGTGAATGCGGGCGGCAGCCTCATCGGGCAGCTGATGATTGACCGGTTTGATTGCGGTCAGGGTCTGATTGAGGATATTCATCCGATTTGTGCCTCCTTCGGTACCTGTTTGAGCGACAGGCCAATACGGCCGCGCTGCTCATCTACGCTGATAACCATGACATTCAGGATGTCACCAACTGAGATTACATCGAGCGGATGCTTGATGCGTTTCTGGCTCAGCTCGGAGATGTGAATGAGGCCGGCGGTTTTGATGCCGATATCGACAAAAGCACCGAAATCAGTAATGTTCCGGACGGTGCCGCGCATAATGGTGCCCGGCTGGATGTCGGAGAGTTTCACGATGGCCTGACGTGTCAACGGCGCGGGCAGGTCTTCGCGCGGATCGCGTCCCGGCTTGACCAGGGCATCAAGAATATCGCAGACAGTAGGCTCGCCGGCATCCAGTTCCCCAGCCAGTTTTGCCGTGTCGAGGAGTTTGCTTTTGGCAGCCAGCAGTGCAAGCTGGTCTTTGTCATCGAGGTCGTCCAACCCAAAACCAAGCCGGTCGAGGATCTTTTCTGCCAGCGGATAGGATTCCGGATGCACCGGTGTATTATCAAGTGGCGATTTGGCCGCATGGATGCGCAGAAAGCCCGCGCACTGGGTAAAGGCAGCTGGGCCGAGCCGTGGTACCTTTAGCAGCTGTCGGCGGTTCAGGAACATACCGTTTTCGTTACGGTAGGCGACGATATTCTTTGCGATTGTTGCATTGATGCCAGCAATATGTTTCAGCAGTGCCCCCGAGGCGGTATTGAGGTCTACGCCGACATGATTGACGGCTGTCTCAATGGTGGCATCAAGGGTATGTCCGAGCTCTTTCTGGTTGACATCATGCTGGTACTGGCCGACACCAATGGCCTGCGGATCAATCTTTACGAGCTCAGCCAGCGGGTCCTGCACGCGGCGGGCAATGGACACCGCACCGCGGATTGTAACATCATAGTCCGGCAGTTCTTCTTTGGCAAGTGCCGAGGCGGAGTAGACCGAGGCACCAGCTTCATTGGTGATGAGGTAGTGGACATTGGTCAGCTGGTTGTCCCGGATGAGCTCAGCTGCGAACTGCTCGGTTTCATAGGAGGCTGTGCCATTGCCGATGGATAGGAGCGTCACATCATGCTGCTGGATCAGGGAAAGAACCGTCCTGGCAGCTTCCTCTTTGGCATGAGCGCTCTGCGTGACCTGAATGACCCCATGGGCGACAACATGTCCGGTCGGGTCGACGACAGCCATCTTGCAGCCTGTGCGATAGCCTGGGTCAAGACCCATGACTGTATGGCCGGTCAGCGGAGCCTGCAGCAACAGCTGGCGCAGATTCACACCAAATATGCGGATCGCCTGGGCCTCAGCCTCTTCGGTCAGCTGGGTGCGGATCTCGCGCTCGAGGGCCGGGAACAGCAGCCGTTTGTAGCCGTCCTCAATAGCGGCGCGCAGCGTATCATTCCAGATGGAGTCCTGACGGAAGATCCGGCGGTAGATGCGCTCGCAGTTATCTGCGTGGTCGATGGTCATGCGGACTTTGAGGCAGCCTTTCTTTTCCCCGCGGTTGATTGCGAGGATGCGGTGTGACGGCAGGGTATGGATGAGTTCCGCGAAATCGGCATACATCTCAAAGATCCCAGCATCCTCAGCCGATTTGTCGAGTTCTGTGACGATATGGCCGTTGTTCCAGATGCGGCTGCGCATACGTTTGCGCAGGTCGGCGTCCTCCATGATTATTTCGGCAACAATATCCATCGCTCCGGCCAGTGCATCCTCGACTGATTCAACCCCTTTTTCGGCATCAATGAACGGTATCGCTTCTTCTGACGGGGTTCCTTTTCGCTGCTGCTGCACGATCATTGCCTTGGCCAGGGGTTCGAGCCCACGCTCGCGGGCAATTTGGGCGCGGGTGCGCTTTTTCTGCTTGTAGGGGAGGTATAAGTCCTCAAGCTCCTGCAGTTTCGCTGCCTTTTCAATGGCGCTGCGAAGCTCGCTGGTGAGTTTGCCTTGTTCCTCAATTTTGCTGATAATGTCCTCCTGGCGCTTTACGATATTGCGCAGATAGGTCAGCCGTTCCTCAAGGTTGCGCAGCTGCTCATCTTCAAGTGAACCGGTCGCTTCCTTGCGATAGCGGGCGATGAATGGTACGGTATTGCCGTCGTCGAGCAGCCCGATGGCTGCCTCAATCTGTTTGGGACGGACTTTGAGTTCCCTGGCGATGACTGCCGGAATATCTTTTGTCAGCATGTTTGGCACCAACTTTCTTTTCATTAACCCTTCCATTATAGCACAGCATCCATCGTGGGAATAAAAAACGTCATGGCTGGTATTGATTTGCTTGACAGGAACCGGCTTTCAATTTAAAATGGATATAATCGATAATTATTATTTGTTATACAGGCGTTACGAAAGGAATTCAGGTGAAGGCTATGTTGAAACCGAAGGAAGTGACTGCGCTGCTGCGGGAGCGCGGTTTCAAGGTTACTCCGCAGCGGCTGGCGGTCTATAATGTGCTGTCTCATACCACGGCGCATCCCAATGCAGAGATGCTCTATCGTGAATTGCAGCCATACTATCCGACGATGAGTCTGGCGACGGTCTACAAGACGCTGGCTATTCTCTGTGAGGTCGGTCTGGCACAGGAACTTAATGTCAGCGAGGATGCATTCCGTTATGATGCCAATACGCAGCCGCATCCTCATGTTCGTTGTACCTGTTGTGGCCGGGTCGATGATATCATGGACCTGACCACGGACAGTCTTGAGGCACAAGCAGCCAGCGAGACTGGTTATCATATTGAGGCACATCAGTATTACTTCTTTGGGGTGTGTCCGAGCTGCCAGGGGCAGAAGAAGCATTGAGCTGCGGTCACGTTTCAGGCTGCTTAGTTTTGACAGAATCTCAGGCTTATGATAGGCTGAACATATTTGCAGAAAGTTTACAGAATCAGTGACTAAGATAGGGGATATCAGATCATATGCAGGTATCTGTACTGGCCAGCGGCAGCAAAGGCAACGCGGTCTATGTTGAGCTCGATGGCGTCCGTCTCCTGATTGATGCCGGGATCAGTGCCACCAAAATAAAAAAAGCGTTAGCAGCAGAAGGCGTCGATGCGGCCAGCCTTGATGGCGTGCTCATCACGCACGAGCATCGCGATCATATTGCGGGGCTTGCAACACTCTCGAAATGGTATCATTTGCCGATTTTTACGCGGCCGGGAACCATCGAGCACATGAGCTGCCGCGGAGCTGTACCGGCAGAATGTTTCCACCCGGTTAGTGAAGCGTTTATGCTGAACGGACTTCAGGTGGAGGCGTTCAACATTCCGCATGATGCGGCTGAACCCGTTGGGTACCGGCTGTGTGGATCGGAGCGGTGCACGCTGGCAACAGACCTTGGGTTTGTGACGTCGAGCGTGCAGGCGGCAATTGAGGGGGCTGACGTACTGGTGCTTGAGGCGAATCATGATCCCGATGTCCTGAAAAATGGTGCTTATCCCTGGTCGCTCAAGCGGCGTATCCTGTCGAACCGGGGGCATCTGGCTAATGCCGATGCTGCCTGGGCGCTGGTCCGCATGCAGAGACGACCGTCCCAGGTTTTTCTGGCGCACTTATCGGAGGAAAACAACCGGCCGGAGCTTGCACGGGAGACTGTGCAGGGAATTCTTGACCGGCAGGGAATCCGTCTTGACCTCATGGTGGCGAGTCAGAATGAGGCAGTCAGCCTGCAATCTGCTAACTGAATCAATCTATTATATGATGGAGGGATTTTTGATGAAATCGTTCTTTAAATCCTGGAATACTCAGAAAAAAACGCATTTACTGCTGGCGGCAATGATGGCAGCATCGGTGGTGACCTTTTCTGGCTGCTCGCTGGGAACGGCTGCTGATAACAGCAGCGCACAGACTACGTCGGCTGCCAGACAGGCGGCAGCGAATGATGCGAACATCTCTGATGCCCGCAATACGCCGGCTGTCCGCGCGGCTAAGGCTGTTGGCCCTACGGTTGTCGGTATCACCAACAAGGCTGTAGCCCGTGACTGGTTTAACAATCCAGTGGAAACCGAAGGTGTTGGTTCAGGCGTAATCTTTAAAAACGACGGCGGCGACAGCTATATCGTTACGAATAATCATGTCATCAGTGGGGCAAAGGAACTGGTTGTGTCTTTGCCGGATGGCCGCAGCCTCAAGGGCAAGCTGGTCGGAGCTGATGAGATGACAGATCTTGCGGTAGTCAAAGTCGGCGACGGAAAGCTGCCGACCGCGAAATTCGGCGATTCTGACAAGATTGTTGTCGGCGAACCTGCTATCGCTATTGGCAATCCTATGGGGCTTGAATTTCAGGGCAGCGTCACCAGTGGTGTCATTAGCGCGTTGAACCGTACCCTTGATATCAGCGACAAACGGGTTAAATTGCTGCAGACAGATGCCGCAATCAATCCGGGCAATTCCGGTGGCGCGCTGGTCAATGCGGATGGCGAGGTCATCGGCATCAACAGCGCGAAAGTTGCTGCTAATGGAGTCGAGGGCATGGGCTTTGCTATTCCAATCAATACCGTTCAGACGGTTATCGATTCGCTGATGTCAAAGGGCTATGTGGCCCGGCCGTATCTCGGAGTGTCGATATTCGATCCTGAGACAGCTGGACGCTATGGCTATCAGCTCAATATTGACAAAGGGGTGTATGTCTTCCAGCTCACGCTCAATGGGCCGTGCGGCAAGGCAGGCCTGCAGCGTGGGGATATCATCCTCAAACTTGATGGCAAGGAGACCAACAGCGTATCCGATCTGCGGGAAAAAGTTGCCGAGCACAAAGTCGGCGATACGGTTAAGATAACCTATGACCGCAACGGCAGCGAGCAGAGCGCTGATGTTGTGCTCGAGGAGATGCCAAAGGATAACAGTGGCAAATGAAATTAACGATTATCTGTGCAGGCAAGATCAAAGAGAAATATCTGAGTGCGGGAATTGCTGAGTTCATGAAGCGGCTGCGTCCTTTTGCACAGGTCGAAATCCGCGAGATCCACGAGGAAAAGATGCCGGATGAGCCCTCGGCAGCCGAGAAAGAACAGGTCCTGCAAAAGGAGGGGGAAAAGCTGCTGAAGCTTGTACCGTCCGGCAGTTATCTCTTTGTACTCGATGTGTATGGCAGTGAGATGGCCTCGGAGCAGCTGGCGGAGAAAATTGACCAGCTTGGCATCCAGGGCCGGAGCAGTATCAGTTTTCTGATTGGTGGTGCCTTCGGACTATCGAAAGAAGTCCGGGCTGCAGCTGACGAACGCCTGAGCTTTTCACAGATGACCTTTACACACCAGATGGTGCGTCTTCTACTTGTCGAGCAGATCTACCGCGCGTTCAAGATTAACCGGCATGAAAAATACCATTGGTAATGACGGGACTGTCGTTGTTGGAACATCGCGGCTGGCAGTGGATGCTTTCGGATAAGCCGGGCATCGTTTAGCCGTCGCCTGGTTCTGGCCGGTTTCCTGTTTGTTGATTTAAAGTCCGTCCCGTTTCATGGGGCGGGCTTTTGTGGTATGATATAGGATAGATTCAGCAAGGGCGAACAGCGGGAGTGAGCAAAGGGAATGAAAAAACAGAGAACGTCGATTCAGCGGCAGGTCAATAAACTGGCTTTTGTCATGATGGCTCTTATGGGAGTAATTGTGCTGCGTTATGGCTGGCTGCAGCTGATCGAAGGCAATGAAATGTCGGAACGGATGAAGGAGCAGGTCGGGCATGATTTTGCGATTCAGTCACCGCGTGGTACCGTCCTTGACCGGAATGGGCGCGAGCTGGCGGTGAGCACGATGACCAAATCGCTCTATATCGATCCGGCGCATGTCAAAGATCCTTCGGCGGTGGCAGCAGATCTGGCACCGCTCATTGGAAAGTCTGAGCAGGATATCCTCGACGACATTGCCGTTGGCGGCGGTTTTGTCTGGGTGAAGCGCCGCATGGAGCAGCCGGAATATGAGGCGGTCCGCAAGATGATTAAAGAGAAGTCCTATACGGACTGCCTGAACTTTCGTGATGAGGCCAAAAGATATTATCCGAATGATGTTCTGGCGGCTAATGTACTGGGATTTGTCGGTACGGATGACAAGGGCCTGGATGGTATCGAGCAGGCCATGGACGGCCTGCTCAAAGGTGAAGTCAAGGAATCGTATCTTCAGACCGACCGGCGGGACCGGCCAATTCTGGACTCGATTTTTTCCAGCAGCCGGCGATATCGCGGGGATTATTGTAAGACGGTTGAACTCACAATCGATAGTGCAATCCAGTTCATTGTCGAGCAGGAGCTGGACCGGGCTGTAGCAGAAAACAGTCCGAAAGCAATCACTTGTGTGGTCATGAATCCGAAGACGGGCGAAGTTTTGGCGATGGCTTCACGCCCCTCCTATAATCCCAATAAGTTCTGGGATTATCAGCCAGAGGTTTGGAAGAACCGGGCGGTATCCTTTATTTATGAGCCAGGTTCTACCTTTAAGGCGGTCGTTGCCGGAGCCGCACTTCAGGAAAAGGCGGTAACTCCTAATCAGGTATTTGTGGATCCGGGGTACGTCATGGTATCAGGACGGCGTATTCAGAACTGGAGCGGTACAAGTTTTGGAACGGTGACCTTCACCGATGTCGTCAAGCAGTCGTTGAACACGGGGTTTGCCCAAGTGGGATTGCACCTGGGGGCGGAGAACCTGACCAAATATGCGAAGTTGTTTGGTTTTGGCGAGCCGACGGGCATCGATTTGCCGGCGGAAGAGGGCGGAATCCTCTTTAAGGCTGAGGATATGCGTGACTCTGATATCGCGACAATGTCTATTGGTCAGAGTATTGCCGTTACGCCGCTGCAGCTGGTTACGGCGATGTCGGCCATTGCGAACGACGGCGTACTGCTCAAGCCATATATCGTTAAAAGCATCCGCAATGCGGATGGATCGGTCTATGACCAGCGGGAGCCGACGGAGGTCCGACGTACGATTGATTCGGCGACAGACAAGACGCTCGTCGGACTGCTGGAACAGGTCGTTGCGAGCGGTGGTGGTTCGAAGGCTGCCGTCAAGGGGTATCGGATTGCTGGTAAGACCGGTACCGCGCAGAAGATTCGCGATGATGGCAGCGGCTATATGGATGGGCGCTATATTGCCTCGTTCTGCGGTTTTGCGCCGGTTGAAGATCCGCAGCTCGCTGTCCTGGTCATGATTGATGACCCTGGTACGGGCAATTACTATGGTGGGCAGATTGCGGCGCCGGTAGCCAGCCGTATCTTTGCGCAGCTGTTTCGCTACCTCCATATTGAGCCGTCCAGCGATCCTTTTGCCGGGATGACGCCGTCAAAGGCCGCTCAGCCTAAGGCACGGACGGATGCACCGTATAGTGGCGAGATACCCGATGGCAAGGTTGTGATGCCGGACTTTATGGGCAAGAGTCTTCGGGAAGCTGCCCGGCTGGCCTCAGACAAGGGGCTGAGTTTTGAGAGTGATGGCTCCGGTTATGCGACCGGACAGAGCATCCCGGTCAATACGCTCGTGGACAGGGGTACAGGCGTAACGGTTTATTTCAAACCAGATTGAAGCAGTCTGGGTGCTTTAGACAGGCTGGATAAAGAAAAAATATTCATTCAAAGACACTTGTACCTTTATTGTGTGCGAGTGTTTTTTTTGCGAACAATTTCACTTAGAAATCGATAATTTTCACAATTTCATGTTACTTGTGAAAAAAGTAATTTGTAAAATATATTTTTCACGGATAATAAACAATAGGAATTTTTAAAAGAGGGGCGAATAAAAGAAGTATATACCTGCGAGAATATCATCGCAAATCAGTGCTGTCAGAGAGGTGATAAGGATGAAACAAGAACAAGGACTAGTCATTGAACTGAAGGATGGGCTGGCAAGGATCAAAGTAGGACGTCACACAGAATGTGTAAGCTGTGGTGCATGCCCCTCGAGCCAGCATGTCATGGTGGAGGCGATAAATCCGCTGGGAGCTAAACCTGGCCAACGCGTGAAGTTCGAACTGCAGGAGCAGCACATGTTGACCGGTGCGTTTGTAGTCTTTGTCCTGCCACTGCTTTGTGCGGCACTGGGGGCAGTGCTGGGCTGGCAGCTAGGGCCGTTGGCTGGGCATACAGGCGATGCACCCATCATTTTAGGAGCAGCGATCTTTTTTCTGTTGTCATTAGCAGCAGTGAAAGCTTTCGATCGTCGGGCGGCGCGGAACCAGGGATTGAAACCGGTTATTGTAGAGATCATCGATTGAAAAAAGGTTTTGTGTATTGCAGGTGTCATGGATGATGCAGGAAGAGTTTTTTTGGAGAGCTATGAGGTGATTGTTCATGTTCAAGAGTTTTCTTGGCGGGATTCATCCGCATGACGGCAAGGAGCTGGCCAAAGATCAGCCTATCGAGGCTATGCCAGTGCCGCAGCAGCTTGTCGTGCCAATGAGTCAGCACATTGGTGCGCCATGTGCGCCGACCGTAAAGGTCGGTGATGTGGTGAAACGCGGGCAGCTGATCGGGACCAGCCCGGCATTTATGCACGCAGATATTCACGCACCGGTGTCCGGCAAGGTTATAAAGATTGAGAGCCGGCCCCATTCCGGCCGGATCAGTTGTCTGTCGGTTGTCATTGAGAGCGATGGTGAGGATGTCTGGGCTGATGGGCTGCCGCTGGACCGAGACTGGACGGCAATGGCAAATGAGGATATTCTCAGGGCAATTCAGTCGGCCGGCATTGTCGGCATGGGTGGAGCAACGTTCCCTGCGCACATCAAGCTTAAGCCAGCGAAACCGGTTGACATACTGATACTCAATGGTGCAGAGTGCGAGCCTTATTTGACCGCTGACTACCGGTTGATGCTCGAGGAGTCGGGCAAGATTGTCACCGGGACGCAGATCCTCGCAAGAATTCTTGGCGTGAAACGCAGCGTCATCGGGATTGAGGACAACAAACCGGAGGCTATCCGGGTAATGCAGCAGGCCTGCGAGGGTACGGGCGTCGAGGTGGCTGCACTTCGGACGAAGTATCCGCAGGGCGCTGAGAAGATGCTGATCAAGGTAGTCGCCGGACGCGAGGTCCCGATGGGGGGCCTGCCGATGGATGTTGGTGCTGTGGTGCAGAATGTTGGTACAGTAGCCGCCATTACGGATGCAGTCTGCCATGGCCTGCCACTCACGGAGCGCGTCACGACGGTATCCGGCGATGCTGTCTCGCAGCCGAAAAACCTGCGGGTGCGTATTGGCACGACATATCGCGATGCGATTGCTTTCTGTGGCGGGTTCCGGGAGACTCCTGATAAGCTGCTGGCTGGCGGTCCGATGATGGGGATGGCGCAGTTTTCCGAGGATGTACCGATTATGAAGGGCTCGTCAGGGATTTTGGCCTTGACGAAGAAGATCACGGAGCATGGACCAGAGATGAATTGTATCCGTTGTGGACGTTGTGTGCAGGCCTGTCCGATGGGGCTGGTGCCAAGTATGCTGTCCATTCTTTCACAACGGGCAGATTTTGCCAGCTGTCGTGATGACTATGGCCTTATGAATTGCGTCGAATGTGGCAGCTGTACGTTCGTCTGTCCGGCTAAGCGCAACATTGTTCAGTATATTAAAAACGCCAAGGGTGTCATCCGCGCCGAGCAGGCAGCGGCAAAAGCCAAAACAGCGGCGGAGCAGGCAAAGAAGGAGGCGGCTGCCAAATGAGCGAAGAAGCAGTAAAACAGCCGATAGCAGAACAGCCGGCAGCGAAACCGGTCGTAAAGCCGGCGACGCCGGCGGACCCCATGTTTACTATATCGGCTTCGCCGCATATTCGCGACGAGGAGACTATCCCGCATATTATGTGGCAGGTTAATGCAGCACTGCTGCCAGCGGCGTTTTTTGCTGTCTGGTGGTTTGGCATGCCAGCACTCGTTAATATGGTTGTCGGAGCAGTAGTCGCCATAGCGTCGGAGTATGTCTGGCAGAAAGCTATGCACCGGCCGCTGACCGCCTTTGATGGCAGTGCCTGCATCACGGGCCTGCTGATGGCGATGTCGATGTCGCCGCTGCTGCCGCCGTATATGGTGGCAATCGGCTCCATCCTTGCCATCGTCGTTGCCAAGCAGTCAATGGGTGGACTTGGCTTCAATATCTTCAACCCGGCGCATATCGGCCGTGCTGCGCTCATGGTATCCTGGCCAGTGGCGATGACAACCTGGACTAAGATGCACGATGCTGGTGCCGGCGTTGATGCAATGACAAGTGCGACCCCGCTCAATATTCTCAAGATGCAGGGCTATGATGCACTCGTGAATACTTTTGGCAGCCAGGCCAATATGTATATGAATATGTTTCTGGGGACCCGTAACGGTTCTCTCGGCGAGACCTGCACCGTACTGCTGATGCTGGGCGGCCTATACCTTATCTGGCGCGGGTATGCCAACTGGGTCGTACCGGTGACGATGGTCCTGACCGTCGGCGTGCTGACCTGGATTTTTGGTCCCGCGGGCTTGTTCTCCGGCGATCCACTGTTTCATATGATGGCTGGCGGCCTGATGCTGGGGGCGTTCTTCATGGCGACCGATATGGTTACTATCCCGATGACGGTCAAGGGGCAGATCCTTTTTGCCGCCGGAGCAGGTGCAATTACGGTGTTGATCCGTCTTGTGGGCGGCTATCCGGAAGGTGTCTGCTACTCGTTGCTGCTTATGAATGCGGTGACGCCTTTGATCGATCGTCTCATCAAACCCGAAATATTTGGTGCAGGGGGGAATAAATGATGGCTGACAACGAACATTCCATTTTGAAGATAGCTTCGAACCTGGCCATGGCCTGCTTTATTTCGGGCGTGGTCATCGGTTCCGTCTACTATGTGACGGCTCCGGTTGCGGCAGAGAAAGCGGTACAGATGAAACAGGAATCCATGAAGGCCCTTGTGAGCGATGCGGATTCCTTTCAGCCGGTCGATGGTCATGATGGCTGGTTTGCGGCCATGAAGGGCGGTGCGGCGAAGGCCTATATTGTACCGAGTGAGACCAAGGGGTACGGTGGTCGGATCAAGATGCTCGTCGCAGTCAGCGCCGATGGCAAGGTGATCGACTTCAATATCCTCGAGCATAACGAGACTCCGGGACTGGGCGATAATGCTCAGAAACCGGCTTTCCGCGGCCAGTTTGCCGGCAAGGCCAGTGAGCATCTCACTGTGGTCAAGGACAAAGGGAACAAAGACGACATTCAGGCCATGACTGGCGCTACGATTTCGTCCCGTGCCGTTACTAAGGGCGTAAAGCAGGCTGTTGACGAAGTCACGGCATTCACGGGAGGGAAATGACATGAAAGAATTGTGGAATATCTTCAGTAAGGGTCTGGTGGCAGAGAACCCAATCTTCATCCTCGCGCTATCCTTGTGCCCCGCACTGGCAGTCACGACAACCGTCGTCAATGGTCTCACGATGGGCCTCACGGTCACTTTCGTCATTACGACCAACAACGTCGTCGTATCCATTGTGCGGCGCTGGGTCAATCCCAAGGTCCGTGTGCCGGTTTATATTACCTCAATCGCAACCATCGTTACGGTCGCGCAGCTCGTGCTGCAGGCCTACTTTCCGGTGCTCTACAAGGCACTGGGAATCTATCTGGCTCTCGTTGTTGTTTTTGCCATCATCCTCGCTCGGGCTGAAGTGTTTGCCTCGAAAAATGGTGTGGTGAAATCTTTTTGCGACGGTTTTGGTATGGGCTGTGGTTTTACGCTGGCCATGCTGCTGATTTCTGTCATCCGTGAGCTAATCGGCGCGGGAACAATTCTCGGTATGCCGGTTCTCGGTGAGAGCTACAACCCGATGCTTATGATGGTGCTGCCACCGGGAGCATTCATCCTCATTGGCTATATGGTTGCTGGCTTTAAGACCTGGAATGCCAAGCAGGAGAAGAAGGCGCAGCTGGCTGAACTCAAGGCGAAAAAGGAGGTTGAAGCATAATGGCAGAGTACCTTACATTATTCATTGGTGCAGTTGTTGTCAACAACTTCGTCCTGACTAAATTCCTGGGTTTGTGCATTTTTTTTGGCATTTCAAAAAACCTCAGTGCTTCCGTCGGCATGGGCATGGCCGTGACTTCTGTTATGACCATGAGCTCTATCCTCGCGTGGATCATGTACTTCTTTGTCCTGGAGCCGCTTGGTCTGACCTTTCTAACGACCATTGTCTTCGTCGTGCTGACTGCCAGCTTTGTGCAGCTGCTCGAGCTTATCATCAAGAAGCAGGCTCCCGCGCTCTATAACATGTGGGGCATCTATCTGCTGCTTATCGCGACGAACTGTATTGTCCTTGCTGTGCCGCTCCTCAACGTGGAGAACAGCTACAGTCTTATGAAGAGCATTGTCTTTGCCATTGGTTCCGGTCTTGGTTTTGCCCTGGCCATCATCCTCATGGCATCCCTGCGTGAGAAGCTCGCCTATGCAGACGTGCCAAAACCGCTGCAGGGAATCGGCATTGCCTTTATCCTGGCCGGTATGCTGTCATTGGCATTCCTGGGATTCTCGGGCATGCTCTAAGGAGGAGTTATAATGAACACAGCGATAGACATCATTCTGGTTCTCGTCGGCGTCGGTGCTTTCTTCGGCATCGTGCTGGCGTTGGCCGACAAGAAATTCGCGATGGAGGTTAACCCTCTGATTAACGAAGTTGAGGAGGTCCTGCCAAAAGGACAGTGTGGCGCCTGCGGGTTTGCTGGTTGTGCCAAGTATGCTGAGGCCGTCGTTGAGAATGACGACGTTCCACCGAACCTCTGTGTACCGGGCAAAGCGGCTGTGGCAGCGAAAGTTGCTGAGCTGACCGGTAAAAAAGCCGAGGCTGCTGAGCCGAAATACGTCCATCTCAAATGCCGTGGCACGAAAACCGCTGCGGCGATGGCCGCTAACTACGATGGTGTGCCGGATTGTGCGGCGGCTAAGCTTATCCAGGGTGGTCCGAAAGCCTGCAAGTTCGGCTGCATCGGTTTCGGCAACTGCGTCCGGGCTTGTCCGTTTGGCGCCCTTTCGATGGGCGATGACGGTCTGCCGGTTGTAGACAAGGACATCTGCACCGGCTGTGGCAAGTGCGTATCAATCTGCCCCCAGGCAATCCTGACACTGCAGACCTTTGCTGCTCCCGTACAGGTTGGATGCAGTTCTCATGACAAGGGTGCAGTTGCGCGCAAGCTCTGCAAGAACGCCTGTATCGGCTGCGGCCTCTGCATGCGCTCTTGCACGCATGGTGCCATCAAGCTTGAGAATAACCTGGCTGTCGTTGACCAGAGCATCTGCAAGCTCTGTGATGACCCGACTTGCCTGGCCAAGTGCCCGACCAGGGCCATCGAGGCTATGACCGGGATAAAGGAAGAAACTTGTCAGACGGCCTGAAATAAAAAGCAGCAGTTTCTAATGGCGAAGAAACTGCTGCTTTTTATTTATGTGGCGATTGTTGGAACATAAGGTATAATAGAAGCAGCGTATTTATTAAAAGGAGGTATTTTAGGATGATCCGTATGAAACAATGGTTACATGCAGGCTGGGTGGCTTTGCTGGGGACGATGCTGGCAGTTGGGCTCAGCCTGCCGGGTACCGCCTTTGCCAATTCCAAGGCTGATTTACAGTATGTACAGGAAGTTTGCCAGCAGTATCGTCAGCAGAAAACAGCCAGTATGACCGCTAATATAACATTCCTTTCAGCTGTAGCAAAGGCGGAGGGGAACATTGCTCTTCAGGGAACATTGCAGCCATCGATGCTGCTGGAAGGGACTGCGAAGGGTTCCTATATGCTGGTGATTGGCATGAACAAGAGCGTAAATGTTCCGTTCTACTTGGAGCAGTCTGATAAACAGCTGACTTTATATTACAAGCAGTTAAAAGATTGGCAGAAGATGGAAATACCATTTTCGGGGCAGGAATATGCTAAGATGCTGCAAGCGGATGTCAAACTGCAGGGTATCAAGGACGTAAAGGTGGTTGCGGATAATGGAGTGGAACGCACATTAAACATCACGATAGATGGGAATGCGGTCAAGAAGGAACTTCGCAAGGGGTTAAGCAGTCAAATGAAGATCCCGGCTAATCTTACTCCGGAAAAGAAAAAGCACATGCAGGAAGAACAGAAGCAGCAAAAGCTGGTAATGGATAAGATCTGTGATGCTATGCATGATTACAATCTCACCTGGGTGGTCGATAAATCAACCAGACAGCTCAAACGTGAATCAATGGATCTGACCTCTATTCTGCGGGAGTCAGCAGGTGGTATTCTGGCCGTCGCTGGCAAGAAGATTCCAGCGGATCAGCAGGAAGTTCTGCAACGTATGATTGACAGCTGCAGCCTGCAGCTGGACGTAATACATCAGCCAGTAAAGGCCGGGACGGAGGTGGTGATTCCTGCTGAAGTGAAGCAGGCCAAGCTTGTTCAGCCTAAAGCAAAGACGATGGGGCAGATAAAGCTCTGATCAAATAACGATGCAATGAACGGTCCCCATAAGCTATGAAAATCCAGCTTATCGGGACCGTTCATTGCATCGTGGAGGATTCATGGTTGTGCAGGCCGCGCTGCGGAAAAGAGACAAGGTGTATTCCGGAGATATCAGCTGGCAAAAGCATTACAGGATTCGATTGCCTGTACAGCGGCAGCAGCGGGGCTGCAGCTATTGTACAGAGAGCGCAGATAGTTCAGAGATACGGAATCTTTAAGACCGTACAGTTTGATGAGCTGGGGCAGGTTCACGCCGGTGAGGACAAGTGATCGGCAATCCAGACCGGTTTTGCGCAGAAGCAGCACAGTTTCATTATAGGCGGTGGTGCCGAAGTCATCGACGAAGAATAAAAAATTTTCCTGTGGGTTTTGCTCCTGGCATTGGGTCAGGTAGATGGCCAGCTCAGCGGTCCCGATTTCGTGGTTGGGGAAGCAGAAGCCGATGGACCGGCAGTCTGGCTGATAGAAATATTCGGCCAGGGATTCTTTTAGGGACGCGGCAAGATTTCCGTTCGTTACAATAATCATTTTCATAGCAAAGGCTCCTTCTTTTATTGTCGAAAGGGATCTCACATCCGGATGCGTTCTTTTGTTATCTGTATTCTATCAATCGGGCTGGCGGGTTACAAGCGGCAGGTGTTATTTTTTTGTTATATTCAAGCGGTAATTCTTGTTATTTGTGAAGTTTTCGCGTAATATTTGTTAATATAACAGGAAAATTAACAGTTTGCCTTGAAAGAAGGGGTATGATGAATACAAGGGAGCGCCGGCAGTTGATACGGGAGCGTCTGCAGCTGCATAAAAAATTGATGATCACCGAGCTGGCCCAGCAGATCGATGTTTCGACAATGACAATCCGGCGTGATTTTCGCCGATTGATTGACCTGCAGATTGCTACGCCAATTCACGGCGGCATTGTGTTTGTCGAAGGTGGCGCGGCTTTTCCGGCGGTCAGTGCCCGGGAACGGCAGATGCAGCGGGAGAAGAATGATATTGGCAATTATTGCGCCAGCCTGATTAAAGAAGGGAATGCGATCTATCTCGATACAGGGACGACAGCGATGAATATTGCGGATGCTTTGTTGGGGCGTCATGATATTGCCGTGCTGTCGCATTCACTGCCTGTTCTGAACATCCTATCACATGCGCGGGATATTCAATTAATTTCGGTGCCGGGGTCCTATCATCCGGAGTCGAAAGGCTTCTATGGTGATCTGGCAGTCCGCATGGTCCGGACGTTTCGACTGGATATTGCGTTTATCGGGGTCAGTGGGATTAATGCCGAACTGGGCCTGATGTCACCGGATCTTAGCGATCGGGCGCTGAAGCAGGCTATTCTGGAGACGGCGCGGACGAAGGTTCTGGTCGTGGATCATACGAAGATTGGCCAGGAGTCGTTTTCAAAGATCTGTGGGCTGCAGGAGATTGACCAGATCGTTACGGATAAGCAGGCTGATCCCGTATTCCTGAATTACGCCCGCCGTCAAGGGGTTCAGGTGACGCAGGTGTAATGCCGACACAATCTCGTGGCTGTGGTACTGGCGATGTATTTCGCCTGGGGCGTTCTTTTGGTTGGTATGTGTCTTTTGTTGGCGGACACCATGATTGATGCTATAATGAACTAGATAGAGAAATTCAACGACTGGGTGTCGGCAATAGACGTGAATGATCGGGATTTGCTGCACCAAAATTGTAGTAAAGGAAGTTTGTATGATGGACAGTATAACAACAGAACTTTTGACGTATATTCAGGAAAGTCCCTCGCCGTATCATACGGTGGCAGCTAGTGCTGAGCGCCTGAAGGCAGCCGGATTTATGGAACTGGGCCTGGCCGAGGAATGGAATCTCAAACCGGGTGGGCGGTATTTTGTTCCGGTTTATGGTTCTACGCTGCTGGCTTTTTCAATTGGTCAGGCGGACGGGCCGCTGAGGATGGCAGCAGCACATACGGATTTTCCGTGTTTTCGTCTAAAACCGCAGGCTGGGGTAATGACCGAGGGCTATGGCAAGCTGAATGTTGAGAAGTATGGTGGACTGATTCTGAGGTCGTGGCTGGACCGGCCGCTGTCGCTCGCGGGGAAGGTAGTTCTGCGGGGAGCCGATGCCTTTCACCCAGAGACGCGTTTAGTGGATATAGGCCGGCCCTTGCTGACGATTCCCAGTCTGGCCATCCACATGAACCGCGAGGTTAATGACAAGGGGATGCTGAATCCACAGACGGATATGCAGCCGCTGGCGGCATTATTCGGCAAGACCGAGGACTCTAAGTCGGACTTCTTTGTGGAGTGGCTGGCTAATGAGCTGTCGGTGCCAGCAGCAGATATTCTGTCTTATGAGTTGTCAACTTACCCGGTGGAGGCGGGCTGTCTGTGCGGTTTGTCTGGTGAGCTGATTTCTTCACCACGGCTGGATAATCTGACTTCGGCCAAAGCCTGTCTTGATGGACTGCTGTCTGCTGCTGATCCGGCGGGACTGCGGCTGGTGGCTCTTTTTGATAATGAGGAGGTAGGCAGCAATACGAAGCAGGGGGCTGGTTCGGCAGTGCTTATGCAGGTGTTGGAACGTGTTTATGATTCTCTGGGCAAGACCAGGAGTCAGCTGCTGCAGGATATTGCGGCGGGGTTCCTGTTATCGGTCGATGTAGCTCATGCGCTGCATCCGAACTATGCGGACAAGAATGATCCGATAGTAAAGCCGGTGCTGGGGGGCGGCTTGGCCTTAAAGCAGGCGGCCAGCCAGTCGTATGCGGGGGATGCTGAAGCAGTGGCTGTTATTCGCGGCCTGTGTGAAGAAAACGGGATCGCCTGGCAGCAGTTCGTAAACCGCAGCGACAGCCGTGGGGGTTCGACGCTGGGATCGATCGCTTCGGCTTTGGTGCCGGTCCGTACGATGGATATTGGCGTCCCGATTCTTGCCATGCATTCAGCGCGCGAGACGATGGGGACGGCTGATCAGCAGGCACTGACTGCCTTGCTGACGGTGTTCCTGCGCTGATTAGTGGTAAAGAAAGCCTTGCTGCTTCGTTTTTGTCGGTGATTTTTTTGCTTGTTTTTTACGGCTGTTTGGTTAATAATATAAATAGGAATACTTTACTCTGGAATCGATTAATAGGTATGTTTTAATCAGTAAAGGAGGAAGAGGAACATGGATGTCAATACGATTTCGTCTTTATCCCAGCAGACAGCGGCGCTGTCTGCCGGCTATAAAAAGACAACGATTTCGGTAACGACGGAGGCTGAAAACGGCAAGACAATGGCCGGTACCATGTCGGAGGCCTATGCACTTGATGTTTCGGCGGCGGCTAAGTCGGCGGCAGGGGCAGCTAAGGCGCTAACGCCCGAGCAGGCGGATGCACTCAAGCAGGGCATCCAGAAAAGTCAGCAGCTTATGATCCGGACGCTGACCGAGCAGAACTTGAAACTTCAGGGTTGGCTCGATCAGGGCGTTAGCCAGCTGAACCTTGGCGGAATTCTCATTGGTACGGACAAGTTTGCTTTGCCGGCAGTCGGGACAACGCCGGAGGATGCAGCTAAGGCAGTAGCAGATGGTGGAGCCTACTCAATCGGCAGCGTGGCAGATCGTATCATGGATATGGCCACAACGATCGCCGGTGGGGTCCCGCAGAAACTCAAGGCGATGCAGTCGGCGGTGGAGGCTGGTTTCAAGCAGGCTGGTATCACCTGGAAGGATTCGACGGGCGAGGACAATATGCCAAAGATCACGCAGGATACGCATGCGGAGATCACCAAACGATTTGATGCACTCTACAAGCAGCAGTCCGGTACATCAGAGGATAAAACGACGGCTGATACGACAGCGGCTGCTGCCGATAAGCAGCTCTGAGCCCAGAATAAATTTCATAATAGAGCATAGGCGCTCAACGTCAAGGGTAACTCTTTGATGTTGAGCGTTTTTATATTATAGGGAAGGAATCAGGGGGGGAATGGCGAAATAGAATAGCAATATTATGAGAACGACGATGCGGTAGAGAGAAGAGAGGCGGTTTTTATGGGATTAAAGCAGAAATTTATGGCGCTGGCGGGTGTCATGGGTGCACTCATGGCTATAGTATCAATCATTGGATACTATATGGCCAGCAGCGATTTGCAGCAGAGCATTGAAAGCGAAATGGGGGCCACGGTGGCAACGGAGGCGGCCAAACTGGACGGTTGGCTGGATGAGAAGAAGGCTTTCGGAGTCAGTACATCCAATTATCTGACGAGTCTTAATGGCAATACTGCCTTGCTTAAGGCAAAGGAGTCGCTGGGAACTTCGACATCGGATAAGGAGATCCTTGATATGACCGCCGGTTTAGAGGATGGTTATTTTTACAGCTATAATTCTGGCGATAATACGGGCAAGAAAGATCCAACGCAGCGTCCGTGGTATAAGGAGGCTAAAGCTGCCGGCAAGCCTGTGTTCACAGAGGCCTATACCGACACCAATACTGGGAAACTGGTGGTGTCAGTGGCTGTTCCGGCTAAGGCGAATGGTCAATTTATTGGTGCGACCTGTACGGATGCTGGATGTTCTGACAAATCAGGCTAATGACATGAAATATCAGGGGGCGGGCTCCGGTATTATCATGGAGAAATCCGGCAATATTCTGGCCACATCCGGGGCCGGTGAACCGATGAAGAACTTCAAGGATATCGATGGCATTGGCAAGCATTTCGATGAAATGGTTCAGAGCGGCAAGGGCTACTTTAGTGTAACTATTAACGGTACGGAAAAAGTCTTTGCCTATACGACCGTCCCAGCTACGGGCTGGATTATGGGCATATTGGTTCCGCAGAGTGTTGTCTTTGCATCGCTCCGGCATTTGAAAATCGTTTTTGGCATATTGACGCTGTTTGGTCTGGTTTTGGCGGTCGGGGTCTGCCTGACATTTGCCCGCCAGATCATGAATCCGATTGCCAGGTTAGAGGCACATGCTTCTGAGCTGGCCAAGGGGAATCTTTCGCTGGAGGATCTTCCTGTGAATTCTTCTGATGAAATTGGAACCCTGACCCATGCGTTTAATGTCATGAGTGGCAATATCCGGCAAATGATTTCGCACATGGCCAAGACGGCGGAACAGGTGGCCGCTTCATCTGAGGAACTTACAGCTAACGCCCAGCAATCAGCTGACGCCTCTGTACATGTAGCGGAGACTGTGGGAGAAGTATCAATCGGGATGAGCACACAGCTTGAGGATATTAATGGAGCTAAGAAAAGTGTTGATCGGGTTTATACGGATATTTCGGCGATGGCGGGTAAGGCGCATGTAGTGACAGATACCTCCGGGCAGACCGCGGCGGCGGCACAGAAGGGCGGCAAGCTCATGGAATCGGCGGTTGAGCGTATGGGGCATATCGAGCAGAGCGTTATGAGTTCGGCTGATGTTGTGCGAAAACTGGGCGAGAACAGCCAGCAGATTGGGCAGATTGTTGAGGCAATTTCTGCGATTGCCGAGCAGACGAATCTATTGGCGCTTAATGCTGCTATTGAGGCAGCGCGTGCGGGGGAACATGGCCGTGGTTTTGCTGTTGTGGCAGAAGAGGTTCGCAAGCTCGCGGCTGAGTCGCAGACATCGGCGGAGCAGATCAAGGATCGTATTGTCTCGATACAGCGTGATACAGCTGAGGCAGTGGCCTCGATGCAGGCTGGTACAGATGAAGTGAAGTCGGGGACGGCGGCAATCCGCGAGGTTGGCGTGCATTTCTCGGATATCCTTCGTATGGTCAATGGCATCAAGAGCCAGATGGATGAGATCAATACATCGGTTGAGACGGTGTCAGCTGGTGCTGGCGATATTGTCGGAGCAGTGGACTCAATTGATACAATCAGCCGAAACACATCGACGAATACGCAGACAATCTTAGCCGCGACTGAGCAGCAGTCGGCTTCGAATGAAGAAATTGCGGCGGCATCCCAGGCATTGGCAAATCTGGCAACGGATATGCAGGACGCCATTGGTCAGTTCAAATTATAAAGAGATTCTCCGGTCAATAGATAGAGTAAAGATCTATTGGTTATCGGCCGGGAGCCTGTCCTTTTTTTAGGGACAGGCTTTTTTTGTTGTGCGATTGCCGGCTGAAAACATTTCCAAAAGCCGAAAACAAACGGAGCGGCGTTTTCCTTATAATAAAAATTATAGAAAGGAGGGAGTGCCTGTGATACGCAGAGCCGTGGTAGGGTTCAATAACTTTTAGATATATCATCGGACGTAATACAAGGAACGGTTCATTGGGAACTGCATAACGGTTGGTTTAGAGTACGCCGTTCTGAATAATAGATATAGAAAACGTTTACAAAGCGTCTTGACAATCATTTTTAAACGCGGTAAACTAGAAACAACAAAAGAAAATACGATATAAATCAGAGGTATAATCGATTTGTGTTTAATTTTCAAGATAATATGAAAACGTTTACTAAAATTTATGGGGAGGCAATTATAATGGAACAGGAAATCTTAGCAGAAATGAAACGGGTATTTACGGAAAAATTTGGTGACCAGGAAACGAAATCCTACTTTTCCCCGGGGCGTGTTAATTTGATTGGCGAACATACCGACTATAACGGCGGCCATGTTTTCCCGTGCGCGATTTCTCTCGGAACCTATGCGTTGGTTGCTGATCGTACGGATATGAAGACCCGTATCTATTCCATGAATTTGGCTGATAAAGGGGTCATCGAATTTGAGATGGCGGGACTGTCCTATGACAAGGCCAAGAACTGGGCAAACTATCCGATGGGCGTAGTCAGTGTATTCGAGCAGGCCGGGCATAAATGCCGCCATGGCTTTGATATCGTGATTAATGGTACGTTGCCAAATGGCTCGGGATTGTCCTCCTCAGCTTCGCTGGAAGTTTTGACTGCATTGATTCTTAACGATGCTTTTGAGTTTGGACTCGATATGGTTGCGATGGTGAAGCTTTCGCAAAAAGCAGAGAATGTATTTGTTGGCGTGAACTGTGGGATCATGGATCAGTTTGCTGTCGGTATGGGCAAGAAGGACTGTGCTATTCTGCTGGATTGCAACACACTGGACTATCGTTACAGCAAGATCGCTTTGAAGGATGCGAGTATCGTTATTTCCAATACGAACAAGCCGCACAGTCTGGCATCGAGTGCCTATAATGTCCGCCGCGCACAGTGTGAGCATGCGCTTAATGAGCTGAAGGAAGTAAAGCCAGAGCTGGGGGCACTGGGCGAGCTGTCCAATGAGGAGTTCAACAAGCTGGCTGGCCATATCGCCGAGCCCTTGGAACGTCAGCGTGCCCGTCATGCGGTTTGTGAGAACAATCGCACGCTCGAAGCCGTGGCTGCCCTGGAGAGTGAGGATGTTGAAAAGTTTGGTAAGCTTATGAACGATTCTCATTTTTCCCTGCGTGACGACTATGATGTTACGGGCAAAGAGCTGGATACGCTGGCTGAACTGGCCTGGCAGCAGGACGGTGTCATTGGTTCCCGCATGACGGGAGCTGGCTTCGGCGGTTGCACGGTGAGTCTGGTACGGAACAGCGCAATCCCGGCATTTAAAGAGAATGTCGGCAAGGACTATACGGAGAAAATTGGTTATGCACCAAGTTTCTATGTGGCGAATATTGCAGATGGCACGCATCGTATCAAATGAGATAGTAAATCTTATAGAAAACACATAGAAAATCAATGTAGGATATGATAGAATAGAAAGCGATTTCTGTGCTTGATTTATTGTAGAGAGGAAGCGTTACATATGTCGATTCTTGTTTGCGGCGGTGCCGGGTATATCGGTTCTCATGCGGTTCACCAGCTGGTCGAGAAAGGTGAGGATGTGGTAATCGTAGATAACCTTCAGACTGGTCATCGCGATGCCCTGAATCCAAAAGCAAAATTCTATGAGGGCGATATCCGCGATGCGGTGGTGCTCGATAAGATTTTTACGGAAAATAAAATTGAAGCGGTTATTCACTTTGCTGCGAACTCGCTGGTCGGTGAGAGTATGGAGAAGCCACTGAAATACTTCAACAACAATGTGTATGGCATGCAGGTTCTGCTCGAGGCTATGGTTCGCCATCATGTCGATAAGATCGTATTCTCGTCTACGGCAGCAGTCTACGGTGAGCCGAAGCGAGTTCCCATCATGGAAGATGATGAGACGAATCCAACCAATACTTACGGTGAAACGAAGCGTACGATGGAGAAGATGATGAAGTGGGTCAGCCGTGCAGACGGGATCCGCTATGTTTCCCTGCGGTACTTCAATGCAGCTGGGGCGCTCGATGATGGTTCCATTGGTGAGGATCATCATCCGGAGACGCATCTGATTCCGTTGATCCTGCAGGTTCCATTAGGGAAGCGCGATCATATCACGGTCTTTGGCGATGACTATGCAACACCGGATGGTACCTGCCTGCGTGACTACATCCATGTTATTGACCTGGCTGATGCCCATGTGCTGGCGCTTGAGTATCTCCGCAAAGATGGTGCGAGCAACATCTTCAACCTTGGCAATGGCAAGGGGTTCTCGGTTAAAGAGATGATTGAGGCAGCAAAAAAATCAACGGGCAAGGATATTAAAGTTGAGATGGGGAAACGCCGTGCCGGAGATCCCGCACAGCTGATCGCTTCCAGTGACAAGGCCCGCAAGGTTCTGGGCTGGAACCCGCGCTATACGAATGTGGAGCAGGTTATTGGTACTGCCTGGACCTGGCACCAGAATCATCCGGATGGCTACGAGAACTGAACGAGGCGAAAGAGGCAAGACACTATGTCAATCAATACAGAAATCAATCGCCTGCTGAATTTTGCGAAGCAGCGCGAACTTATAAATCACGAAGACTTTTATTATTCGTCAAACCGGCTGATCGATGTTTTAAAGACTGCCGAGTTTGTACCGGAAGAAATCAATGAAACTTTAGAAACAGCTGCACCAATTCTTAGCGAAATGCTGGACTATGCGATTAAGCAGGGGCTTATCGACGATACGGTCAATGAGCGTGATCTTTTTGATACGCGTATCATGGATTGTGTCATGCCACGGCCCTCAGAGGTTATTCGACGCTTCCGCAATGACTATGCCCGCGCGCCAAAAGCGGCAACGGATGAATTCTACAAGATGAGCATTGCCTCGAACTATATCCGCAAGGACAGAATCGATAAGAACATCATCTGGAAGACGGCGACAGAGTATGGCGATCTCGATATCACCATCAATCTTTCAAAGCCGGAGAAAGATCCGCGCGACATTGCCAAGGCGAAACTCGTGAAGTCCAGCACTTACCCGAAGTGTTTGTTGTGCCGTGAAAATGAAGGTTATGCGGGTCATGCCGGGCATCCGGCCCGCCAGACGCACAGACTTATTCCCTTGCGTTTGTCCGGACATCGCTGGTTCATGCAATACTCCCCGTATACGTACTATAACGAGCACTGTATTGTACTGAATCGCAAACATATTCCGATGAAAGTATCCCGCAAGAGTTTTGAGAATCTGTTGGATTTCGTTACGATCCTGCCCCATTATTTCCTCGGGTCGAATGCAGATCTGCCGATTGTAGGCGGATCTATCCTGTCGCATGATCACTATCAGGGCGGTCGTTATACGTTTGCGATGGCTGAAGCACCAGTGGAAAAAAGCTATTCAGTTGCCGGTTTTTCCAATATCAAGGTTGGCCGGGTCAAGTGGCCGATGTCGACACTCCGCCTGACCGGAGAGGACCGCGAGGAACTGTGCGATCTGGCAGAGAAGATCCTGACGAAATGGCGTTCTTACAGTGATGAATCTGTTGGTATCCTCGCTGAGAGCGATGGTGAACCGCATAATACGATTACGCCAATTGTCCGCCGGAAGGGGGCTTTCTATGAGATGGATCTGGTCTTGCGCAACAACCGCACCAGTGCTGAACATCCGCTGGGAATATTTCATCCGCATGCGGAAGTTCATCATATCAAGAAGGAAAATATTGGCCTTATCGAAGTTATGGGGCTTGCTGTTCTGCCAGCCCGTCTGAAGACGGAGATGAAACTGGTCGGTGAGGAACTGGTCAAGGGAACCAAAGATATTGCCGGTATTGATGCGATCCGTAGTCATGCTGACTGGTATCGGGAACTGGTGACGAAGTATCCGTCAGTTACGGCTGATACGGTTGGGGACATCCTGCAGGAGGAAATCGGGCAGGTATTCAAGACAGTCCTGACTCATGCCGGTGTCTATAAGCGGAATGAAGAGGGCATGGCAGCTTTTGACCGTTTCGCAGCAGCTGTTTCTGAAGATTGATGTACCAATCGACAGAAAGCAGGAAGTTTCAATGAAAGAGAAAAACGCTACGATTGTTGATGTAGCAAAATTGGCCGAGGTGTCTGTGGCGACTGTATCGCGTGTCGTCAATGGGAACTATCCGGTCAAACTGGAGACCAAGGAGCGGGTCCAGGCAGCTATTGAGACGCTTCGCTATGTGCCAAATGTGCAGGCGCGAGAGCTCAATACCCGCCGGTCCTCGACAATTGGCGTTGTAGTTCCAAGTCTCTATAATATGTTTTTTGCCGAAGTTATCGATGGCATCGAGGAATCTGTCCGCAAGGATGGATTCTCTTTGTTGCTTAACTGTGCCAAAAACGATCCACAGCAGGAAATGAACTGCATCAATGCACTGGTATCCCGCAATGTGTCGGGGATTATTGTCATCAGCCCCAATACGGCCAACATCCGGGAGAGTTTCTATGAAGATCTGGTCCGCCGCATGCCCCTTGTATTCATCAATGGCTATCATCGGATTACGAACGTATCCTATGTCGGCAATGATGAAAAGATGGGCTCGGAGCAGGCTTTGGAGTATCTGCGGGGGCTGGGGCATAAACGTATCTTGTTTGTCCGTGGCGCGCATTCGGACTCCTATACGATCAAAGAAGAGACCTACCGTCAGTTCATGGCGGAGAAATTGCAACTGGATGAGTCTTTCATTGTCAATATTGGCGAAGGTAATGGAGTTGATACCGTTGATTCGACAATGACACGGCTTATGGAAGTCATCCCGAAGTGTGAGCCGACGGCTATTTTGTGTTGTAATGATCTTATGGGGGTTGGTTCTCTTAATGCCTGTAAACGGCTGGGGCGAAAGGTACCAGCAGATATCTCTGTTATGGGCTATGATAATATCTCCCTTTCCCGACTGGTCGAGCCCAAATTGACCACGATGGACCAGAATATGTTCCAACTGGGCAGTAATGCGGCTTCTTTACTGGTGGAAAAGATTAAGGGTGGTCACAGCAAGCGGATTACCTTGGATAATATCCTGATTACCAGGGAATCGACAGGACCTGCGAATGTGAGCAGGCAATCGGAATCAGGTTGCTGAATAATCCACGCATTCCCTTGTAAATTCCTGAATTTCTCTAAAATCAAATACGAGTCAGCCCTCAGATCCTTGGCTAAACCAAAGGTCTGAGGGCTTTTTTGTCTCAGCGATTGTGTCATACCGGCGGACATGGATGATTTTTATGTGCATACTGTTGGCCCGGTGGTGTATAAATATCTTCAATTTGTGATAAAAAAATAATACAAATAGCAATGGGTTTTAAATTGCGTCCATACAAAATACACAAATGGTTAAATTAAATGGTAATATTTCGCGCACAGCTATTGACTAATGTAAACATGTAAACTATAATAAGGTTCATCGTTAGAAATGAGAACGACGGAAAAGACATAGGGGAGGAATTCTTATGAATTTCAGTAAGAAAAGCTTAAAGCTGGCCAGTGTTTTGGCTGGTACGATGCTGCTTGGCGGTGTACTTGCTGGCTGTGGCGACGATACGAATAGCAATGAGATCAAAGTTGGTGCGAACTTTGAGATTACCGGTAATCAGGCCAATTATGGCAGCGCGGGTCTTGATGGCTTGAAACTGGCTATTAAGGAAGCAAATGATGCCGGCGGTATCGATGGCAAGAAAATCACGCTGGTACAGGCGGATACAAAATCGGAGGCCTCTGAGGCCGTCAACTCCGCGACAAAGCTGATTTCCGATGACAAGGTCAAGGTCATCGTTGGACCGATGGTTACGGCTAATGTCATGGCAGAATCGCAGGTTGCCAATGATAACAAAATTCCTGTTATTGCACCGGCAGCGACGAATCCGGATGTTACCGTCGAGAATGGTAAAACTAAACCGTTCATTTTCCGCAGCTGCTTTATCGACCCGCAGCAGGGTACGGTGATGGCTGAGTTTGCCGCTAAGCAGCTCAAGGCCAAGACGGCAGTCATGTATCTGGATTCCAGCTCTGACTACTCCAAGAGTCTGGGCAAGGTATTCAAAGAGAAGTTTGAGGCAAATGGTGGCAAGGTTGTAATGGAAGAGGCTTTTCTGGCGAAAGATCAGGACTTCAAGGCAGCCTTGACGAAACTTAAGACAGCGAATGCGGATGTTGTATTCGTACCCGCTTATTATGAAGAAGTTGGCAAGATCGTGAAACAGGCCCGCGAGCTTGGCATCACGGCGCCAATGCTCGGCACGGATGGCTGGGACGACCCGAAGGTTGTCGATATCGCCGGCGCAGATGCGCTGAATAACACATATTTCAGCACGCATTATTTCGAGAAAGACCAGGATGTTCAGGGCTTCATTGAGTCCTTCCAAAATGAATATGGCCATGCACCAAATGTGTTCGCTGCGCTCGGCTATGATGCTGGCAAGATGCTGATCGATGCGATCAAGCGGGCGGGCAGTGCTGATCCGGAGAAGATCCAGAAGGCATTGGAAGAGACGAAAGATCTGCAGGTAGGTACTGGCAAGATCACGATGGACCAGAACCACAATCCGATCAAGAGTGCCGTTATCCTGGAGATGAAGAATGGCATCAAGGAAATGAAGGCAAAGATCCAGCCCGAGGGCTGATTCCTGAGGAGTTCAATGAGGAGGCCGCAGTAATGCGGCCTTTATCTCTATCATAAAGTGTATGTGAGGAGGAGACAACATGGACTTTACCCATCAGCTGGTGCAGCAGCTCATCAATGGTATATCGCTGGGCAGCATTTATGCGTTGATTGCGCTCGGGTATACCATGATCTACGGTATTATCAAGCTCATCAATTTCGCGCATGGCGATATCTATATGGTAGGCGCTTATATTGGATTTTTTGTGATTACGCGTTGCGGACTAGGTATTGTCCCGGCACTGTTGATTTCGATGGTGGTGACAGGACTGCTTGGAATGCTGGTGGAGAAACTGGCCTATAAGCCGCTGCGAAATGCGCCACGTATCTCGGTGCTCATCACGGCTATCGGCGTATCTTTCTTTCTGGAGTATACGAGTATGTACTTCGTATCGCCGACGCCGCGTACATTCCCGGCGACGTTCGATAATGTCGTGTTCAATATTGGTTCCTTTGTGGTGAACGGTCAGCAGCTGCTGATCTTTGGTATCACATTTGTGCTCATGGTTTTGCTGACGTATATCGTGCAGAAGACCAAGACTGGCAAGGCGATGCGGGCGGCATCTTTCGATGTGGAGACAGCACAGCTTATGGGCATAGACTCCAACCGCATCATCTCGCTGACTTTTGGCATCGGTTCGTCATTGGCAGCGGCAGCGGGCGTTCTGGTTGGCATCTATTATAACTCGATTGATCCGCTCATGGGCATCATGCCGGGGCTCAAGGCCTTCGTGGCAGCGGTGCTGGGTGGCATCGGTATCCTGCCAGGGGCTGTGGTCGGTGGTCTGATCCTCGGGGTTATTGAGGCTCTTGTCGCGGGATTTATCTCGTCGACGTTCCGCGATGCAGCAGCATTTGCAATCCTGATTCTGGTGCTGCTGTTCCGGCCGACCGGTCTGTTTGGCAAGAACACCAAGGAAAAGGTTTAAGGAGGGGTGAGCATGAAACAGTTACGGAAAAATGATTTCATCATGCTGGCCGTCGGTCTGGTCCTGTTTGCGGTGCTGCAGGGACTAATCACGGGCCGGATCTTGAATTCTTTTTGGCAGCTTAATATCCTGATTATCGGGATCAATATCATCATGGCCGTCAGCCTGAATCTTATCAATGGCTATACGGGACAGTTTTCGCTGGGACATGCAGGTTTTATGGCAATCGGTGCTTATGTCAGCGTCATCTGTACGACGAATTTGCATCTGCCATTTGCGGTGGCGCTGCTGGCAGGTGCAGTGGGCGCGGGGGTACTGGGATTTCTCATTGGACTGCCGACGCTGCGTCTGCGTGGCGACTATCTGGCCATCGCGACACTGGGTCTTGGCGAGATTATCCGCATTGTCATCATGAATATCGACTATGTTGGCGGTGCCGCTGGATTCAAGGGGATCCCGCATAATACGACATTTGCCTGGGTATTTCTCATTATGCTGGCCTCCCTGTTCTTCATCAAGAACTTTGTCAATTCGACGCATGGACGGGCTTGTCTCGCAATCCGTGAGAATGAGATTGCTGCGGAGTCGATGGGCGTTAATACGACGAAGTATAAGGTTGTCGCGTTCACCATCGGTGCAGCATTTGCAGGTATTGCAGGCGGTCTGTTTGCCCACTGCTTCTATATTATCAATCCGTCGTCGTTTACGTTCATGCAGTCGTTCAACTATCTCATCATGGTTGTTATGGGCGGATTGGGCTCTATCACGGGTTCCATCGCCGGTGCGTTCGTTGTGACGTTCATCTCGGCGGCATTGGCGAACTGGCCGGAGTTTCGTATGATCATTTATGCACTGGCATTGATCCTGCTGATGTTCTATCGGCCACAGGGGCTTTTTGGCTACATGGAGCTGACCAATATGGGGATTTTCCGTAAGTTATTGAAGAAAGGGGGCCGCAATGATGGCTGAGCTTCTAAAAGCAGAAAATGTATCGGAGGTTTTCGGTGGTCTGAAGGCGGTTTCGGACTTCAATTTCCATATCAATCAGGGGGAACTGGTCGGACTTATCGGGCCCAATGGTGCTGGCAAGACCACTGCGTTTAACCTGTTCACTGGCGTATATCAGCCCACGGCAGGGGCAATATCCTTTGCAGGCAAGAGTATCGTTGGCCTGAAGCCCTATGAGATCACTCAGCGCGGGATTGCCCGTACGTTTCAGAATATACGGTTGTTCTCAGAGCTGACGGTGCTCGAGAATGTTAAGATTGCCTTTCACTTCCATGTAAAATACGGCCTGCTGGAGTCGGTACTGCGCGTCGGCCGTTATTTCCGTGAGGAGGAGCAGATAGAGGCCGAGAGCCTGAAGCTTTTAAAAATTTTCCATTTAGAGGATAAAGCGGACGAGGTGGCGAAGAATCTTCCTTATGGAGCACAGCGCCGGCTCGAGATTGCCCGGGCGCTGGCTGCCAAGCCGAAACTATTGCTGCTCGATGAGCCGGCGGCCGGCATGAATCCGCAGGAGACGAACGAGCTCATGGAGATGATCCGCTGGATCCGCAAGGAATTCGGGCTGACGGTGCTGCTCATCGAGCATGATATGAGTCTGGTCATGGGCATTTGCGAGCGTATTTATGTGCTCGAGTATGGCATGGTTATCGCCAGCGGCACCCCGGCGGAGATTAAGCATGATCCGGAGGTCATCAGGGCCTATCTCGGCGCAGGCGCGTGAGCGCGGGAGGATTTTTGATATGAAGACAATGCTGAAAATCAAGGATATTAATGTATACTACGGCGCCATCCATGCCATCAAAGGCATCAGCCTTGAGGTCAATGAAGGAGAGATTGTCACTCTCATTGGGGCCAATGGCGCAGGCAAATCGACGACTTTGCGGACGATTTCCGGGCTGCTCAAGCCAAAGACCGGTTCCATCGAATTTGAAGGAAAGGATATTGCGGCGATGCCTGCTCATGAGATCGTCAAGACCGGTATCTCGCAGGTGCCGGAGGGGCGTCGTATCTTTGCAGAGATGTCAGTCATGGAGAACCTCGATATGGGCGCCTTCATCCGCAAGGATAAAGATGGTGTGCGGCAGGATCTCAAGATGGTATTTGAGCGATTCCCGCGGCTCGAGGAGCGCAAGGATCAGATTGCCGGAACGCTATCGGGCGGGGAGCAGCAGATGCTCGCGATGGGACGCGCCCTTATGAGCCGGCCACGCCTGTTGCTGCTGGATGAGCCGTCAATGGGCCTGGCACCACTTCTGATCAAGGAAATCTTCGATATTATTGTTGATATCAATAAAGGCGGGACGACTGTGCTGCTGGTCGAGCAGAATGCAAATATGGCACTGTCCATTGCGAACCGTGCTTATGTGCTCGAAACGGGCCGTATTACTCTTTCTGGCGATGCGGCGAAGCTGGCGGCCAGTGAGGATGTCCGCAAGGCCTATTTGGGTGGCTGATAGCAGGGATTTTCCCTGGGACTCGCGAAATACATAATCAATGATAGCAGGTTGATTTATAGATAAGAAAGGATGAGTGCGATGTTCGTTGCAAATCGGATGACGAGGAACCCGGTAATAGTAACACCGGCGACGACGCTCGATGAAGCGGCTGGCCTGATGAAGAAGGGAAAATTTCGCCGTCTCCCCGTAGTAGAAGAAGGACAGCTCGTGGGATTTTTCAGTGACAAGGACCTGATGCGGGTTGCGCCGTCCCCGGCGACGACGCTGTCGCGCTACGAGGAGCGGTCCCTCTTGGATAAGCTCACAGTTCGGGATATTATGCCGAAGGAAGTCATCTCTGTGGCTGAGGAAGCTACTATCGAGGAGGCTGCCCTGATCATGTGTGAAAACAAGGTCGGTGGGCTCCCTGTCGTCTCTAGTGTGGGGGCGGTTGTCGGTGTTATTACAGAGACGGATATCTTTAAAACTTTTGTTGATGTCATGGGGTTGATGGACGGCAAGACCAGGCTTACTGTCGAAACCGAGGACAAGGTCGGCGTTGTCCATGAGTTGTCAGCGGTTTTTGCCGATCATGGTCTTTCTATCGACAGCCTCGTGACCTGTCGCCAGCCAGACGGCAAGTATGAGATTGTCATCCGTGGTGATGTGCCGGATGCACCAACAATTAAGGCCGAGATCGAAGCTAAGGGCTATCATGTTATCCATGTCGTAAGAATCGGTGGCTGAACTGTCAGCAGTCAGACCTCATCAGCAATGTATTTATGCTGGTGGGGTTATTTTATTACAATTCTCTTTAAATTTCTTCTTTTTTGTGTTAACCTTATGCTATAGCCCTGATTGACGGATTGGTTCGTTCAACTTTTATCTGGTTATTGATGGATGTGTGGAGGCAACATCAATAAACCAATGATAGGGGGCATGGACGATGAGTGATATTGAAACATTGTTCCGGCCTGAGGTCCTGCAAGGGGTCTTGGGCGGTATCCGCGATGGATTCATCCTTACGGATACCCAGGAACAGGTCTTGTATATCAATCAGGCAGCCAGGCATATGCTGGAGTATGAGGAACGTCCAGGGCGGATGGTCACCTTTGAAGAGGTTTGCCCGCTGGTGGATGTGACAGATGGACATTGTTATAGGAATCCACTCCGTCTGGCCATCAGGGAAAAACGCTCGGTTGGTCTGGCGAAGAATATCGGCGTGATTGGCTCAGCTGGGCCGGTCTATCTGTCCGCTACCTGTTCACCCATTGAAGCGGCAGATGGTTGCGGCCGGGTTATTGGCGGTTCGGTTATTTTGCGTGATGTTACGCCGATGCGAGTGCTGGAAGCGAGACTGGAAACAGATCAGCATTGCATGCGTGCTGTTTTCTCAGCGGCCCGAGTGGGGCTGTGTATCCTGAATGCCAATGGTGAGATTGTCGATGTTAATGAAACGGGACTATCGATCATGGAGACAACCTGGCAGGAGGCGTCAGGGCTGCAGTTTGGGGATGCCTTTCATTGCGAAAACAGTCTGGAGCATGGCTGTGGTCATGGCGAGGACTGCCGGCATTGTCCGGTACGCAAGAATATGGATGCAGCGATCATGGATGACGACTTTAATAGTGAGTTCACCATGAATATGTATAGTTCCCGAGATGCACGCCCTTTGTGGCTGAAATTCTGTATATCGCAGACGGGCCAGGGGGCGGATAAGCAGATTATTATGACGCTGGTGGACAGTCTGCCCGCAAGTGTTATGAGCGGCAGTTGGAGGCGGCGAAGCTGGCTGCTGAGGAAGCAAGCCGCACCAAGAGCCAGTTCTTGTCCAATATGAGCCATGAGATACGGACTCCGATCAACGGGATAAAGGGCATGATGGAATTGGCTTTGCGGGAACCCTTGTCGGATAAACAGCGGCTTTGCCTGCAGAATGCGCGGCAGTGTTCGGAGGATCTGCTGCACATCATCAACGATATACTGGACTTTTCCAAGATGGAAAGTGGCCGGTTGTTACTGGAAACCATTAATTTTGACTTGCACAGGACCATCATGCGTATCGTTGGCACGTATAGTCAACTGGCGCAGCGGAAGGGCTTAAATCTTGTCACACCCGATGTAAAGGCTTTGCCACAGTTTGTTCGCGGCGATCCATTGCGTCTGCGGCAGATCTTTCATAATTTGCTCGCGAATGCAGTAAAATTCACAGCGGCTGGACACATCATGTTCCGGGCAGGTGTGGGGATTCATCGGAACCAGCCAAGTCTGGATTTTGAAGTCAGCGACACCGGCATTGGCATCGAGGCAGCAGCACTGGAAAAATTATTTCAGCCATTCAGTCAAGCCGATAGTTCGACTACGCGGCGGTTTGGCGGGACTGGGCTCGGCTTGATGATTGTTCGGGAACTCCTCGACAATATGGGCGGGGAGATTCGCGTCGAGTCTCATATTGGTCATGGTAGCAGTTTCTATTTCTGGATTCCGCTGGTGGAGGCCAGCTATGCTGATGAAGAACGTCAGGAGCGCAGTGTGTTCCTGAATCCTCATCCGGAGGGAGACAATGAGCCGGCAACAGAGGCAGCATCTTCGGAGGCAGAGGTCGATGATTTGATGCAGTATTGCCTGCAGAAGCTGCAGGCTGATAAATAAGGGGAATTAGGCATGAGAATATTGATTGCTGAGGATGATCGGTTGAGCCGGACATTTCTGGAGGAATTCATGAAGGGCTATGGGACCTGTGATAGTGCTGAAGATGGCATGACTACGCTGGATTATTTTTTGGACAGTCTCAAAAACAACGAGCCCTATGACTTATTATGTCTCGATATCATGATGCCGAAAGTGGACGGGCTGAAAGTGCTTAACGTTATCCGCGGGCTCGAAAAACAGCATCAGGTGCCGGTGGATCAGCATTTGAAGGTTATCATGATGACGGCGATTGCGGATATGGAATACGTGGACCGCGCCTTCCAGCTGGGGTGTGATGCGTACGCCTCCAAGCCAATTGATACCGATAAAGTTCTGGAAGTCATGCAGAACCTGAATTTGATTGAATGATCCAGTTGGATTACATAGATAAAGACCGGTAAAAGGTCCGCTTTGCGGAGGGCTTTTACCGGTCTTTATCGTTACTTCAGGCAGGCTTCCATGATGAACTGGTTGGCCAGCACATTCATGTTGGCAGAATTAATGGCGGCTGCATCGGCGAAGTCTTTCCAGGCTTCGTCGTATTTTTTTTGTTGGATATGGCAGACACCAATGAGATTACGGGCATCAGCACTGCGATCTTCAATGGCAAGCAGTTGCTCCATATCGGCAATGGCCCCGTCGATATCGTGATGCTCATAACGCAGGAGCCCGCGATTGTACCAGCCTGGATTAAGCCGGGGCTGGAGCAGAAGCAGAGTGTTATAGTCCTGCTCTGCTGTTTTCGTATTGCCTTGTTTGACTGCTGTTATTGCCCGGTCATATAGGGCTTCGCTTGAGGATGGTGCGAATTTCAGAGCCGTAGTAAAGTCATGTATTGCGGCGTCATAGTTTTGCCGGTTATACCAGACGATACCCCTGTAGATATAGGCATCCGCTTCATCGGGCATATCCTGAACTTTCTTGTTGGCGGCGTCAAGCGCAGCGTCGGAGGCATCGGGAGCTTGAGCCTGACGCCATAGTGAAAGGATTTCCTGTCCATAGTTGCGGCCGGGAACAGCCCAGGCACCATTGAGTCCAGTCCATTTTGATACTTTACCGTGAAGATCCGGCCGGCGTTGAATCAATAAATCATAGCGTGGGTCAACAACTTGAACCGACGGCCGCTGCCGGCTGGTATAAGCCAGCAGATGCTGGATATGAGCCCGGACCCCAAGCTGGGCAGTTGCGAAGCTCAGTCCGGGCTCATGATTACCCGTTGCTCCCAGCCCGCAGAAATTATTCTGCTTGGGAGAGACATCGCCGCCATAGGCGAAGAATCCTGTTTCTTTGAGTGCCTGACAGAGGGCTACATCCGGACGGATACCCTCACGTCCAGCCTCCTGATAGTAGTAGTTTACAATTTCTTCGATTGAGCAGGTCAGCCGGGGTTGTGGATTCCGCTTCCTGATGAAGTGGACCATTTGCTCCGGTGTTGCCTCGGCGGGGCCACTGATCGTGATGCTTTCTGGTGTGGTATCTGCCGCCAGCAGCGGAGTGTTATAGGCTGAGGTAATCTTCCAATGGACCTCGCGAATGATCTTTTTATTGATCTCCTGGGGCAGCGTGGCTGTAAATTCCGGACGATTTTCCATGGTACGGTTAGCGACTGGTGTCCGCGCAACCTGCCGCGATACAGCCTGCGGCACGGTAACTTTTGCTGCGACTGGAGCAGGGATAGCAGCTGAGGCGCTGCCCAGTCCGCTGGCTGCAGTCAGGCCGCAGATGATAGCTGTTGTAAAGATCCTGTGATGAAGATGAAGCCGCATAGGATAAAAACCTCCGTATCGTAGTTATGATTTTACTTGATCGTAGATATCATTGTGCCAAATTTCATAGCCGGAATGGTTTAGATGTAATCCGTCGACGGTGAGATCTGCTGCCAGTCGGCCATTATTGTTCGTGAAATCCGACGTGATGTAGAGATACGGCACTCCATGTGCTGCCGCAAGTTGTTTGATGCCGTCATTGAGCACCGTGATGTTGTCATTCGTGCGCAGATAGTGTACGGGGAATATCCGGTCATTGAACGGCAGGACGCTCTCAACGTAAAGCTCAGTGTCCGGCAGGCTTTCCTGCAGCAGCGCGAGGATCGTATCGTAGTTTGCCAGCGTATCAGGGATTGAGCGGTTGTAACAGAGATCATTCGTGCCGACCATCAGAAAAATCTTTTTTGGCTTCAGACGGATGACCTGTGGCAGGCGGTTCAGCAGGCCCTGCGTTGTATCACCGCCGATTCCCATATTGATGACATGTTCATGTGGGAACAGATCTTTCCAGTTGCCATTATCGGTCATGCTGTCACCCAGGAAGATGATTGAATGCTCCGGTTGGGGATCTAATGCGAATTGCAGATAGCGCAGCCGGTAATGCAGACTAAGATAAGGCGGCGTATCTGGTCCCCGGCTCAGATCATCCAGTTGACCGTTAACCCAGCTGGCCGGAGCCTTGCCAAACAGTCCGCAGGCTGTCAGGATTGTTGCTGCCCCGATGCAGGTCAGGAAAAGAAGGGACATAAATAATTTTTTATGAGAATAAAGCAGGTTCAAAAAAACACCTCTCCTAATTTTAATACACCACTTATTTTACCATATTTTATAGAAAAACATAGTTTATATCGAAAACCGCCTGAAGTTAAAGTACTTCAGGCGGTTTTTCTGTGCGTCAGCGTGATTATTGTGAGCTCTTATTTTATGATTCAAAGGAAGGAATGGCTTCCTCAGCGGGGGCCTGATCTCTGCGGCGGGCATAGGCGAAGTAATAGAGTGCGCCACAGGCGAGGGCGACAATGCCGGTAGCAGCGTAGATGCCACTGAAGCCGACGATATCCTTGAAGATGCCCAGGAAATATGGGCCGAAGCCGAGGCCTACATCCAGCATGATGAAATAGGTGGAAATGGCAATACCGGAGCGGTAGGCCGGGGTCAGTTTGACGCAGATGGCCTGTCCGTTCGACATGAATGTGCCATATCCCAGACCTATAAAGATGCTGGAAAGGACCATGAGGCCGGTTCCTGTCGCGAAGCTCAGGATCAACAGGCCGATGCAGAAGGTAATATAGCAGGGATACATTACGAAATCCTCGCCTTTGCGGTCAAACATGACGCCGGCAAAGGGGCGGATGGCGGTGATGACGATGGCATAGACGACAAAGAAGATCGGTCCGGCATTGCTGAGTCCAAGCTCGGCAGTGTAGGCGCCAAGGAAGGAGAGCACGCCAGAGTAACAGATGCCCATGAAGAAAGCAACAAGGGAGATGCTCATGACTCGCGTTTCGATGAAGTTATTAATGCGGAAAGCGCGGATTTCGGCGAGTTTCTCCTCGGAGAGCTGTACCTCTGGTACCTTGAGGAATATCGTGCCCAGCAGGCAGAGGAACAGGATCGCAACACAGACGTCGATGATGACAGGGAAGCTGAAATGCTGCTCCATCAGCATGCCAAGCAGTGGGCCGACACCGGCGGCCAGACTCAGGCTCAGGGCATAGTAGTTGATTCCTTCGCCCTGGCGTTTGGAAGGAATGACACCGGTGATGATCGTTCCCGTGGCCGTAGCAGCAGCACCATAGCCGATACCATTAAGCAGTCGAACGATATAAAGATTCGTCATGGAATCAAAGGAGAAATAAAGGATGGTCGTCACCAGATAGAAAACAATGCCTTTGTATAGCAGACTCTTGCGTCCTACCAGCTCGATATAACGGCCGGCAGCCAGTCTTGCCAGCAGTACGCCGACAATGTAGATACCGCTGGCAAG
>JAGPMW010000053.1 GCA_018052705.1 Selenomonas sp. | reverse complement strand
TCAGAGAACAATCCTGCGTCATCCGTCAGAACTTTCAGAAGGTCTTCCGTGAATCAGCTTCTATATCTTATCTCATTCATTCGAGCTTGTCAAGAACTTTTTTGTTCTTTTTTCTCGTCCTGAGCAGTGGATATCTTGTCGCCGTCGCTGCAGTACGTTGTGCTGTTCGCTGACGACTTGTACTATAATACACGGCTTTTCATCTCTTGTCAACATGAATTTTTAGTTTTTATGTCGATTTCTTTGCCGCACTACAGAATCAATCGCTGAGCAGCCCCGCCCGACGGTAATACTCATCCAATACCTCTTCACGCGAGCGGCCTGTCTGCCTGGCAATTTCCGCTGCCATTGATTCGCATACCTGATCGAGGTTCGCAAACGTATTGATTATGTTCTGCACCTTGTTGATCTGCGCATAACTTGTTTCGAAAGACTGCATCTCTTCCAGTTTCTTCAGTGCCTCTAATACGGGTTCTTTTACCTCTGACATAGCAAACGCTCCTATCTACTCAATCCATTTTCGTATCCATTCTACAATACTCAGCCCAAATAGGCAACCCTGCCAACCTCTATCATAAAAATAGGCTGCTGCAGTCATACTGCAACAGCCTGGCTGTTTCTATCAATCTTCCGTATCCCGATGCTCCAGCCAATAGACAAACGCCGTGAACAGAAGTGCCAGAAACACCCATACATAAGACGGAACCATAGTTACCTCCTTGGGTCTCATAAAGAATAAGGCTCGGTGTGATAGCGGGCAACGCCTCTTATCAAAATCAACATATCATAGCAATCTGAAAATTACATGAATGTCACTTGAGTTTTACCAGCTCATAAGCCCGGCTGCCCATACCAATCTTTTCGGCATGTTCCAGCGTCTCTTTCCAATGAACGTTTGGGTTGCTGTCCAGGAAATGATCATGATGATGCTGCCATTCCGGCTTGGCAAGATTATCAGCCAGCTGGCTGCCAGCCATTGGCTCCACTTTTTGGCAGGCATCTGCACAAGCCTGATCGAGGGCTACCGGGTCAAACGAGGCAAACATACCAATATTGGGCAGAATTGCGGCATCGTTTTCGCTATGGCAGTCACAATTCGGAGAAATATCCATCGCCAGATTGATATGAAAGCATGGACGATCCTGACAGACCGCCTGAGCATACTCCGCCATTTTCCGATCGAGCAGGTCGCCAGCATCCCACTGGTCATTGCGAATTGCATCAAAGGTACAGGCACCAATACAACGCCCGCAGCCTTTGCATATATCCTGATCAATATGCGCTTTATGATCGGCATAGGTAATCGCATTCGAGCCGCACTCTTTGGCACAGCGCTGACAGCCTCGGCAGAGATCTTCATTTACACTGACCTTGCCCGAAGAATGCTGCTCCATTTTGCCGGCACGACTGCCACAGCCCATGCCGATATTCTTAATCGCCCCACCGAAGCCCGTCATCTCATGGCCTTTAAAATGGGCCAGACTGATGAATACATCTGCATCCATGATGGCCCGGCCGATCTTGGCACTTTTGACGAACTCGCCATTCTTCACCGGCACCTCTACCTCATCGGTGCCGCGCAGTCCATCGCCAATAACGATCTGACAGCCTGTCGTTGTTGTATTGAACCCATTGAAATTTGCACAATCCATATGCTCCAGTGCATGGCGCCGACTGCCCGGATAGAGCGTATTGCAATCCGTCAGGAACGGCAGGCCACCCTGCTCCTTGACCAGATCTGCCACCACCTTGGCATACTGCGGGCGAAGAAAAGCCATATTCCCCAGCTCACCGAAATGCATCTTGATTGCAACGAATTTGCCTTCCATATCAATATTCTTTATTCCGGCAGCCAGACACAGCATCTTCAGTTTCTGCAACAGACTTGAACCCACCTGCACACGAAAATCCGTAAAATAAACTTTCGCTTTTGTCATTTGCTTTTCCTCCCCAAATACAACACAACCAGCCTAAACGTTTAGACCGTCTCCTACTGTTATATCATATCATTGGAGTGAACTCCAGTGTCAAGCTATTTCGTCTTAAATTTGTTGATGCTTTCTTTGAGCGAATCCGAATACGCCGACAGCTCACTGCTTGAAGCCGCGCATTCCTCCGACACCGCTGAGTTGTCCGTGACTACATTCAGTATCGTCTGCGACAGCTGGTTGACCGCCTCCATCTGACACTGCTGCTGCCGGCTCTGCTCATTAAGCTTTCTGATGACCGTATCAACCACAGCCCTATGCTCTGTGATTCCTGTCAGTGAATCTGCGGCCGTGGTTACCACCGTCATACCACTATCAATAGTCAGCAGTGCTTTATTGATCAGCTGCTCGATATTTTGGGTCGACTTGGCCGATTCCTCTGCCAGCTTACGGACCTCCGACGCCACCACCGCAAATCCGCGTCCGGCTTCTCCCGCGCGTGCGGCCTCAATTGATGCATTCAGGGATAGCAGCGCGGTCTGCCCCGTAATTTCATTCAGCGTACCCAAAATTGAACGGATCTGCTCGGAGGCCCGACTAATATCGCGCATCGCCTCCACAACACGATTCATCTGCTCCTTGCTGCTTTCCACACTCTTGTCTGTCTGCTTGCTCGATTGGCTGGCATCAGCCGCATAGGTCTCCACCATGCGGTTCTGTTCCATCGTTTCATGAATTTTCGTCTGCAGATTCTGGATTCCTTCCGTCTGTGACATTGCCCCCTTAGCCAGACTCTGTGAAACCTTGGAGACCTCCGTCGAAGTACTTGCCACATGGTCAGCCATTACCACCATCGACTCCAGCTCCGCGCAAAGTGACTGCCGGATATGCTGCATTTTCTCCTGAATCGGCACATAGTCTCCAACATAACGCATATCCGTTGTCGACACCAGATCGCCGTCTGCCATTAGGCAAAGATTACGCTCGATATCCTGCACATACCCCTGCAAAGCCACGCGCATCTCATTGAGCAGTTCGTATAATGCCCCGATCTCATCGGACCGCTCATAAGCAAATTTCTGGGACAGCTTCCCCCTTGCCAGCTGCGCGACAGTCGCATCGAGTGCGCTCAGCGGCTCTACTACCCGATCCCGGAACGTAGAGCCGACACGGCGCAGAACGATTCCTACCGCTGCAATAAACACCGCCAGCAGCACATAAAGAATAACGGCCATGATATTTACCATACTTTGGGCCGCATCTACCATCTCATTCGTCTTAGCGAAATAAGCCTCGCTGACCTCGAGCAGTTTCGCCGGATCTTTCGTCTGCTGATACTCAGCCATTGCCGGCTTCACTTCGTCGCACCAGTATGCCTCAGCCGCATCGCGTCGGGCAGGAAAACTGCCAAAATGCACCCGGCCATCCAGCCCCCGCAGCACTGCGTCAACCCGACTGACCGTCTGGCTGGTGTCTGCGCCGGCAAGTTCCTGCTTCACAATACATGGAAGAACATTGTATTCTGCCTCACTGCCAGCACTGTAAAAGTTATATCAAATATGCTTTCTTGCTCATTTATTAGTAAAACATATTGACAATATATGCTTAATAGGAGTAGACTATCGATAACATAATAACCAGCACTCATCATTAAAAGGAGGCCCCTATGAAACGATCTATATTATTATCTGCCCTGACCATGACCCTGCTCGCTATCACTCTGTTGACTGGTTGCGGCTCCACCGCCGACAATACTGCTCCGAAAAAGCCCATCCTGAAGGTAGGAATGGATGCCAGTTATCCTCCGTTTGGCTCTCAAGAGGATGGCTCCGATGACTATGTAGGCTTTGACGTCGATATCATCCGCGCCATCGCTGCCGAAGAAGGCTTTGAGGTAGAAATCGACAACCGCGCCTTCGATGGACTGATCCCGGCCCTGCAGTCCAAGGATCTGGACATCGCCATCAATGACATTACCATCACAGATGATCGCAAACAAAGCGTGGATTTCTCGAAATGCTATTACATAGCCGGACTCGGCGTCATTGTAAAAGCAGATAATACCACCATCAACTCAGCCAGCGATTTGGAGGGAAAAACCCTTGGCGTGTCCATCGGCTCAACCGGCGAAGAAGCTGCCCGCAAGATTCCTGGTGCCAAGGTCCATGTATTCAATGCCATCAATGAAGCTTTCCTCGAGGTCCAGAACGGCGGCGTCGATGCCGTCATCAACGATATCCCGACCAATGAATACTATGTAAGCCATACTGACAACAAGAAGGTCCGGACAGCCGATGTCGCTCTATCCAAAGAACAACTCGGCATTGCGGTAGCCAAGGGCAATACCGAACTGCTTCAGAAAATTGACGACGGATTGGACAAAATCAAAAAGAACGGAAAGTTTACCGAAATCTACCAAAAATGGTTTGGGAAAGAACCGCCGGAAGAACTGCTCTAACAACGAAGGAGAAGCATATGAACATAATTGATCGCTACTTGAAACAATACCCGTTCATCGTACTGGACGGAGCCTTTGGAACCGAACTGGCACGCAAGGGATTTGACACAAACGATGATCTCTGGTCGGCCAAAGCACTATTCGAGCAGCCGCAGCTCGTAAAAGCCGTCCATCAGGAATACTTCGCCGCTGGCGCAGATATCTCCACCAGTGCCAGCTATCAGGCTACTGTCGAAGGATTCGAAAAGAAAGGCTTCAGCCGGGAGCAGTCAAAACAGCTGATTCAAAAATCGGTGCAGCTCGTAAAACAAGCCCAGGCAGATCACCTCCGATCCAATAAACAGACCAACCGTCCCGCCCCGCTGGCAGCAGCCTCGGTCGGCCCCTATGGCGCTTACCTTGCTGACGGTTCGGAATACCGTGGAGATTACGGACTCTCCCGAAACGAACTGGCAGATTTCCATGCCGAACGACTATCCCTGCTCATTGAAGCCAACCCGGACCTTCTGGCCTGTGAGACCCTGCCGCTTCTCGATGAAGCAATCGCCATACTGCAGAACCTGCATCATTACCCAGCGGCAGCCGCCTGGATCTCCTTTTCCTGCCAGGACGAACAGCACACCTGCGGTGGCGATAACATCGCTGACTGCGCCAAACTGCTGGACAAAGAACCTGCAGTTGCTGCCATCGGCATAAACTGCACCGCTCCGCAATATGTTGCCGGACTGATCAAGAATATACGGCAGCACACCGAAAAACCGATTGCTGTATATCCCAACACCGGCGAGACCTATGATGCCGTGACCAAAACCTGGCACGGCAGTCCTACCCCCTATCATGACTATGTCCGCCAATGGTACGAAGCCGGCGCCACCCTGATTGGCGGCTGCTGCCGCACAACGCCAGCCGATATCCAGAGCATCGCCGCCTTTCGCGCCAGCCTGGCGTGATCTGCCACGACTAAAATTGCCAAAGACCTGCACTTTCAAGTACGTTCTTCACAAAACAGCTCTTAGCATGTATGATAAGTATATCAACTAAATATTTATTAGAAACACACTCAAAAACCGTGAACGCACCCATTATTACTGAACTCTAACCACCAAAAGGAGATGCCCATAATATGAACTTTCATTTTGCCCACAACAACTTCAACGTCCTCGACCTTGAGAAAAGCCTGAAATTCTACGAAGATGCCCTTGGATTCAAAGCCGTCCGCAAACTAAACGGGCCCGGCTTCATCCTCGCCTATCTCTCCGATGGCGGGCAAACCCCACATGAACTGGAATTGACCTGGATCAAGGACCGTCAGGAACCATACAACCTCGGTGAAAACGAATTCCATCTGGCAGTAGCCACCGAAGATTTTGCAGGGGCACATAAAAAGCACAAAGATATGGGCTGCATCTGCTACGAAAATCAGGAAATGGGAATCTACTTCATCAATGATCCAGACGGTTACTGGATTGAGATCATCCCCGCATAACCAACCGACAAACTACGCACAAAGGCCGAAAGCTATCCGCAACTCGATGCAGATTACTTTCGGCCTTTATGACGCTTGGTAATAAATTTCTAGGAAACTAGACGGGCAACCTGGAAACTCCCACTGCCAATCTAGAAATATTACCTGTTGTAATGAAATAAAAACGGGCAAACAACGAATAACACAGCTTGATCAGATCACGGTTAATCAAACGAACCAGCGTAGATAGCTGTGATTATACCATTACGATCCACTCCAAACTTTAGTGCAGAATATTCACTCTTTACGCTTCTATAGTAATAATCACATATATTACCATACCGATCACGATGTGCTTTCCCATTACCATATACATCGATAAGCGTAGATACTTTCATGCCAACTTTTATACCCGCAGGGGTAGCAAGTCCATTATTAGCAGTAGTCCCAAGCCATATAACCTTATCATCCGACAAAATAATGTGGAACGAATCGCCATAATAGTACTCATCAATCTTTCCTTTCCACAAAGCATGGTTATATGTTGTGGTTATACGATCTGGCTCACCATAGATACCTTTCACATAATCGGCAGATGAGCCGACTGTAATACCACCAATAGCAATTTCACTGGTAGGGATAGCCGCAAAGCAGACCGATACGGACATTAAAGTCAACATGAAGACCATCAGTACGACTTATAGTGGCACGTTTGTCAAGACCAAAATCGATGAATTTCTAAATGTATCAGGCAGCAGACATTGCAGCATTGAGCAGCAGTGCCGGGAAGTAGCGCTCTGCTGGCGGGACGTTCCCGATGGCTGAG
>JAGPMW010000013.1 GCA_018052705.1 Selenomonas sp. | reverse complement strand
CGTCCGCGCCGTATTTTAGGCTATCGTTCTCCAACAGAACTATTCGATACATTCCTCGATGGAGTCTATTCTATTGATAATATTTATTGATTATTTTTTGTTCAATTTCAACTTGCAATTTACCATCTTTTTCGTTCTGCAGATTTCCAGCTGCTGTATTCAGATTATCACTATCCCACTGCGCACGGACAAACCCGTGCAGATTGACGCGCTCAATGGCTTTCTTATTCTCAGCGATCTGCTTCGTATTCTGATCGACCTGATTCTTAAGCGTCGCCAGCTCGCCACCATACTCTTTTTCCAGCTTTTCGAGAACTGCGCTGTCCGCAATACCCAAATTCCCCTTTTGCATTGCTTTAGCTACGATCGAAGCCACTTCATAGCGCGTCATGCTGCGGCCGCCCTGGAACGTGCTGTCGCCCATGCCTTCAATAACGCCCTCCTTCGCCAGATAATCCAGTGCCTGATAGCTCCAATGATCTTTCGGAACATCTGTAAAACTATCAGCGGTTGCTGCAAAAACAGACCCACTGGCCGTAATGGCCAATCCCATTACTACAGCAAATACCTTCTTATTGAGTTTCATTATTCAAAAGCTTCCTTTCCCTCTAAACATTCTGATAATTAGTCTTATCCTTAAAGATGAAATCTTCCGATCTGTCCATGTTTCGATGTGAAGATTTCATCATATAAGCATTTATTTATATCTTTGGTGCCGCAATTCCTAAAAAAGGTTTCATAAAACTGATTCCCCTATATATTTGCTTCCAGCATGGCACCAACTCCCGGATAGCTACCCTGAGCCTGCTGTTTAATAACCGGCCGCGCCGTATCCACCGTATAACCGTCAAATGCCTTGATCATCGGCAGATCGTTAGTTTCATCGCCAATTGCATAGACCCGGACATCTTTCCAGCCCATCAGTCCGATCAGCTGTTGGATTCCCTGCTGTTTACTTATGCCGAGCGGCGTGATGTCCACACTGCCACGGTTCGGATAGGCATGGATCACCTCACCCAGCCGGGCATTGAGTACATCGCTGACCGCCTGTGCTTCTACTGGATCATCATAGCCTAATGAAAGCTGATGAATCTGTGGCAGACTGACAACTTCGCTTTCCCTGATCTTGACCAGTGGGAACTTCCAGGCCGTTGCCTCTCTGGTAATCCAGGACCCTTCCTGCTCATGGCAGAGAAATGTCTTCCCGGCTGCCGAAAAGGCATAATGCAGGGACCGGCTCACCCCTGGTACCTGCAGGATTGAGCTCAGCACAGCCGGATCAATCCTGCCCTGCCATAAGACTTTGCCATCCTGACGGCAGATGATGCCGCCATTATTGCACACAGCATAGTCAAATGTTATGCCATAATGCGCCAACTGTGGCGCCAGCATATCATAGTCCCGGCCAGTTACCACCCCAAACAAGTGCCCGGCTGCACGCCATTTCCGGATTCCCGCCACATCGACAGCAGCTATCTCATCCTGCCGGAACAAGGTACCATCATAATCACTGGCAGCAACTTTCATACGATCACCTCCGTGCTTTACTTTGATAGACCACTGCTTCCAATGGCCGCAGGTGACCTTTTTTACCTGGCACATAGTTGCCAAGCAGATACTCTTCTTCCTGAAGGAAGTCCGCCGAAAAACGGACCTCTTCCAAGGTGAAGTTGACCAGCACATAAATGTGCTGTTTTCCCAGTGTACGACGGAACGCATAGATGCGCTCGTCGTCAGGCATGATTTCCTGGTAATCGCCCTGCTGCAGGATTGGCGCCGTATCGCTTTGGCACCGGAACCTGGCTAGCTGGCGATAATAACTCAGCACGGATCGTTCATCCTTGGCCTCAGTTTCTACACAGCAGCTTTCAAAATCCGGATGAACCGGCAGCCAGGGTTTCCCCATCGTGAATCCAGCCTGCGTGATGTCAGACCATTGCATCGGCGTCCGGGCATTATCCCGGCTGTAACGATGCACGAAGGCCAGCGCTGCCTGCGGCGTAAAACCTTCTTCCAGGGCAAATCCATACTGACCATGAGAGGAAATATCATCATAGCAGTCAATATTGTCCCAGGCCACATTCGTGAAGCCCAGTTCCTGACCTTCGTAGATGAATGGCGTCCCCCGCAGAGTAAGCAGTACCGTCCCCATCGCCTTTGCTGCCAGTTCAGGATCTGCTCCTTCCGGGAAAAACTTATTCACGCTGCGAGGCTGATCATGATTCTCGAAGAAGATTGGATACCAGCCATCCATAGCGGTTGCCGCCTGACTATCGGACAGCGCTTTTTTCAGCTCACTTAGTTTCCAGTCGTTTGGATAGCACCAGACTTCATTCTCGCGGAAATTCAAATTCATATGGCTGAATTCAAAGAGCATATCGAATACGCCCTGTGAACCCACCCAGTCTTTCAGCTCATCCGGCCCGACACCATTCGCCTCAGCCACGGTAAAGATATCCCGGCCGGCAAATACTGCCTGCTGGAACTCCCGCAGATAATCAAGGATACCCGGTGTATTGGCCGTCATCGTATGGATGCTGACCATGCCGTCTTTCCCGTCTGCCGGTCCGTCCTGCAGCTGATCCGGCTTGCGGATATAGGTGATTGCATCAATCCGGAATCCCCCAACGCCTTTATCCAGCCAAAAATTTGCCGCTTGATAAAGGGCCTTCCTCACTGCAGGATTTGCCCAATTGAGATCAGGCTGTGCCGCAGCAAAGGTATGCAGGTAATACTGCTGACGTTCCTCGCACCATGTCCAGGCACTGCCGCCAAATATACCACGCCAGTTCGTAGGTGCCGAGCCATCCGCTCTGGCATCCCGCCAGATATACCAATCAGCTCTGTCATTGTCCCGGGAGCTTTTTGACTCCTGGAACCAGGCATGCTGATCCGAGCTATGATTATAGACCAGATCCATGACGATTCGGATGTCCCGCTTCTTTGCTTCTGCAATCAGCGTTTCCATATCAGCCATCGTCCCATAGGAGGGATCGATGCCCGTATAGTCTGCGATATCATATCCGTTGTCTACCATCGGTGATGGATAGACCGGAGTGAGCCATATCGCCCCCACTCCCAAAGTCCTGAGGTAGTCGAGCTTCGTGGTGATGCCGGGGATATCCCCCTGCCCACTGCCAGTCGTATCCTGAAAGCTTTTCGGATAGATCTGGTAGACCACAGTCTTCTGCCACCATTTCAAAGTGTTCATCGTGAATCGTCCTTTTTGTTAAAACATCATTACGGGTGTATTGCCGCCATCAACATCACCATCTGCAGCCTTCTTCATCTGTGGATATTCCGCAGAATTCGTGATTGCCATGATGACCGTATCTTTGTAGCCGGCATTCTTGATAATACTGCTGTTGAACTGGATCAGCGGCGTGCCAGCCGTAACTTTTTCGCCAGCTTTCGTGAACAGACTGAATCCTTCACCATCCAGCTTGACCGTATCGATACCGATATGGATCAGCAGCTCAACGCCATTGTTCATACGCAAGCCAATCGCGTGCAATGACTCCTCCATGACCATTGTGACCTCGGCATCCGCCGGAGCAACTACCGTATTACCAGTCGGTTTAATGGCAACACCATCGCCCATCATCTTCTGCGAGAACATATCATCCTCGACTTCACTCATATCGATGAGCTTGCCAGATACACAGGCATTGAGTTTCATTGCGAGACTCTTATCAGCCGTCTCATGATTTACGACCTGTTCCGCTGCACTTGTTGCAATCTCACCGCGCAGCAGCGCATCAAAGTGTCCGCGAACCTGCGGAACCGAGAGACCGACAATGACCTGAACAGCATGGCCATTCTTTACCAGACCAAATGCACCAGCTTTAGTGAATTTGCCACTGGCTGCCACTTTATCCGGATCAGCTACTGTAACACGCAGACGCGTTGCACAGTTCGTGACTTCTTTGATGTTCTGAGGTCCACCGAGGCAGTCAAGGAATACTTTCGCCTTCAGCGCCTGCGGATTATCGCCAAGACCTGCACTTTCCATTTCTTTCTTGGCGTTATACTCAGCTTTGGAGAAGAGCTTGTCTTCTGCATCATCATCCGTACGGCCCGGCGTCTTATAGTCGTTCCGCAGAATCAGCCAACGGAATACGAAGAAGTAGATCGCCGTGAAGCAGAGACCGATGCAGATCTGCATGATGTAAGTACCTGCATGATACGGGAACAACGGAATCCAGTTCTGCACGAAGCAGTCGATCAGACCACCGCCAAAGTTGCCGGACAGTCCAAAGAAATAGAGTGTTGCGGACAGCGTAGCCGCAAGGATTGCATGCACAACATAAAGAAGCGGTGCAATGAAGAGGAAGGTGAATTCGATTGGCTCCGTGATGCCGCAGAGCATAGCCGTAATCGTAGCCGGAATCAGCAATGCTGCCGTTTTTTTCCGTTTTGATGTCTTAGCGCACATATACATAGCAAGTGCGGCACCCGGAAGACCGAATACCTTAGCACTGCCATGGAGGGCAAAGCCGCCTTCTGGGAACATCTCTTTCAGACTGTGTGCACTGGTAGCAAAATCATTGAGGTGCTGCAGCCAGTAAGCCTGAATACCGCCATCGCAGACAGCTGGTCCGAAGATAAACGGCAGATAGATGAAATGATGCAGGCCTGCCGGCAGCAGGATGCGCTCGGAGAACGTATAGGCCCATACCCCGACGATACCACTGGTCTTGAGGAAATCCTGGAACTGCATGATTGCATGCTGGATAACCGGCCATACAAAGCAGAATACCAACGCGATTGGAATCATGACAGCAAAGCCAACTGCTACGACAAACGCAGGTCCCTTAAAAATACCCAGCCAGTCAGGAACTTCGGTATCGTAGAACCGGTTGTGCAGAGCGGCGGTTACACAGGCGATAAAGATTGCCCCGAGCATCCCCATATCGAGCGTCTTAATGTTGGCGATCATCGCCAGCCCCGTACCAGCACCAGCAGCCTGACTGTAGTCTACACCGAAAGCACTGCCATGCAGCGTAAGAAAACCCGAGATGAAGTAGTTGAAGCACATGTAGATGACAAAGGATTCCATCGCACAACGTGCCTGTTCCTTCTTGGCGAAGCCGATAGGCACCGCAATGGCAAACAGGATCGGCATCTGAGCAAACACCGTCCAGGCGCCCTGCTCCACGACAAACCAGAAATCATACCAGACCGTTCCTTTATCGGCAATCGATCCAATGATTCCTGGGTTCTTGCAAACGATTGAAAGTGCAACCGTCAAACCAAAGAATGCGAACAGGATGACTGGTGTATACATCGCACCGCCAAATCGTTGCATCTCCTGCATGATACAGTCTTTTTTCAGAGACATTTTTTTCCCCCCATTTCCTGACTTAGTCAGGATGATTATTCCATATGATTCATTCAGAGAATACCGTATCGTTGATGTTTTCAGAAATCTTTCCGCATCCTGCTCAAGTTCCTGTAAGATATCTTAGTTATATAGTAATTAAAAAATGCCATGAACACAATAGTTTCACGGCATCTGGGCACACTGCCCGCACTGCGTACCATGGTACATTTCCCGTACTTTGGTACGCAGGCATATCCTTTCTATTCGTTTTCCTGTCGCTGGACATATAGCCGGTACTTGACATACCAGGTCTCTACCAGCAGGAAATAAGGCATCATGGATTGGAAAGCCGGCCGTTCGTCGCTGCCCTCATAAAGACGGAACGTCGCCGGTGACACATAAAGATTCACGGTAGACAAGCTAGCTAGCGTGTTGTCATGCAGTTTGGTAATCGAAATGAAAGGAATATCGCGCAGCCTCAGTTCCGAACCAAATTCCGTAACCGTCGGCGACTCCCCGGAAAGGGATACGAACACGAACAGATCATCCGTCGTCAGCATCTCGAGGATCGAGTAAAACTCCGCCCGCCCGGCGATCTCATAAATCAATACATTATCGTAAAAGAAGAGCCTCTTTAGCTCCTGCACCACGTTGCTCTGGACATAACCTGACGCAAAAGCAAATACCCGGTTCGCCTCATGCACAAGCCGGCTGGCACTGTCGAAGTTCCTTTTGATCAGCTTATCCCAGGTCTGCTCATAGAACACCCCCAGGTCCTGCAGCACATCCGTCTGGTACACCGCCTGATCCGGCTCCTCCATCTTCATAACGGCTTTGAGTTCGCCAAAGCCGTCAAAGCCCAGCTTCTGTGCAAACCGTACCACCGTCGTGCTGGACACGCAGCAAGAGCGGGCCAGTTCATGGATCGATATATGCCGAGATTCGCTCCGATGCTGCAGGATATACTTCCAGATGACCATATCCGTATCATTCAAGGACTTCCTGTGCTGGTTGATGATTTCTTCCAATCGCATCCTATTCCCTCCTGTCAATGCCTTATTATAGCATGAATCCTCTGAAAATGACCAAAAAGATTGGGAATCACGCCTCATTACTGCTTCGCTGAAAATCGAGTCCGACGCTATACTGTAAGCATATCAAGGAAGGAGTGACACCCTAATGAAAAAACAAAAAACCTGGCTTCTGGATAAACCCGCTGAAGATCAACTGATCGACCGAGCCGCCCATGGCGACCAAACCGCCTGTCTGCGGCTTCTTTCCCTTTACCATGGACTGCTGGTCAATGAAACACATCGTCATCTACGAGGCAATTCCGCCCAGCTGGAGGAAGAACAGAGTCTGGCCAGTCTGGCTTTCCTGCAGGCTATCCATGACTACGATGCCAGCCTCAACATCCATTTCGCGGCCTTCCTGCAGCAGCGCATACGGCTGACACTCTATAATGCTTTCCGGCAGCGCCGCGAAGACTGGACTCATACCTGCTACCCAGAACAGGACAGCAACGAACAGGATATCTGGGAACGCTATGGTTGCCAGACCTGCGATGCAGTATCCCCTGAGACCATTGTCTGTCAGCGACTGCTGCTGCGGCAACTGATCCGCTTTCTCCCCGTCAGAGAGAAGCAACTGCTTGTGCTGCTGTATCTGCAGGACCTGCCGCAGACTGAGATTGCCACGCGTCTCCATATCACGCATCAGGCAGTTACCCGGCTAAAACAAAATATGCTCCGGCATCTGCGCCAGAGCATAGAAGGATAGCACCTGCCGAATCAGAACAGTCCCAGCGTCTTCAGCAGGAAGATCCAGCCGAAGATGGTAAAGCAGGACAGTGCACTGGTATAGACCACGCAATTGCCTGCAAGATCTGCATCGCTGCCCATCTGCTGCGCCATCGCAAAACTCGCCACCGCACACGGCGTTGCAAAGATTGCCACCAATGTCACAAGATCGATTCCACGGAACCCCAGGTAAACGGCCAGCCCCAGCATAATGCCTGGAACGAGCAGCAAACGGCTAACCGTACAGGCAATAAGCTGCGGCAGATGTGCATGAAAACTTCCGCCTTTGAACGAAGCTCCCAGAATAATCAAGGCTACCGGTGTCGTCGCTGCAGCCACCTGCCCGATCGGCTTCATAATCGGCTGCGGCACAGGAATAAAGAGTAACCGGAACACCACAGCCACAATAGCCCCGAGAATCATCGGATTCCTGAGAACGCCAAGCACTATGCCCGCAAAATGCCACCGTCCACCGCGGAATGTCTCCAGCACAAACACCGCCAGTACATTGTAGATTGGCACTATAACTGCAATCATCATCGCAGGGATCGCCAACTGATCATCGCCAAAGATATTCCCGACCAACGGGATGCCCATGAGAACGAAATTGCTGCGAAAAATCGCCTGGCTCATTGCTCCCCGTCGTTTATTTGATGGTTCAAACAAACAAATCAACACGGTCGCAATCAGGAACACGCCAATAACACCAGCCGCACCAAACAGCATCAGTCCCGGCCGCACGGTCGAAGCCAGATCCGTATTATAAATGTTATAGAACATCATACAAAAAAAGAATACCTTAAATACCATCCGGTTGGTATGCACCAGCTCCTCATCCGTCATAAGCTTTGACTTCTTGACGAATACCCCGATGGACATCAGACAGAACAACGGCACTACTGCGCCAACTGCCACTAAAAAATTATCAAACATCTTCCCAGCGATTCCTTTTCTGCCATAACTCCATCATCAGCAGATCCAGCAACAGGAATAATTCGAGTCCGCATACTTTTTCCGTGCTGGTTTTCTTCTGTTAGCGTTTATGAAACGAATATTCTTCAAATTTATGCTTACAGGCTATTATATCATAATCTGCAGATATTTTCGACTTGGTACGCACACCGAAAAGGCGACGATTTCAACAATCGTCGCCTTTCTTATTTTTGAATAATCCCTGCTTACTCGGCAAAAAGTTCGGTCGACAAATAACGGTCACCAGTATCCGGCAGCAGTACCACAATATTCTTGCCTTCAAATTCCGGGCGCTTTGCGAGCTGAACAGCTGCCGCCAAAGCTGCACCGGAAGAAATACCGATCAGGATTCCTTCGGCATGAGCAAACTGACGACCATAGGTGAAAGCATCTTCATTCGCTATGGCCAGAACTTCATCGTACGCCTTTGTGTCGAGCGTCTCAGGGACAAAACCAGCACCAATGCCCTGAATCTTGTGCGGGCCAGCCTCACCCTTAGACAAGACCGGACTCGTTGCCGGCTCAACAGCAGCCACATAAACAGACGGGTCCTGCTTCTTCAGATAACGGCTGACGCCTGTCAGTGTACCACCTGTGCCGACACCAGCAATAAATGCTGCCACCTGGCCATCCGCATCCTGCCAGATTTCGGGGCCAGTCGTGGCCTCATGTGCTGCCGGATTTGCCTGATTTGTAAACTGTGAGGGAATAAAGGAATGTGGTGTTTCCTTTGCGAGCTCTTCTGCCTTGGCAATAGCGCCCTTCATGCCCTTGGAGCCATCCGTCAGAACAATCTCTGCACCGTAAGCCTTGAGCAGATTCCGACGCTCAATACTCATAGTCTCTGGCATCGTCAGTATTGCCCGATACCCACGTGCCGCTGCCACACTGGCCAGCCCGATACCAGTATTGCCCGATGTCGGTTCGATGATAACCGAATCTTTGGTAAGGAGTCCTTCCTTCTCAGCCTGCTCGATCATCGCCTTAGCAATGCGGTCCTTGACGGACCCCGCCGGATTGAAATACTCCAACTTTACCAGAATATTCGCCTTAAGGCCATTTACCTTAATGAAATGATTTGCCTTAAGCAGCGGCGTACCGCCAATGAGTTCCGTTACGCTATTATAGATCTTGCCCATGTATGAAACGCCTCCATTACTAAACCATAAATCAACTTTAGTAAAAACATATATGATTGATATGTTTACATATTAACATAGCTGGGGCGCTTTGTCAACAGAAATATTCCATTGACTTTTCCGCCCATTTTGACTAAACTATACCATGCAAGAAAGACATATCTTCATGGTATGATATAACGATGAAAGGAATGGGATCTCTTATGAAAATTTCCGCCAAAGGCCGCTATGGCCTCGCTGCTATGACCTGCCTCGCCCAGAACTTCGCTTCCGGTTCGCCAATCACAATTATCAGCATATCGGAAAAGCTCGGAATTTCAAAAATCTATCTGGAACAGGTTTTTTCCCTGCTAAAACGAGCCCAACTCGTAAATTCCATCAAGGGCAGCCAGGGTGGCTACCAGCTGTCCCGCGAGCCACGGGAGATCAGCGCTTATGACATTCTATCCTCTATTGAGCTCTCCCTGATGGAGAAAGCTGCTCCTGCAGCCGAAAAAATGCCTGTCCTCGACCGGGCGCTTACAGCCAAAGTCTTTGATCCACTAGATGAGAAGATCAAAAATACGCTGGCTTCGGTCTCCCTCGATGATATCCTCACCGCCATCGATGAGGAAAAAGAAACGGACAGCCTGATGTACTTCATATAAAGACAGCGGGGATTTCGACAGCCGTATATATCAGTGGTCGGATTCCCTGTTTTCGCTGCCATTCAAACTGTGCTCGTGCAAAAACGGCCCAAAAACCGCATAAACGACCGACAGACGCGACCTGCTGGGAATAATTCCACAAAATACGCGCCTTTTTAGGTTAAGCGGTACCATTTGAAACTTCACAGTGTCTTCAAAGTATAGTATAATTCTAAATAAGTTGTTAAAGAATATGCCCCTATTCCTCTCTTCGCTAACAACAAAGATAATCGCTGGAACACATCCTTCCCCCTGGATCCCCTAATCCTTTTGGATGCTGTTGCCAGCTTCTATGCGTATTGTTGGAGGTGTTTTCCCTTGTTCGTCGATAACGTCCGCGTTATCATCGCGAAGGGTCCATTCACGGCAGAAGATGCACAGTATTACATCAACCGAATCAGGCGCACGAGCAAATTTTCTTTAAAAAAAGTCATCTTTACTCGTTCTGATACGCATCTTGATATCCGCTATTCGTTCGATTCAATCCCCTTCGACCGGATCCGGCGGATTCCGTTAACCGATTCTCACGAAGATCGCGCAGTAAACAACTGACGTACGGCTTTCCCAGCCGTTTTTTCTGACATAAATAACCCCCTGAAACGCTATGTTTCAGGGGGTTATTTATATATTTTGTCAACGTTCACTCTGATACTTGAATGCATCGAGTGGCCAGACATTACCGGTGACCTGTGTCAATGGCTTTGAAGCCGTCAGCCGCAGTTCCGGCTGGATATTCTTTTCGGGAAATACCAGCAGACTGGCCGCTTCTTCGCCATGCTGAAAGAATGCCTCTATCGCGCTACGATCCACGAAGAGCTCCAGGGAAAGCTGCGTATCCGCAAACAGCTTAAACTGCCGGATGCCCTGTCCCCCCCTGCGCATGCCATTGCGGTCAATGGTCATGACCTGCTCATCGCAGTCATACGCAAAAACCAGCTGCTCAAGGCCAAAAGCCAACGTCAATACGACTTTGCGGGCTTGGCCCAGCTTTATATTTAAAAGAATCTCTGAGCCTTGAAACAAGGGCTGTACCAGTTTCCTGACATTGGTTCGCTCTAATTCTATAGCGGATTCCTCGACACGCAGATCGCGCATTTCGCGAACCGGACGAGAGTAAATATGTCCCTGCCGCAAGCGCAATTCTCTTGGCATAGTCAGACTGTACTGCCAATTTTTTTCGCGGGAAGGATATTCGTCATCCCGGTCAGGCATCCCCATCCAACCGATAAGGATATGACGCCCCTCATGTTCAAACGCCTGCGGTGCATAAAAATCGAAACCATGATCCAGTTCCTGGAATTTCGTATGCTGAACCATATCCAGACTGTCGAGCGAAAGATGACCAGCAATATACCCAGCTTGATAAAGATTCTGCCGGTCAAACGACCGGGCAGGCAATCCCTGGGGACAAAAGAGCAGCACATCATAACGGCCGAATTGTAAAAGATTTGGGCACTCCCACATATAACCAAAATCACCCAGACGCGTAGCGATTTCACCGCGATTCTGCCAGCCATCCTTTGTCTCTTCATAGATAAGCACGGTCCCCTTGTGATCTGCTTCGCGCTGAGCACCGATTACGATATACCGCTTCCCCCGCCGGGTAAAGAGATAAGGATCACGAAAATGGCCTGTAATACCTGCGGGATGGTCCGCAATGATAATTTCTTCTTTTTTTATCGTGCCATCAGCCTGTAAAGTTCCAAATCGCTGTGCAGGAATCCGGATATCACCCTCCCGGCGATTGCAGGTATAGAGAATCCGCAACGCACCATTTTCAACGGTCCCGCAGCCCGAATAGCAGCCATCCTTATCGTGAATATCATCAGGCCACAAGGATAATTTAGGCTGACTGTAATGAATAAAATCCCGCGTCGCCGTATAGGCCCAGCTCTTATTCCTATGCTCGCAGCTTAAAGGATTCCACTGGTAGAAGATATGATACGCGCCCTGGAAGTATGTCAGCCCGTTTGGATCATTAATAAGACCAAACGGCATCTCCAGATGAAAACGGTTATGCCAGCGATGCTCCAGCGGAAAACTGGCCAGCAAACGTTCCGTAATAGCATCCTTATCGATTGTTTCCATAGGGATTCTCCTTCCTATTACAAATTCAAGCCGCCACACCACCGGGAGGTCTGCAAGAATGCATTCATTCCTCCGGTTTGAACAGGGTGAACGTCAGTGCAAAGGCAATCCCAAAACCGATGGCGTTAACTATAATATACTCCAAAAGATGATCGAGATACAAGAGTGTCCCCGGTAAAACAGTAATGCCCATACCGGTACCAGCCAGATGCATGATACTGGCTACACCACCAGCGCAGGCGCCGCCAACCAGCGCATAAAGAAAAGGCTTCATGAAGCGGAGATTGATCCCGAAGATAGCCGGCTCTGTGATCCCCAGAAATGCCGGAACCGCCGACGAAAAATACAAGGCGCGTTTCTTCGGGTCCTTGGTCTTCATGGCTACAGCTACCGCGGCACCGCCCTGGGCTACAATCGCACCGGTGATAATCGCATTGAACGGATCGACTCCCGTCGTCGCCAGCAGCTGGACCTCAAGTGCATTAAATACGTGGTGGACACCAAACACAACAATAACCTGTTGTAATCCACCAACAATAAAGCCGCCAATACCTAGGGGAAGCTGCAGAAATGTCTGCACAGCACCGAAGATGCCAATCTCAATTGTATGCATGATGGGCCCGACAACGAGCAGGCCGAGCAGCATAGAGAGCAAGAGCGTGAGGAACGGGGTAACGATGAGATCGATAATATCTGGTACAAAGGTCTTGAGCCATCTTTGCAGCTTCGCTGCAAAGATTCCCAGCACCAGTGCCGGCAGGACGGAACCCTGGTACCCCACAACGGGGACGGTCAAACCAAAAACATCCATTGGAATCGGCTGTGCCTCGCCACCAGCGATGGCATAGGCATTTGGCAGCTGTGGTGCAACAAGCATCAGACCAAGCACAATACCAATGACCGGGGTGCCGCCGAAGCGTTTTGTTGTGGACCAGCAGACTAGCGCGGGCAGGAACGCAAATGCTGTATCCGTAAGAATCTGACTCATACGCAAGAGGTTTTCACTGAAGTGGATGCCCAGGCTCTGGGCTGCGCCGCGCAATCCCATGAAAAGCCCCGTAGCAACGAGCACGGGAATGATTGGCACGAAAACATCACCAAGCGTGCGTGAAATCTTCTGGATTGGTGTCATCTGAGCATATACTGCTTCCTTGTTGCTAGTGCTGTTAAATGTCACCCCTTTGACAAACTCAGCAAAGACCTTATCAACAAAGCCAGTACCAAGGATAATCTGGTACTGGGCTGCTGCAAAAAACTGGCCTTTTACACCATCAATATTCTCAATGGCTTTCTCATCCAGTCTGGATTTATCATTAAGGATAAGACGCAGACGCGTTGCACAGTGCTCGGCATTGCGGACATTATCCATGCCGCCAACATATTTTTCAATAAGTTTCGCTACGCGGGCCGCCTGAGGCAGGTCTGCATACTCGCTCTCGTCAACAGGCGCTGCTGCCATTCTGTCCCCAGCAGCCGATACTGTCACATCCTGCCCATCGACAACAACCCTGACCTGACCGAACTCTGATGGATTCGTCACTACTACCGGGGTAGTTGTATCGTAACCGGCAGCTTTGATTGCCTCCGCATCAAAGGTCAGCAACAGCTGCCCCTTCGACACCTTGTCCCCCTGAGCGGCCTTGGCCGTAAAATACTGCCCATTAAGTTTGACTGTATCGAGGCCAACATGAATCAGGATATCCGCCCCTTCAACGGAATGGATGCCAATGGCATGCTTCGTCTCGAAGAACACAGTTATCTCACCGTCAACCGGCGAATATACCTGACCAGACGGATCCTTGACGGCAGCACCAATTCCCATGGTGCCACTAGCAAAGGCTGGATCTCTGACTTCCTTCAATTCTGCCAACTGACCATGCAATGGATTCTCCAGACGGATATCTTGCATCAATAACTCCCCCTTAATCCCAGTGTAATACTTCTTTACGGCCGCTTTGTGAGACCGATTTCATATTTTCAGTCTAATATGTGGGACCGGTTTTGTCAAGCATAATCTGAAAAATCCGTCAGACGGCGGCGAATAAAAAAAGGCTGCGGCACTCATGTGCGGCAGCCTTTTTAAAACAACTACTGGATCATCAGATCACGGAATTTCGTGAACTCTTTCTGGAAGAACAGCTGAATACTGTCGACCGGACCATTACGATGCTTGGCAATGATGATTTCCGTAATATTCTTATTCTCCGTGTCCTTGTCATAATAATCCTCACGATAGAGGAACATAACAATATCAGCATCCTGCTCAAGCGAGCCCGACTCACGCAGGTCGGATAACATCGGCTTCTTGACCTGACGGCTCTCAACCGAACGCGACAACTGTGACAAGGCAATAACCGGCACATCCAGCTCACGAGCCAAGGCCTTGAGTGAGCGGGAAATCTCCGATATTTCCTGCTGGCGGTTGTCACCATTCTTGCTTGGGCGTCCCTGCATCAGCTGCAGATAATCGATAATGATAAGGTCAAGTCCATGCTCGGCCTTAAGTCTGCGGGCCTTGGAGCGCAGCTCCATGACCGTAATGCCTGCCGTATCGTCGATAAACACGGGGGCCCGGCTCAGCTTGTCCGCGGTCTCGACCAGGCGGTTCCACTCGGTCTCATCAAGCTGGCCAGTTCGCAGCCTGGAGGCATCGATGCCACCTTCAGAGCAAAGCATACGCTGCATAAGCTGCTCCTTGCTCATCTCGAGCGAAAAAAATGCTACCCGCTGTCCATGCAGACCGACATAACTTGCAATGTTCAGCGTAAAAGCAGTTTTACCCATCGACGGACGGGCAGCGACCAGAATCAGGTCCGATTTCTGCAGTCCGGCAGTGAGTGTATCGAGGTCCTTAAAACCGGAGCTGATCCCCGTGAGCCCGCCTTTCGACTCATAGAGCACATTGATGCGTTCAAAGGTACGCAGGACGATGCTTTTCATCGGCTCAAAGGCGCCGCCATTCTGACTGCTGGCCACGGCCAGGATCTTCTTCTCGGCTTCGTCCATAATGGTCTCGACATTCTCGACATCCTCATAAGCGGCTCCGGCAATCTCCGTAGCCGCATTGATGAGGTTGCGCAGCTCAGCTTTCTCCTTAACGATTTTCGCATAATACGTAACGTTAGCCGCGGTCGGAACCGCATTAGCGAGCTGAGTGACAAAGGATATGCCACCGATCTTGTCCAGTTTCTCTGCCTTACGCAGCTGCTCGGTCAATGTAACGAGATCGACAGCTTCGTCATTATTCTGGAGTTCCGCCATCGCTTCATAGACGATGCGGTGTGCCTCACGGTAAAAATCATCTGGGCGCAGGATCTCCTGCACTTCGACAATCGCTTCTTTTTTTATGAGCATCGCTCCCAGAACAGCTTGTTCAGCTTCAATGTTCTGAGGAGGAACGCGTTCTGGTAATGCCATGGCTGGATTCCTTTCATCTATTTCTGTTTATTGCCGGCGGCTCCCCCGGTCTCATCCGCAAAAATGAGGGCAAAGGCTTCCTCCGCCGTCTTTACCGGTTGAATATTAAGGCCCAGATGCTCCTTCGGGATATCTTTATCATTCTCCTTGGGGATAACCAGCGTCTGAATTCCGGCCTGTTTCGCACCATAGGCTTTCTCGAATACGCCGCCTACCGGATGCACCCGGCCTTGCAGCGATATTTCGCCGGTTACCGCCACATCCTGACGGATCTTCCGGCCGGTTACAGCACTAGTAATAACGGCAAGAATAGCCGTTCCCGCCGACGGACCATCAATATTACCACCACCAATAATGTTGATGTGTACGTCATAGTCGTGAATATCCTTCCCCGTGAGCCGGCGCATGACCGAAGCCGCATTGAATACAGAGTCCTTGGCCATTGAACCAGCCGTCTCATTAAAGCGGACCACGCCCTTGCCCTTCTCATGGGCCTCGAACGCGACGGCCTCAATCTCGATGACCGAGCCGAGAAAGCCCGCTACGCCAAGACCAAAAATATGACCCTGAATCGCCTGATCCGAAGCCTTTTTCGTCACAAACTGGTACAACCGGCTGACCTGAGCTACCTCATAGATATCGCCCTTTGTAATGCTGACAGACGGGGCATTGCTGCTATTGAGCTGCTCAATCGTCGCCGTATCAGCCGCGCCAGTGCGGTTCAACACCAGACTATAGGCATCGGCCAGGATATTGATAGCCTTACGGCCCTCAATCGTATACTCGCTGATGAGTCCGGCTACGCCATCATCCATCGTAACCTTCAGCTTCTCGGCTGCATTCTGCACAATCTGCTGAATATGCCGCGGAGTCAACGGTTCAAAATAGATTTCCGCACAGCGCGAGCGCAGCGCCGGGTTGATATGTGAGGCATCACGGGTCGTTGCCCCGATCAGGACGAAGTCTGCAGGAGCGCCATCCTCAAATAACTTGCGGATATAAGGCGGCACTTTCTCATCGGTCGGATCATAGTAAGCCGACTCGAAAAAAGCCCGTTTGTCCTCGAGCACTTTTAATAGTTTGTTCTGCAGCATCTCGTCCATCTCACCGATCTCATCAATGAACAGGATGCCGCCATGCGCATCTGTGACCAGTCCCGGTTTGGGCTCAGGAATACCACTGTCGGCCAGATTCTTCTGTGCCCCCTGATAAATCGGGTCATGCACCGACCCCAGCAATGGATTCGTCATGTCACGCGGGTCCCAGCGCAGGGTCGTGCCATCCGTCTCGATAAACGGAGCAGCCTCAGCAAAGGGCGAGGCTGCCTTCTGCTTGGCTGCCTCCAGCACCAGTCGTGCGGCTGTCGTCTTGCCGACCCCCGGCGGCCCATAGAGCAGCAGATGCTGAGGATACGGGCTGCTGAGCTTGGCCATCAACGATTTAACGGCCCGCTCCTGCCCGACAATCTCACCAAGATCCTGTGGGCGCAGCAATTCCATGATTGACTGGGTTAGATGGATGTTCTCCAATTTCTCGAGTTTTTCACGCTTTTTCTTATCCTGTGGCGTCTCATCACCCGGCTTCTCATCTTTGATGACCTGCTGGCGGATATCATCAACATAGTCCTGATGATCCTTTTCCAGCTTCTCGTTGACCTTCTTTTCGATATGATCCTCAACATTGCGACGCGCCAGCAGATCGGCGACCCGCTCCGAGAGTAGTTCTAAGACCTCCGGCAGCTGCGCTTCCTTCGGTGGGGGACTGATCATCGGATCCTCATCAAGGATGCGTTGAAGCGCAAGCACCCGCTCACAGCGATCCTTCGAACGCAACAGGGGCAAAGCCTTCATTTTACCGGCCTGAATGACCAGCTTTTCGGTCCCCATAAGATCGACAAGCACTGCGTAGATGGCATCAATTTCCCGGTCGATAGGGGCATCATGACTAACAGGAGCAGGCATTGCCTGCTCCTGCTTCTTGTGGAATTTGCTAAAAATTTTCTTGAAAAAATCCATATCAGCCTGCCACTACATTAACCTTGACGGTACTCGTAATCGTCGGATGAACCTTGATGACCGCCTCATATACACCTTCGCCAGTTACCTCGCCCTTGATACCAATCTTGCGTTTATCGATTTCAATGTTGACTTTCTTCAGGGCATCAGCTACATCCTTGCCGGTTACCGACCCAAAAAGTTTGCCGCCTTCACCGATCTTGACCGGAATGGTAACCTCGACCTTCTCGAGCTGCGCTGCCATAAGACGGGCTTCATCTGTGGCCATCGCTTCTTTGCGGGCCTGTGAGCCAGCTTTTGCCTTCGCTACATTCATGTTCTCCGCCGTAGCCGGAGCTGCGGCCTTACGCGGCAGCAGGAAGTTGCGGCCATAACCTTCCGATACTTCTACGATCTCGCCTTTTTTCCCCAGTTTCTTAACGTCCTGCAGCAATATTACTTTCATCTTTATCATTCTCCTCTATATACTTCTCACTGATTTCTATCGCCTTGGCCCGCAGCGTCATGAGGTCGCCCCCTGTTACCTGAGCCCCGGCCACATTCTGATGTCCACCGCCGCCAAAAGCTTCCATAATGACCTGCACATTGAGTTCACCCGTCGAACGGGCACTGAGCCCGACCACAGTTTCGGACAGCTGGAACAATACAATACTCATCCTTACATTCTCGATGCGCAGCAGCGAATCTGCCGCCTGGGCCGCAATGACCTGAATATTTACCATTGGTTCCGGAATTGTCGAGACAATAAGACCACCGTCGCACAATTCAGAGCGTGCCTTAGCCCGTGCCAATGCCACCGTCGTATCATAATCCGAACGGAACAGATGCCGCACCATGACAGGATCTGCGCCACTGCGCCGCAGATAAGCCGCGGCATCGAAAGTGCGCACACCGGTCTGCACCGCAAAATTCTTCGTATCAACTACGATACCGGAGTACAGCGCTGTCGCATCAAGACGAGACAAAGTCGAATCATCGCTGAAATACATCAAAAGCTCCGTAACAAGTTCACTGGTAGAACTCGAAGCTGGCTCGATGTAGACGAGCAGCGGACTCTTGATAACGTTCTCACTGCGGCGATGATGATCGATGACAACGACCTGATGGATGCGTTCAAGCAAGGTCGGATCAGCCACCAGATGTGGTATATGCGTATCCACAACGATAAGTACCGGATTCAGTGCCGTCATCGTTTTAATAGCCTCAGGATGGACAAATACACCATCGTACTCTTTTTTCCCTTTGAGCAGCTCAGCAAATTTATCAATTCCCTCGTTCATATCAGACAAAACGATATGCACCGGCTTATCGAGCTCGCGGGCCATCTTAGCCATGCCCATCGAAGCGCCGAAGCAGTCAAAATCTTCATTGTGGTGCCCCATGATAAAAACCATGTCGGCCCCTTCCATGATTTCGCGTATGGCATGTGCCACAACACGGGCTTTCACGCGGGTATGCTTCTCGACAGCCTTGGCCCGCCCGCCAAAGAACTGCATTTTGCCACCGATCTGGACGGCAACCTGATCGCCGCCACGGCCCAAAGCCAGATCCAGTCCGGCCTGAGCCTGTGCACCAAGCTCAGCCATCGTCTGGTTTTCGGCTACAGCCACACCCATTGAAAGCGTCACTGGCAGTCGATTTGTACTTTGCAGCTGCCGAACCTTGTCCAGTACATCAAAACGCTCGTTTATTGCCTGATCAAGTGCCTCCCGTGTCAGGATAACAACATATAGATCATCTGAGACCCGGCGCATAAAACCGCCAAGATTCTTGAGCCATTTATTCAGGGACTGGTTGACGGCCAGCAGCAGCGAGGTGCGCTCCGCTTCAGTCTGCCCCTGCATGACCTCGTCGTAATTATCGATCTGGATATACAGCAGCACCGTACGGCTCTGCTGATAAGTTCTCTTAAGCTCTTCATGACCCGTCACATCCTGTATATAGAGTGCCATAAGCGGGTCCTGATGCGGGGCCATCTTTACCGGCCGATAGCGCACCTGATAGTAGTGCTCCTCATGGGGGAAAACATACTCGCCTTCCTGTCCCCAGATAGGGGTGATAATAATCCCCGGCCAGATATCCTTGACATCGGTATCCTGCTCCGGTTTCAGCCCCAAAACCGACGCGGTCTGATTGTTGCACCACTGCAGGCGGCCCTGTTCATTGACCACAATGACCATCTGCGGCAATTCTTCGACCGCATAGTTCACCATCTCACTAATATTACGGACCACATTACGGCAGTAACGCTCAAACCGCCGGGAACGGTCCACGCAGCGCTCTCTTGCAAAAGAGGCCAGTGCCAGCCATACCACGCCAGCAATCGTAGCAATGTATTGATTATAGTAAGACAGCAGACCGATCAACACCAGCATGATCAGCAGATGAATAGTCAGATCGATCCAAGCCGAAAGATTCCGCGGCATGAAGCTTCACCTCATTTCTTACTCCGTCCGGCAAATCGCCGGCGATAGTCAAAAAGCATATCAATGAGCCCGGTCATTGCCACCAGCTGGGTCAGGAACCCATTCATCACAATCATCAGATAGATGACGGCCCGAACCACAGCAGCAAGACGATAATGCCTCATCAGGCAGTGCGCGAGCGAAAACCCCTGGATTAATCCGGCAAAAATGGCCAGCATATTGACATTAAGTGCTGCCTGATAAAGCCACTGGATATCGCGGGTCCCTCCCCAATAAAGGCCAACCAGCGCAAAGCCAAACAAATAGAGGAATAACTGCGGCAGCCGCCACTCGGCAAACGGTGGAAACTGCGATACAGGAATACCAAGCCGGCGCAGCACTCGGCTGCCGACCATATAGCCGATAACGGTGTCTACCATCCCCATCATAATGACCACCAGCGGCATCAGCATGGCAAGCATGCCAAGACCATTCTCGATCTCTTCCCGGCTCTGCTGCAGCGTCGCCGCATCGATTCCCATTGTCTCATACATCTGAAAAGCCGTATCAAAAGACTCTCTGACTACATCGACCTCCATCGACAGCGGATTAACTGCCGTTACCGCAAACAGCAGCCCAAGTGCTGCCAGCTTGCCCAACAACGAGGCCGCCAGTGCCATCCCGAAGGTCTTCCCGCCGGACCAGCCCTTGCGAAATGCATAGCCAAGCGCCAAACCTGTCGGTGCAAAAGAGATCACCATTCGCAGCGAGAGCATTGGCTCAATCAGCAGCGCCATGATAATCCCTGAAACCACCACAGCCATAACGCCCCAACGCATTCCGTGCCGGACCACGAGCACAATCAGGGGCAAGGCCCAGATAAGCGCCGCGACAATACCGACAACCGGCAGATAGACCGCCACCAAAGCCAGTACAACCGTCAGCGCAGCCAGCAATCCACTTTCAGTCAAAGGGGTGATTCTATGTTGATTCATTTCGTCATCCTTTCTAAATTAAACCAATCACCATTATAACAGAAAACGTATTACATGTCTTGAAAGCTGGTACTAAACCGCTAAGGAGGCTGCCTTGTTTCCCGACAGAAAAAAGGCCCCGCCGGCGGTCAATGACTACCGGCAGGACCCGTGAATCTACCCTATATAAATCTTACAGCCGCTCAGCCAGAATATCCGCCACATGACGGACGTGGATGTCGGGCGCCTGCTGATCCAGGCCGCCTCGCAGCTGCATCATGCAGGCTGGGCAGGCAACCGCTACCGTATCAGCCCCGGTAGCCTTGATATTGCTCACCTTGTCTTTGAGGATTGGACGCGAAATCTCACTGTACTTCACGCCGAAAGCTCCCGCCATGCCGCAGCACCTGTCACAATCCTTCATCTCAACCAGCTCAATGCCATCTGCTGCCTGCAGGAGTTCGCGCGGTTCCTCATAGACTCCCAGTCCACGGCGCATATGGCAGGAATCATGATAAGTAACCTTCTCCGTCCCCTTTGTCGGCATAAGCCGGCCAGCTTCCTTGTAACATTTTGCCACAAAACTCGTAAACTCCCGTATCTTGCTGCTGAAACGTTCCACACGCGGCAGCCACTCCGCATCATCCGCAAAGAGTTCACGATATGTCTTCTCCAGCGTCTCGGCACAGGTTGGGCAGGCACAGATAATCACATCTGCCCCACACTGCTCAAAAGCTTCTATATTCTGCCGGGCCACAACCTTGCCAGTCTCACGGTCGCCCATCCCCAATACCGGCTTGCCGCAGCAACTCTGAGCCTGTGGATACATGACCTCGATATTGAGATCCTGCAATACCTTCACAACCGATTCGCCAGTCTCTGGAAACACGAAATCGAGATTACAGCCACTGAAGAACGCAGCCTTAAGCACGGGCTGCTTCGGATTCTTACGGAACAGCTCTTCAGCCCGATCACGGAACGGCTTTGCCGCAATCGCCGGCAAACTGCGGTCTTTCGTCATCCCGGCAAAGAAGAGCGGCAGATGGCGGATGAACGCGCCCGACTGCACCGGTTTCTGGGCAACCGAACCAATCCGCAACAACGAGTGGAAAATCTTCCGATGGGTCAGTATGGTCTGAAACGCCGTCTTCTCGGGCAATGCAAGGCCATGCTCTTTGACGTAGCGAGATCGCAGCTCATCGATAAGATCCGGAATTGGCACTTCTCCCGGACAGATCGTAGTACAGCGCCGACAGCCGATACATAGATCACTGAACTTGGAGAACGCATCCATATTGTTGAGCAGACCGGTCAGGATTGCCCCAATTCCGCCCGAATAGATATGGCCGTATACATGCCCGCCGACTTTGGACCAGATCGGGCATACATTCAGGCAGGATGCGCAACGTACACACTGGTAGACCTGCTTGAGTTTTGGATCTTCAGCAGCCTTCAGGCGTCCATTATCGAGCAGAATCACATACTGCTTACGGTTCTCTTCGACCCACTGTCCATCCTTCTTGTAGATAACCGGTGTCGGTCCGTCCACCATCGTCATATAGCTCGTCATGCGCTGGCACGTGCCATTGCGCGGCAGAAGACGCAGGATCTTGGCAGCATCTTCAATCTTCGGAATCAGTTTCTCATAACCGATAATAACCACATGGATACGCGGCATCGTTGTCACCAGTCGGGCATTTCCTTCATTTGTCACCAGACCAATAGCGCCATTTTCGGCAATACCAAAGTTTGCGCCCGTGATGCCCATATCCGCTGACAGGAACTCCTCACGCAGCACACGACGGGCAGTATGGATCATATAAGGAATGTCACTCGGAACATCCTCCTTGAGCTCCTGCGAGAAGAATCCCGCACACTGCTCCCGATTCAAATGGATGGCAGGCATAACCATATGCGACGGCTTCTGCCCTGCTACCGACAGCATCCATTCACCCAGATCCGTCTCTCGTACATGCAGCCCCTGCTTCTCTAACGCCGAATTCAGATGAATCTCCTCGGTTGCCATCGACTTCGACTTCACAATGCGCTGCACATGATTCTCCGCGCAAACCTTGAGCAGATACTGCTTAAGATCGTCACCATCCTTTGCCCGATAGAAATGTCCCCCCCGAGCCGTAACGGACTGTTCGAACGTATCCGCTACTTCTCCAATATGATCGACGGTCCAGCTTTTCATGTCCCGAAGGTCGTCGCGCAATGCTTCAATACTCTCGACATTATCATACGCCTTAAGCCTGGCCGACGGATACTGGTCCACAAATCTGGATAGAGCATCCTGCATGATGCCGTCATTTAGTTTATCCTTGATTTCCCGACGGATATTCCGTGCTTCACTACTCCCTGCTGCCATCAGTGTTCCCCCCCTTCAAAATCCTCGTCAACTGCCATGATGATAAACCGGCCAGGCCCATGTACGCCTAAGCTGAGCACACGCTCGATATCCGCGGTGCGGCTTGGACCTGTGATAAAGCCCATATATCCTTGGCGGAATACGCGGCTGATGATCTGAAATGCCGTCTGGACATTCTTGACGGTATGGGCAGAATTCATAAATACCACATGCACCGGCGGGAGCATCCCCGTAACCCGTGACTCATAGGAGAATGTATCGACACAAACGCTGCCGGTCTCACCGACACCGAACTCAGCAATAGAAATTCCCAAATCCGCCGTTGGAGCCTGTTCTGCAATGTCAAACTTATCCGTATAGACAGTTACGCCTGACTCCGCCAACTGCTTATATACCTGCTGCAGGGCCGGATTCTCGTCCCCACCCACAGCAAGGACCTTATGAGCCTCCAGTTCATCTGATATCCGTTGCAGTTCCCGCGCCGCCGATGCCATATTCGCTACACGAATAATCTCCGCCGATGCCATCTTAGCATTCTGTGCAAATTCATCCCAATAAGACGCATTTACCAACTTGCTATCAAATGCTTCCTTTGACCAATCCTGACACACCTTTTCCATGAGCAGATCCTCCTTCAGGAATAATTTTACCTGCAAATTCATCTGATGAATTCATTATAAACCATTGTCTGAAAATGTCAACTTTTCGCTTAATAAAGAATATACATGATATTTATCATCAGATAACGTTGATTTATACTTCGTTTCAGCAATATATTATTTTCACAGTCATCCTTTTATATATAACGCCATTCCACACTTATTCACCAAATCCAGACTAAGATTGCTCGCTATATCAATAATTATAAATTATCGTTTTAATAAATATTTCATATTATATTCGCGAAAATATTTTTTATTCCTTATTAAAATTCATCATATCTTTTTTCTCAAAAAACAGTACTGCTGCACTACTAATTCTAATAAAAGCAGCTTTGATTATCCCCACAAATTCCAGTTCCTAAAACTGCACTTCTCTAACTATGCTATAATAAACTTAGTGATTCATTGCAAGAAAAGGATTTTTATCATGGCAGAGAAAAAAACATCGACATTGGCTGAATCTACGGCCAGAAAAATTATTGACTATATTATCAACAATAAAATGACGGCCGGCGATAAACTGCCGACCGAAGCTGAATTCCTGAAACAATGGGATATCAGCCGCAGCACCCTGCGCGAAGGCTTCAAACTCCTGACCGCCCGCAATATACTCGAGACCAGGCAGGGCTCCGGCACCTTCATCTCCCCAAAACGAGGCATCCCCGACGATCCGCTGGGCCTCACTTTCATCTACGATGACAACAAACTTATTCTGGACATGCTTGATGTCCGGCTCATCTTTGAGCCGCAGGTGGCCGCCCTTGCCGCTGTATATGCCACACCCGAACAGAAAAAAGCCATCGCCGAGGAGGCTGATGAACTGGAGCGCTGCATTGCTAATGGGGAATCCTATGCCGCGGCCGACAGCCGCTTTCACCGCCTCATTGCCGAAGCCAGCGGAAACCGGATCATCGGCAACCTCAACTATATCCTGAACTCTTCCGTAGCCAAAAACATTGAGATCACCATGGATGCCCAGCGTGAGAGTAATACCATCTGCTACCATCGCAAGATCACCACGGCTATTCTGCAGGGCAATGTCAACAATGCGCGGCATTTCATGTCTATGCATCTGAATTTCCTGCGCGAATTTGTACTGGAAAAGATCGACTAGAACTCTTGAAACAACATGCACAAATAACAAAGGCTCCATGACCAGAGATTATCCGCCGGTCATGGAGCCTTTGTTATTTTATTCTATTGCTTTCAAATCAGAATACACCCAGTGCATGCGCTACCACATAGGCAAAGCCTGCGCCGCAAAGCGGAGCACAGATTGGCACCCAGGCATAGCCCCAGTCCGATCCACCTTTACCAGCAATCGGCAAAATTGCATGAGCGATACGCGGGCCAAGATCGCGGGCCGGGTTCATCGCATATCCAGTAGGTCCACCCAGAGACAGTCCCAACGCCCAAATCAGCACACCAACAATGTAAGGGCCATAGCCTGGGACCATTGTGCCAACTGGTTTCGAAAAAATCATCCAGATGACAAACATCAGGAAAAATGTAGCAATGAACTCGCAAAGGAATGCCGGTCCCATCTTGCGGATTGCCGGAGCGGTGCAGAAGATGCCCAATTTGGCAGCCTTATCCTTCGTCTCTTCCCAATGTGGCAGATAAGCCAGCCAGACGATAGCAGCCCCGAGGATACCGCCCAAGATCTGCACTACCGAAGTAGCCAGAAATTGTGGTATCGTGTATATTCCCAGCAATGTCTTGCCGAATGTTACGGCCGGATTCAAATCGCCCTGTGGCGCGCCAAGTGTCGTCGCCGTAAATACCCCCAGTGTGACGGCAAAGCCCCAGCCGATGGCTATATTAACCCAGCCACTGGCCTGTCCTTTTGATTTCTCCAATGTAAGGTTCGCACATACGCCACAGCCAAATACCAGCAGGACCATCGTGCCAACAAACTCACCTAATAAATTATCCATAGTTATGCCTCCTTATCCTACTTCGCTCACTCTTCTTCATCCAGCCAGTGCATCGAGTGCCGGACTGCCTTGCGCCAGCCTTTGCACAGACGGCCGACTTCCTCGCGCTCCATTACTGGTTCAAAACGCGTATCCAGTTTCCAACTATCCTTGAGCTCTTCTTTGTCATTCCAGACACCTACAGCCAGACCAGCCAGATAGGCTGCGCCCAGAGCTGTTGTCTCAATAATCTGCGGCCGGTCAACCGGCACGTCCAAGAGATCTGCCTGGAACTGCATGAGCAGGTTATTCGAGCAGGCACCACCATCTACTTTCAATGCTGTCAGCTTCTTGCCGCAATCCGCTTCCATTGCATCCAATACATCCCGGGTCTGATACGCCAGCGAATCCAGCGTGGCGCGAACGATATGCGCTTTCGTTGTACCACGGGTAAGTCCGATAATCATGCCGCGTGCATTCATATCCCAATACGGAGCACCAAGTCCAACAAAGGCCGGAACCACATAGACACCTGCCGTATCACGCACTTTCTTGGCTACCCACTCCGAATCCGGTGCTGAGTCCACAAGCCGAATTCCGTCACGCAGCCACTGGATAGCCGAACCAGCTACAAAGATTGAACCTTCTAGCGCGTATTCTACTTTGCCGTCCAGACCCCAGGCAATCGTCGTTACCAGGCCATTATTTGATTTATGGATCTCTGTGCCCGTATTCATGAGCATAAAGCATCCTGTCCCATAGGTATTCTTTGCCATACCTGGTTCAAAGCAATTCTGGCCAAACAAGGCCGCCTGCTGATCGCCTGCAGCACCGGCGACGGGAATTGGTGCTCCGAGAATGCTCGGAACCGTATCCCCGTAGATATAAGAAGAAGGTTTGACTTCCGGCAGCATGGCTTTTGGAATATCGAGATAACCAAGCAGCGCGTCATCCCATTCGAGCGTATTGATATTGAACAGCATCGTGCGTGACGCATTAGAATAATCTGTGACATGCGCCTTACCACCGGTCAGTTTCCAGATTAACCACGTATCGATAGTACCAAAGATGAGCTCACCATTTTCTGCCCGTTTGCGAGCCCCCTCAACCTTGTCCAGTATCCATTTGATTTTCGTCCCAGAGAAATAAGCATCAATAAGCAATCCCGTCTTATCTTTGACTTCCTCCACAAGACCCTTTGCTTTTAACGCTTCCGCAATCGGTGCAGTCTGACGCGACTGCCATACGATGGCGTTATAGACCGGACGGCCGGTTTTCTTATCCCATACTACAGCTGTCTCACGTTGGTTCGTGATGCCAATAGCCGCAATATCACTGGCTACCAGCCCTGACTGCTCGAGTGCTTCCTTCATGACCGTAACCATGGTGCTCCAGATTTCCTCAGCATCATGCTCTACCCAGCCCGGCTCGGGGAAATACTGAGTAAATTCCTTCTGCGAAACGCCTACAATCTTGGAATTTCGACCAAAAATAATTGCACGGTTGCTCGTCGTTCCTGCATCCAAAGCCATAACGTACTGTTTTGCCATATTAAAAACCTCTTTCTATTATATATTTTAAGAAAATTCTCACAGTAGAAATTCCTATCCTGCTACAATGACACACACCCTATACGGACCAGCAAATTACTGAAATGCTATCCCAAAGTTAATAATCGCCAACAATCCGCTGCGCCAAATCCAGAATCTGGTCTGCATCGATCTTTGCATACAACTCTTTGGGGATGACCGCAGACTTTACATTCGGATACTTGACCTGAATCTCCGGCAATTCATATGCCGACTGGGGAGCCAGCAACATTACGTCAGCAAAAGCGGCAGCCTCCTTGACCTCTACCACCGGATAGAAACTGATTGAACAAGGATAACCAAGCCGGGCCGCCTCGCTCTCCATCCGGCGAACAAGCATATTTGTCGATACACCCGCCGAACAGAGCAAAACAATTCTTCGTACCATTTTTCCTTCTCCTTTCACCTCATTAATAAGCCTGTGATAATATTTCAATCGGATGGCAGGTCTTGACCTGCGTTCCGTGATTGATCTGTAACCGGCAAGTCCCGCAATCGCAGACAACTTTATCCGCCTGATACTCTCGTATGCGCTGGAACAATGCCTCTCCAATCTTCATAGATATCTCATATTTATCTTTTTTAAATCCATAATTACCGGACATACCACAACAGCCAGCATCTGCTAATTCCAATTGTACGCCAGGTATCTGCCTCAAAATATCTGCCGCCGGTGTCCCGATGCCCTGCGACTTAAGGTGACATGGCACGTGATACAAAAGCCGCTGCTCCACTGGCCGGAAGTCCTGATCCAGCTCACCTTTATCCTGCATCAATTCCAAATACTCAAACGCATCATAGACATTTGTGCCGGCTTCCTTCATCGACTCCTCAGCAAACAACTCAGCATACTCCTGCTTGAGCATCAGCGAACAACTGGTACAACAGGCAATGACCGGAATACCCTGTTCTTTCCATGCCAAGATACGAGCCACATTATTCTGTGCATGCTCTTTCGCCTCATCGAGGAATCCCGTCGTGACCATTGGTGAACCACAACAGTTAAAGGCGGGATCGACCAGCACTTCTATCTGGTTACGCTGCATGACCTTGACAAAAGCCACGCCGACCTCCGGTGTGTAATCATTGATGAAACAGCCGGGATAAAATACAACCTTCTTCTCATAGGGCTGCTGCCTGAGCTCTCGAAACAACTTCATGAATGAAGTCGGTGCGTAGGCTGGCATCGAACGTTTGCCAGCGAGCCCCAGTGTGCCGAATACACCAAAAACTTTACCGGCCTTCATCCCCCAATTCGCCATTTTCGCACCAAGCGGCATTGCCCGGACCAGCTTAGCCATGCGCTCGCCGTGAGCAAGCATATCGTCACGCTGCGAATGACCATGGGTCTGATAATAGGCACCACGCTGGAGCATATTCAACGTCGAAACCGCTACGCCGGACGGGCAGGAACGATCACAAGCCTTGCAATTTGAGCAAAACTCCAGGCTATCCTCAATGTCCTCCTGTGAGAAATGCATCCGGCTATGTGCCGGCCCGACCAACTTGGGCCCCCGGTATTCACGTGAAGCTTCCATTACTGGGCAGCTCGACATGCAGGACGTGCAGGACAGACAATTATCAGCTGTATAGACGGCTTTCTCTTCCTCTTGGACCTGCTTATTCTTCTTTTTCATTCAATCGGGCTCTCCTTTCCTTATCCCTGCACAGCTTTGAAGGCCGATGCCAACGCTACTCCGTTACCTGAGTGCTCAAAGCAGGAATCATAGCCGCCAATATTCCGGCCGACTACATACACATTCTCCAGAACCAGCCGGCCGGACGCATCAATCGGACGCATCATCTCATCGATAAGAATTCCGGTCTTAGCAAATCCCTGTGGCTTATCCGCAAATAACTCCGGATTACTCCAGTTTTCCTCGCCCGACTCGAAATACACGGGAAGATTGAAAACTGGTTCCTGCGGATGATCAAAGTCTGGCATCACGATGCCGCCGCTGTAGAAACCGCCTGTGGCCAACACAAAACGATCTGCGGTATAGCATTTCTCCCGGGCAGCGGTCCCCGTAATAACACCTGTGCAATGCCCGGCGGAAACATTGGCCCGCAAAACCTTGGTATTTTCTATGATTTTCACACCAGACTGCTGCAAAGCTTCATAAAAGAGCTTCTGCAGGCGAAGACCATTCGTCGATGGTGGCAGACCGGTTGTTTCAACAACCTTAGTTCCCAGACGGTCGCTGATCTCCTGCCATACTGATGTCCGGTTCGTTCCAAGCATCTGCGGTACAACAAAGACCGTCGTCGGCCCACAGTCGAAGCCCTGAAGCTGGCGGACAAAAGCATCTCGTCCCTGCGCCGTATCCAGCCAGCGGGCGGTGTCCAGTATCGTAAGATCACGTCCGCCTATAAGACCAGTCGTAAGCTCGACCGCCTGGCACATCTTATCCTTCCCCAAAGCGGACCGGAGGTTCTTCGCAACAAGATCAGCATAGAAGTCCTTTACGCCTTTGATCCCTACGACGATAACCCTTTTTTTAGCCACCAGTTCTGATCCATCAAGCGACTGTGGTGCCAAGCCAGTCGGCTTAAGCGTACCGACCGCCGTCGGCACCATGATCTGTTTATCCAAACTCCCAATATAAGGAAATCCTGCCTTGCTGGTAAAATCTTTAAAGAATTCTATCGACTGCTCAATAGCTGGCAACCCGATTTTATGGTACGGATGTATAGCCGGTAAATGCCCGATCGCCTCACGCGGAGACCGGACCAGCTGATGCTGTGCATCATATCCAAGCAGATCGATAACCCCACTGTTCAGACTAAGCGATCCGGAACCATAGGTCAGCATAGTCACCGATTTGCCCTGCCTGGCCCCTGCCAATGCAGCAGTCAGCCCTGCCAGTCCGCTGCCAATCACTACGATATCGGAATGCTTCATTCTTGTCCTCCTCCATTCACATTGAACGAAAGTTCATAAAGAGCGCGTGTCATCTCTATCTCCCGTAACGTCCGCCCCATCAATACAGGGCGGATGCCCTTCCATCGTCCCTGCAGAAATTCCTTCATCTGTCCCAGCGAATCATTCGACGAGTCCGTCTGCCCGCACCGGGAGAAAACTCCAGCGCTGCGCAGTGCGCAGAAATTGGCCTGACAGGTCCCCATCCCAAGACGAGTACGACGACGAACATCATTGATGCGATAGCTGCTAAGCTCCTGCGCAATCTCTTCAACCTCGGCCAGCGTTACATTCTCACATTCGCAGATCAAAGCCCGCTTGTCCGGCTCCTTAGCCAGCCGCTCCGTGACGCGGCTAAAGCGCTCCGGTCCCAGCCGAGTCGCAGCCAAATCGGTCCCGAAGGCCGGGAAGTATTTGCGCGCCTGCTTTTTATCAGCCGCTGATACTTCCGGCACCAGCGCCTCCTCCGCCGTCCGGCAGGGATTATGATTGCCAAGCTGTTCACAAACCTGATCTGCCATGCGTTCAGCCATCAGTCGATAAGTCGTAAACTTGCCGCCGACAATCGTAAACATTCCAGCCAGTCCATCTTGCGACTCATGATTGACAATAGCAAACCCCCGCGAAGCGCCGCGGCCTGCGGCTCCGCCTGGCGGCATATAAAGTGGGCGGGAGCCCGCAAATGCCCGCAACAAACGATAATTTCGCAGGTTTTCAAAGGTCTTCTCGCCAATGCTCAGCAGTTTTTCGACCTCGGCCCGAGCCGAGCTTGTATCCTCAGCATCTGCAATACTCATAGATGTCGTCCCCAGAATCGTAATAGATCCATGCGGAACAAAGATATCACCATCCGACGACTTGTGCAGCCGATTGACCACATGGTTAGCGATACGCTGATTGAACGCCAGCAGCGTTCCTTTGTCCGGCTGAACACCAACATCCAGTCCAGCCATGGCCGCAACCTTACCAGCCCAGCCGCCGGCCGCATTGATGAGTATCTCACAGCCAATCTCATATTCGCATCCGGTCAAGCTTTCCCGGACCTTGATGCCATTCACCCTGCCATTCTGCTGCAGAACAGCGATGACCTCCGTATAGGTCTTAAACCGTCCGCCATACCGTTTCGCTGAATCCACATTCTGCCAGGACATGCGAAATCCGTCAATCGCGGCATCAGGAACCAGATAGGCCGACACAACATGGCCAGACAACAGGGGTTCCATTTCAAACGCCTTCTGCAATGAGATTGGTGTTGCCTCAATACCACTGTCCGCACACCCCTTCACCCACTGCTTCTCATAATCAGGATCGTCACTATCGAGCCTCACGAACATACCGCCAGAGGCTTCAACACAGGACTTGCCAATTTTGCGCAGAATCGTATTCTCCTCAATACATTCTTTAGCGGCCTCCTGATCCTTAACTGCATAGCGTCCGCCACTGTGCAGCAATCCATGATAACGGGAGCTCGCCCCATTAACCAGATCCTGTTTTTCCACCAGCATGACATCCACGCCCCGCATGGCCAAATCGCGCAGGATACCTACACCAGTAGCTCCGCCGCCGATAACGATGACCGTTGCTTGTTCCATCTTGAAACCGCCCCTTCTGTGCTGAAGTAATTTGTATTTTAGTAATTTACACGCAATTCACGCAAAAAAATAATATTACTTTACATTTTCTATTCCTTTTTCGCAAAATGTACGTAAAATCGTTTTATAAAACATTTAAAACGATATTTCATCTACAGCCACTATATTAACTGATAATATCGTATTCGTCAATACGATATTACGTTTTTTATTATATTTTTTCGTATTTTCTATTATTGTATTTTCTAGGAAATTCGTCTCATAAAAATCCGAATTTGATGGATTTCTGGCCACTATCTCTTTATTTTTCATGGCTGTACATATATAATAAGCAATATAAATTTAGCCAAAAATCCCGGTCAGCATGCTGGCCGAAATCATATTGCTTATTACAAGACGCCGAATTATTTGGAGGAACTCTATGACACGTGAAGACTATATCAAATCGCTGATAAAGGCCCAGGGCTATACACTCAAGGCCTTTGCCCAGGAAATAAATATGCCTTATACTACTCTGTTATCCATTCTCAACGGCTCAATTGGCGGAGCGGCCATGGATAATGTCCTGAAGATCTGCCATGCTCTTCGCATCCACATGGAGGAACTCGAACGCATATCCGAAGCCATGACCTCAGCAGCAGCCAGCAGCAGCGGTCCAGCCGAAGAGGTTGACGAACCCCTGCTAAAACTGATCCGCCAGCTCCCGATGGACAAGAAACTGGCCTTGAAGATCCTGTTATCGGAATTATAATAATCAAAGCGGCCCCATTGCTAGGACTTTTATCCTAGCAATGGGGCCGCTTTTTCATTTACCTAAAATACTTGTTCAATTTGCCGGCCAGCCCATCACTTTCGATACGGCATTCTGCCAGCCATCATAGAGACGCACACGATCAGCGTCCGGCATGTCAGGCCGGAAAGTCAGCTCCTCATGCCAGAGCTTCTTCAATTCATTAATATCCTGCCAGACGCCGGTTGCCAGTCCAGCCAGATAGGCTGCACCCAGGGCCGTAGTTTCCATAATATACGGGCGGGTAACCGGAATATCAAGGATATCCGCCTGAAACTGCATCAACAGATTGTTCTGGCTGGCACCACCATCAACACGCAGTTCCGTGATTCTGGTATCGACATCAGATGCCACAGCCTCATAGACATCGCGAACCTGATACGCCAGCGCCATCAGCGCTGCCCGGACGATATGTGCCTGCTGCGTATTTTCTTTCAAACCAATAATCATGCCCGTAGTCTGCATATCCCAATATGGTGCGGAAAGGCCACGAAATGATGGAACAAAATAGACCCCGTCTGTATCAGCCACCTGCTTGGCAACCCACTCAGAATCCGGCATAGATTTCAACAGTCCCAATCGATTTTTGAGCCATTCCAGCGTAGCACCTGACACAAACACGCTGCCTTCTATTGCATAGGTAACCTCATCGCCAATCCCCCAGGCAATCGTTGTAATGAGGCCATTGCGGGAAATCATCGGCTTATTACCTATATTCAATAGGAAAAAAGACCCTTCACCATATGAGTTTTTCGCCTGACCTTTATCAAAACAGGCTTGGCCCAAAAGCGCCGCCTGCTGATTGCCAATGCAACCAGCAATCGGCAGTGCCGCCCCCAGATGCGAAGCATCCGTCATCCCATAAATGTAGCTTGATGGGTGGGTTTCCGGCAGCATACTGGCAGGAATATGGAAATGCTCCAGCAGTTCTTCATCCCAGCACAGATCTTTCAGATGAAAAAGCATCGTCCGCGATGCGTTCGAATAATCCGTAGCAAAAATCTCACCATTGCTGAGTTTCCACATCAGCCAGGTATCGACCGTACCACACATGAGCTCGCCCTGCTCAGCGAGTTGCCTGGCTCCTTCAACATGATCCAGTATCCAGCAGATCTTGGTGACGGAAAAATACGGCACGATTCTTGACCGTCCCTGCATCCAGCGACAGAATATATTTTTTCTGCATCAAATGCCTCCTGTATCCGCTTAGTCGTCAAATACACTGAGATCCAGTGATACAAAGCCCTCCAGCAGTCCTTTTACCTGAGCAGCAATCGTTTTTACACCGCCTTCCCTGCGGCTCTCAATATTAAGTGGCATATTGGGATCATGCAGTGACATTCGCAATAATGCCCAGCCATCGGCGAACACCAGTCGAACCCCTTCGTAGGATGGTTTCGCAATGTGAATACCTTTTTCTTCTGCACGCTTTTCAAATGTCGTGAGCACACCCTGTCCATAGGCGCGGAAATCTTCCTCACCCTTGATCTTCATGCGGTATTCCTGCCCCTCGACCGGCTGACCCAAGCTGGCAATCAGATTGGAAAGCCGCTTGCCCTGCATCTTGGCTTTCTTGGCCGCAATCAGCAGCTTGACCGCCAGATAAGCACCGTCATCAAGATAATAGTTCTCGGATAACGCCCCATGTCCAGATGTCTCAATTGCCAGCGGCGAGACCACGCCTGCCTTATTCTGACGGATGCATTCATCGATGACGTTCTTATAGCCGCGCATATACCGCATATGCTTAAGCCCAAGATCTTCTTCAAGGAATACGGTCAGCTCATCGCTCGTAACCGAGTCGGTGATGATGGTACTGCCCGGATAGTCCGGTGCCAGAATAGCCGCCATCATGCCAATCAGCGCATTACGGCTGACTTCTTTACCATTCTTGAGCACAGCACTCATACGATCGACATCGGTATCAAAAATCAGACCCAGATCTGCATGGCTGTCCAGGACGGCCTTGCGAATAGCTTCCATGGCCTGCTTGTTCTCCGGGTTCGGGATGTGGTTGGGGAAATGTCCATCCGGCTCAAGAAATATGCTGCCGGTGGTATCAGCGCCCAGGCGGCCAAGTACCTGCGTGGCAAAAAAACCACCTGCGCCATTGCCGGCATCAACCACAACATGCATGCCCTTTAACGGCTCATTTTCACTACCCAGCGCCGTACGGATTTTCTTGCGCAGATGATGACAGTAGCGCTCCATAAGATTATATTTCTGGACTTTGCCCAAATCGCCCTCAATCACCGGGCAGCGCGATGCATTCTGCAGAATCGTGATAACATCCTCATGCTCCACACCGCCATCTTTGGTGAAAAATTTCAGGCCATTGCGATTGTACGGCAGATGACTGGCCGTGATCATAATCGAACCATCCATCTTCGTCTCGGGGAACACAATGGACATGAACATCGATGGCGTAGATGCCATACTGCAATCTACCGTCACAACCCCAGCTGCCGTCAACGCCTGCAGCACTGATTTTTTCAGCGCATGTCCCGACAAACGGGAGTCGCGGCCTACTGCAATACGCAGGTCTTTCTTCTCTTTACCGGTACGCTCAGCCAAAAACTGGATAAATCCCGACGCGATCACATTTGCAGCCTCAATGCTCAGGTTCACAGGTTCATCAGCCACGCCTTCCATAGCGACACCGCGAACATCGCTGCCATTAGCCAGCTTCATCAGGTTCTTCTCCGGAATAATCATTATTATGCCCCCTCAGCAATTTTTCGTGAATTTAACTCTTTATTAGATTCCCTATGAAAAAGGCTTTTTCCTTCCTTTGAAGAAAAAAGCCTTCCAATACTTGTCAATCAATCGCTAAAGAACTCATTCTCAGCAGCGATGCAAAGCATATGATAAACTGGCAAATGCAGTTCCTGGATACAGTATGTCTCGTCATCCGGCACACAGATACAGGTATCTGCCAATGCCCGCGATTTGATCCTGCCACCAGATTTGCCCGTGAGAGCAATCGTCTTGACCCCCTTGACCTTGGCCATCTGCAGCGCATAAATGACATTAGTGGAATTTCCAGAAGTCGATATAGCCAGCAGTACATCGCCCTGATCCCCCATACCAAGCAGCTGCTGCGCAAAAGACAGATCTGGAGCCTGATCGTTGGCAAACGCCGTATTGAGAGCGACCTGATTGACGAGCGACAGTGCAGGCAGCGTCCCCTGCAGATTTTCCATGAAATAGTCCGCTTCATCCGGGCAGACCTCTTTCATCTTGGCCTCTATGGCTGCGTCAAGCTTGCGTGGCAGCAGAAACCCTTTCATCAGTTCCCCGACTATGTGCTCTGCATCTGAAGCACTGCCACCATTGCCACAGGCAATAAGTTTATGCCCGCTCCGATAACTCTCACAAATGGCCTCTACAGCCGCCCGTAAGTCATCCTTACAGACTGAAAGCACCGGATACCGGTCAAGCAAATCATCAATTTTTTTCCATGTCGTCTGTTTCATCAGTATCTACCTCTTGCTCTTCTTTTATCAGCGGTTCCTGTATTTATCGGCCTCAGACTTCGCCTCATAGCCATCCACCGGGGCCTTGATATCGTGTATCTCCATCCGCTGCGTTTCCTGACGCGGCGTGACATCAACAGGTGACTGACGTGAGCTCAGATCCTGTGCCTGCGAACGATAAACATTCTGATCCCGGCTGCCACGATTGCGGAATTTATTCCACAGCCAGCGGACTACCATAAAGGCTACGCCAAGCATCAGAACATTCATGATAAGGCCCATGATATCGCCCATCATACCTCCGCCCATGCCGCCAAACAAACCAGACAACATTGAGCCCAGGAACATACCACCGGCAAAGAGACCAATATTACGCAAAGCAGACCCCCACCGGCTGCCGCTCTGCGTATTGGCTGCATTACTGGCCGTACCGGCCTTGCTGCTTGCAGCCGGTGCATCTTTCTCTAGACTCTTGGCATCCTTCGATGGCTTGTACCCGTCGCCATTCCCCGATACCGATTTGCTATTGCTGCTGGTACTAGGAGCCGCTGCCTTCGGTGCTGCTGCCGGAGCTTTCATACTCCCGCCCAGCTTGGCGCCGCCTTTGGCCGCATAAGCCGTACTCATTGCAGTCACTGAGACCACCGGTACAGCGGTCATGACCATGGCACCAACCATCATTGCCGATAATAATTTCTTCATTTTCATAGATTTCAATACTCCTTTTCGCACGGAATCAATTATTCTTCTTTATAGGATTTGATATCTTCTGGGAAGGCATAGATTTCACCAACCGTGTCCAGTTCTCCGGACAGATACCGGTCAATATCATCTACATCGATATAGAGTTTGCAGTCGATATCAAGATATCCCTGCTCTTTCCCATTGGAAAGATCGCGGATTGCCATGAGTTTCTCCCGGAGCTTCAATAGCTCGCTGCGGGTCGCATGAATATCCAGTTTCACCTGAGGTACACCATACTGTTTAAGAACCTCATCCATTGTCATTCGCTGAGACATATATGTCATCCTTTCCTTCGCGTCAAATCATTTGACCTTTTGATGTTTATATTGTAGCAAGCCTAGATGAAAATACACTGAGAATATGCAACGTCTACTTCTGACGGCTCTTCATGCGGTCCAGTATCTGCTGCAGCTGCCGCTTCTGTCTGAGATGGGTCTCATAGTCCAGATCATTAGAATCAATCGGCAGCCGCTGATTGATCCGGTCAATACTGGCCTGCAGCCGGACCATCGCTTCTTCTTTCTTGTCCATTCCCTACCTCCAATGCTTTTATTATAACAAACTTAAAGCCAATCGCAAAACATTCTCGCAATAATCCTCCAACAAATGGGAAAACCGTCTCCTAGCTGCATCGAGCCCCACGGCGGTCTTATTCCTGCAAATTCCTGTTTGTTGCTGCATATCCAGTCTCGATTCACCTTGTCATGTTATAATAGAAGCACATTCAACAACTATGAGGAAAACGCTTATGAACCAACAATCATATGAAGAACTCCGTGCGGCTGACATTGCCCGCGGCAACGAACTACGACAACAGAGTAACCGCTATACTGCCCTGCGCACAACTTCTTTTCTGGGTCTGATCTTTGCCTTCGCAGCCGGCTACGACGGGCATCCCGTTGCGAACCTGCTCGGAATTGGCCTGCTGCTGCTGTTTATCAGCATTGTGCACCGCCATCGCCAGCTGCGAGAGACGCAGCGCCTGCTGCACAGCCACCTGGCCGTCATTACGTCCTACCTCGACCGCTTCAGTGATCAATGGCATGATTCACCGGAGAACGGTACCCGTTATCTGCAGAAAGACCGCCCACAGCAAATTGACCTGCACATCTTCGGGCCCGCTTCACTCTACCAGTATCTCTGCGCTGCGCGCACCAGCCGCGGCCGAGAAAGGCTGGCACAGGCACTCTCGCCGGTTCCTCCTGCCAGAACAAAAATAGAGGCGCGACAGCTCGGCGTCAAAGACTTGCTCGCACAGCCCCGGCTCTGTATGGATCTCGAGGCTCAGGCCCGGCTGCTGCCAGATCATCACGACACAACAGCACTCATCACCAGGCTGGAACAACACGACGTCTATCAGCATCTAAGCCACGGTCTGCAGCGTTCTGCCGGACTACTATCTATCCTGCTCCTCGTCAGCCTGTTGCTCGCCAGTATCGATCAATTAAACTGGTCCATCCCCGGACTGCTGGCCAGCCTGCAATTTGCCCTCACAATGATTTTTTTCCGCCGCACCCAGTCTATTCTCGCGCCACTTGACACACTAAGCCATGAGCTGTACCACTATGAGGCTTTATTTGCCATACTCGAACAGGCAGATTTCACTGAGACCACTATGATAGGCCTGCAGCAACGCCTTCAGGCGGGTCAGGCTGCCCAAAGCCTGCACCAGCTGGCTCGCCTCACAGAACGCGTGAGCCAGCGCCACAATATCTTCTTCTTCTTCACGGCCAACACCCTTGCACTTTGGGACGTTCACTGCGTTGTTCCCTTCATTCACTGGCAGGAGCGCGCCGCTGAAAACCTCCGGGAATGGATTGACATCTGGTCCGAGGTAGAAGTCCTGCTATCGCTGACGGTCATCGGCCATACCCGCCAGATCTGCTGCTTCCCTCAAATTCTCGATGGTCCGCCGAAACTAAACGCACAAAAGCTGACCTCTCTGCTCATTCCTGAAGCCAGTGCCATTGCCAACGACACAACTCTTTCAGCCGAGTCACGGATTATCACCGGCTCCAACATGTCGGGCAAAACCACCTACATTCGCACCCTTGCCAGCTCTGCGATCCTGGCCTATGCTGGTGCTCCCGTCTGTGCCAGACAGTTTGCGCTGACACCACTGCACATCTTCACCTCCATTCAGGTCAATGATGACATGGCACACGGCATCTCCACCTTCTATGCCGAACTACTGCGCATCAAACAGATGGTAGAATTCAGCCGCAAAAAAATTCCCATGCTCATCTGTATCGACGAGATTTTCAAGGGTACTAACTCTGCTGACCGCATCGTCGGAGCACAGGAAGCCATTCGACATCTCACCCTGCCCTGGGCTGTCACGATTGTCACGACACACGACTTTGAACTCTGTGATCTACAATCCCCCAATGGTATCCCCGTTACCAACTTCCACTTTGAAGAATTCTATGAAGACAACGAGATCCGGTTTGACTATACACTGAAACCCGGCCGCTGCCATACAACAAATGCGCGTTACCTGTTGCAGATGGCAGGCATTATGACAGATAACAATACCATAGACGAATAACTACGGTCAAAACACGAAAACTTCCAGATATTACCAATAAATATGGGAATATCTGGAAGTTTTTTGCGTAAAAGCAAGACAAATGTCCACAAGTATGTTATTATATTATTTATTCACTTAGCATACTATTGTCCTTTATCAATGGACTTATCTTGTTTTATTCGTTTTAAGGAGGACACTTATCCATGGATCTATTTATTTCTTCACTAAACGCCATTGACTCCTTCATGTGGGGACCGCCGCTCATCACGCTGCTGGTCGGAACTGGCATCTTCCTGACCATCCGGCTGCGTATGCTGCAGGTTTTCCGCCTTCCCAAAGCACTCAAGCTGATTTTCTGCGCCGAGAATAAGGGCGAAGGCGATGTCTCAAGCTTCAAGGCTCTCTGTGTCGCTCTTGCTGCTACGGTCGGCACCGGCAATATTGTTGGTGTCGCAACGGCTGTTAAAGTCGGCGGCCCTGGGGCAATATTCTGGATGTGGATGGCAGCTTTCTTTGGCATGGCGACGAAATATGCCGAAGGCCTGTTGGCTGTCAAATATCGTTCAGTCGACGAAAAGGGCGAAATTGCCGGTGGTCCGATGTTCTACATCCGCAATGGCATGGGCGAAAAATATAAGCCGCTCGCAACGTTCTTTGCCGTTGCCACGGTACTCGTCGCCTATCTCGGTATCGGAACTTTCCCGCAGGTCAATGCCATCGTCGACAGCGTCGAGATCTCCTTTGGCGTATCAAAAATCGTCACCGATATCGTTCTGACTATCCTCATTGCCGCTATCACGCTCGGCGGCCTGCAAAGCATAGCAAAAGTATCCTCCAAGGTCATCCCGTTCATGGCTGTCCTCTACATCGTCATCAGCCTGGGCCTGATCCTTATGAATCTTGAGGCAATCCCAGCAGCAGTCGGCCTGATCCTTGAAAGTGCCTTTACTGGCACAGCCGCCGCCGGCGGTTTTGCAGGCTCTACCATCATGATGGCAATGCAGAATGGTATTGCCCGTGGCGTCTTCTCCAATGAATCCGGACTCGGATCAGCACCGATTGCCGCCGCTGCTGCCAAGACAAAATATCCGGCCGAACAGGGCCTCATCTCGATGACAGGCACGTTCATCGACACCATCATCATCTGCACGATGACCGGTCTGGCACTTGTTCTGACAGGTGCCTGGCAGAGTGATGTTGCCGGTGCTGCTATGACGAATGCAGCCTTCGTAACTGCCTATGGCTCCATCGGCAGCCAGCTGCTGACAATTGCTCTTGTGCTTTTCGCCTTTACCACCATTCTCGGCTGGAACTACTATGGTGAGCGCGCCTGCATTTATCTGACAGGCAGCAAAGGCGTCATGCCCTACCGCATCATCTTCATCCTGCTGATTGCCTCTGGTGCTTTCCTGAAGCTCGAAGCCATCTGGATTCTCGCAGATATCGTGAATGGTCTCATGGCAATCCCGAACCTTATTGCACTCATTGCCCTCTCCGGCGTTGTCGTAGCTGAGACAAAACTCTATCTCAGCCACCAGACCGAAACGGATGACGAGGCCGACGATCATTCTGCCGTAACTGAATAACAAGACCTCTGGCAGGCCGGCTTCTCTGAAACCGGCCTGCTTTTTATTTACACCTTTACAAAAAACCTGTTCCAACATAAAATAGTAGTCACATACCATTCTAGAAAGAAGGCCTTGTTTTGACCACTATCCAGCCGGCTCTCGTGAAGTCCCGCCGGGACGTATTCTTCGAAGGCATCCATGACGGCATCCCGATTGCTTTGGGCTATTTCGTCGTTTCCTTCACACTCGGTATCGCAGCCCGCAATGCAGGGCTCGATCCGGTACAGGGATTTCTCGCCAGTTTCTTCAACAATGCCTCTGCAGGCGAATACGCGGCTTTTACCGTTATTGCTGGTGACGCCCCCTATCTCGAGCTCGCCCTCATCACGCTTGTTGCCAATGCCCGCTATATGCTCATGAGCTGTGTGGTCAGCCAGAAATTCTCCTCAGACACCCCGCTGCTGCATCGCCTTCTGGTCGGATTCGATGTAACAGACGAAATTTTTGGCATCACGATCGCCCGTAAAGGGCCCTTAAACCCCTTCTACAACTACGGGGCCATGTCCGTCGCCTTGCCGGGCTGGTCGATAGGGACGGCACTCGGCGTCATAGCCGGCAACCTGCTGCCGCATCAGGCCGTCAGTGCCCTGAGCGTCGCTCTTTTTGGCATGTTCCTCTGGGTGATCATCCCAACCGCTCGGGACAACCGGGTCGTTGGCGTCCTGGTACTGGCAAGTTTCGCCCTGAGCTTCAGCTGCGAACATCTGCCATACCTCATGGAACTATCGGCCGGCACCCGCACCATCATCCTGACCTTGCTCATCGCCGGCATCGGCGCGATGCTGTTTCCACTCAAGGATAAGGAGAACTCCGTATGAATCATGACCTATACATCTATCTGCTGGTCATGAGCGCCGTAACGATTGCGATCCGCATCGTTCCGCTGACACTCATCCGCAAGCAAATCAAAAACCGCTTTCTGCGTTCCTTCCTGTTCTATGTTCCCTATGTGACATTGGCCGTTATGACCTTCCCGGCCATAACCAAGGCTACGCAGACGCCGATTTCCGGCACGCTGGCCCTCATTGCTGGCATTGGCCTTGCCTGGTACGGCGCGAGCCTTTTTAAAGTATCGGCAGCCTGCTGCGTTGTCGTATTCATTACCGAACTTTTCTTCATATAGTTTATTTGGCTATAACGCAAATCTCCCGCCAAAAACTAAGTCTGGCGGGAGATTTGTGTTATAGCGCTATTTATTTCCGTTTGGGAAAGAAAAGATCCAGCACCGCCTGATCCTGCGGCTTGCCAAGATATGACCCGAGCAGGAAGAACAGCAGCGAGACGGTAATGCCGATAGTTATCTGATGCAGTCCCATGACCTTGAATCCCAGACTCTGTGTCAGGCAGTAGGCAATGGTTCCACCGCCCATCGAGAGAAGTGCCCCGAGCCGGTTGGCCCGTCGCCAGAACAGCCCGAGCAGAAGCGTCCAGAAAAAGGCTGTCTCGAGGCCGCCGAACGCAAACATATTGATAATCCAGATCAGGCTTGGCGGCGTCAGTGCTATAAAAAAGACCACTACACCGATGACTGCCGTTGCCAGCATCGACAAGCAGCGCAGCCGCTGATTGGACACCTCACAGCCCTGCTGCTTTTTATGATGAAGATAGACATCCTTGATGATAGCTGAGGAAGCTACGATCAGCAGTCCGGAAATTGTCGAGATTGAAGCAGCCAATGGACCAATAATGGCTACCCCGACCAGACTGGGGGGCATTGCTATGGCGATGGTCTTGGGAATGATATAGTCGACACCGCCATAACTCTGCAGCGAATCCGTCAATACACCATGAGCGAGAATGCCCGTAAAATTGATGCCGATATTCATAAAGCCGACCACCACCGTGCCAATCAGCATTGCCCGATGCAGACTTCTGGTATCCTTATAGCTGATGCCACGTACCACCGACTGCGGCAGTGCGATTGTGCAGATGCCAACCAGTATCCACTGCGTGAGATAGAGGCCCGCTGGCATATGACCAGCGGAGAACGGCTCCAGCATCTCCGGATGATTCGCATGAATATTGTTCATTATTGCCATATAGCCGCCACCGGCCTGCAGCACATAGTACAGCAGCAATACAATGCCGATCATCATCATGATGGCACAACAGGTATCAGTGAGCGCAACCGCCCGGAATCCGCCGATGGTCGTATAAATGACAACCACCAGACCAAACAAAAGAAGCCCCATCTCATAACTGTAGCCTGTGACTGTAGCAAAAAGCTTCGCCCCGCCGACAAACTGCGCTGTCATCGTTGCGCAGAAGAACAATACGATGATGAACGCTGCCATACTCGCCAAGGCATCGGACTGAAAGCGCTCACGGATGATATCCACTACTGTCACCGCATCAAACTTGCGTGACAACAAGGCTACTCTTTTGCCGAATATACCCAGCACAAGGAAAATAGCTGTGACCTGAACCACTGCCATATAGATCCAGCCAAAGCCGATCTGCCAGGCCATACCCGGGCCGCCAACAAAAGAGCTCACGGAACTATACGTTGCAACCGTCGTCATCGCCAACACGAAACCGCCTAAATCATGATTGCCGATAAAATACTGCTGCACAAAATTATTGGAAAAACCGCGGGACTGCCCCTGCCGGACATAAAAACCAATGCCAACCATAACAGCCATAAAAACCAGCAACGGCAGCAAAGCCGACAGATTACCACTATTACTCATGCTGCCTTGCCTCCTCATCCATCTCATTGAGATCCATATCCTTAAAGACAAACATCAGCAGGAGTTTCACGAGTACAATCGCAAAAAGCCACACGCCGATACTTGACGTGAGCGCCCAGACTGGCAGCCCAAAGACCTCGCCCTCAATTCCGGACAGCCCAAAACCAGCCACCAGCCAGAAGACAACAAGAACCAGCAGTGCCACACCGGTCCAGCCGGCTTCACGGCATATCTGCTGGTATTTTTCAAATTCAGACATATAAATTCCCCTTTCTGTACGGTCACACCCGATTTTGCCAGTGCGTACCGTCGTACAATAGTTTACTGCATAACAAGAATTTACGCAATGACCGGACCAGCAGCTATGATCCCCGTCATCATGCCTTTATCCCCCTGGTGTTATATGCTATAATTTTATAATACGTGCTTCTTATATATCATAATAAAGGATTGTGTTTTCATGTCTAATCAGCGAATCTTCGGCCTGGATGCCCTGCGGACACTGGCCATTACCGGTGTCACCTTATACCACATGTTTCCTGACACCATCAGGGGCGGCTATCTCGGCGTCTCTCTTTTCTTCGTGCTCACCGGATACCTGCTGGCTTATACCAGTGAAACGGATTGGCTAAGTGGAAAATTTGGTATTTTGCGTTACTATAGCAAACGAATCAAACGCATTTATCCCTCCCTGCTGATTGTCATGCTGACCACTATTGGCATCTATCATCTGCTGAATTTCAAAGTCATTGCCGCCATCCGCCCTGAAGTCCTGTCTGTCGTGCTGGGCTTCAATAACTGGTGGCAGATTGCGCAAAATGCTGACTACTTCACCAGAATTGCCAACGCCTCCCCCTTCACCCATCTTTGGTTTTTAGGCATTGAGCTGCAATATTATCTGATCTGGCCGCTGCTTTTCTTCATCTATACGGTACTCTACCGCCTGATTGGTAAATCCGTGGGAATCATTTTTTTTGTTCTCATGGGCTTTGCCACTGCAGCCTTAATGCCCATGATGTACCAGCCGGGCATGGACGTCACGCGCCTTTACTATGGTACTGACACTCGGATTTATGCGCTGCTGCTTGGCGGCGCCCTTGGCTTTTATAGGGCGGGCCGCACCACGTCTATCCGACTTCGCGAACAAGGCAGTTTCTGGAAGTATGCGCTGTTCTTCGTTATTCTGGGCATTACCGCCGCAGCCTATCTGCTCCTGGACGGACAAAATCCTCTGACCTACCAGGGCGGCATGCTCGTAATAACGCTCCTCTTCTGTGGACTGATTGTGCTGACAGCCTCTACAACATTAAGCCTTGGCCGTTGGCTGGAAACGCCAATCTGCAACTGGATTGGCCGTCGCAGCTATGGAATCTTCCTTTGGCAGTATCCGGTCATTTTTCTCTTCCATGAGCTGGGCTGGACTAACATCACCGGCTGGCCACTGATCGAACTGGCTGTCATCCTGCTGCTGACCATCTGGTCCGATTCCGTCGCTGCCTTCATTACGCACCTGCATATACCAATGCCTGGGCGGCGCCAGACTATTGTTCAAATTTTTGGCATGCTGTTAATATCAGCCTTAGGCGTCGTTATCATGGGCTATGGCTGCCACGGCATCGTCATCTCTGCCGAACAAAAAAATAATGACACTGCGATCCTGCAGGATCGGCTGGCTGCCAATGCAGCTGAACTGGAAAAACAGCATGCTGCTGAAGCCGAAGCTGCACCATCGCCGGCAACGCCAGCCCAACCACAGCCCGTCGATCTCAACGGTACGGTCTGCATCGGCGACTCCGTCATGCTCGGCTCCGCCCACCAGATCCAGCAGGTCCTGCCTGGCAGCTGGATTGACGCCGAAGTTTCCCGCTATGTCGGCAGCGGACTCGAAATCGCTCAGAGTATGTACGCCCAGGGAAAACTTGGCCATCTCGTTGTGATTTCACTAGGCACTAATGGCCCAATTGCCGGTCAGGAACGCTACGAAGTCCAGACCCGCGCCCTACTCAAGTACCTATGCGCTGACCCTGACCGTCAAATTTTCTGGGTCAACACGTATGCCCCGCATTTATCCTGGCAGGATACCAACAATGATTATCTCAATCAAATATCAGCTTCCCATCCCAACGTCCATATCATCGACTGGTACGGACTCATTTCCCAGCATCCAGAATGGTTGTCCGGAGACGGCATCCACCCTAATGATGACGGGACTGTACAATTTGCCAAGCTGATTCATGACCGTATGGTACAGGTATTGTCGGCACAACAAATAAAAACTCCATAACGAAATCCAAAAAGCTGAGATTCAAAGGAATCTCAGCTTTTCTGTCAATGCATATGCTGTTGTTTTATTGTCAATCCAGAGCCTTGAATGCCTGATCCAGATCATACAGGATATCGTCAATATGCTCAGTACCAATCGAGAGACGAATCGTGGACGGCGTGATACCTGAGGCCAGCAGTTCCTGCTCGTTCATCTGAGAATGCGTCGTAGAGGCCGGATGGATGACCAGCGACTTGACATCCGCTACATTGGCCAGCAGACTGAATACCTGCAGATGGTCAATGAATTTCTGTGCTGCGGCAGCACCACCTTTAATCTCGAACGTAAAGATGGATATGCCGCCATTCGGGAAATACTTCTGATACAGCTTATGGTCAGGATGACTCGCCTGAGCTGGATGGTTCACTTTCTCAACCTGCGGATGATGAGCCAGATAGTCTACGACCTTCAGTGCATTCTCCACATGACGCTCAACGCGCAGTGACAGTGTCTCCGTGCCCTGGAGCAACAGGAACGCGTTGAACGGCGAGAGCGTTGCCCCCTCATCGCGCAGGATCAGCGTGCGGACATATGTGGCAAAAGCTGCCGCGCCAACGTCTTTGGCAAAGCTGATGCCATGATAGCTTTCATTCGGCTCAACAAACTGCGGGAACTTGCCAGACTTCTCCCAGTCGAAGCTGCCACCATCCACGATGACGCCGCCAAGAGTTGTACCATGGCCGCCGATAAACTTTGTCGCCGAGTGGACAACGATATCCGCCCCGTATTCAAATGGACGCAGCTGGTATGGCGTAGCAAAGGTGCTATCCACTACCAGAGGGATATTATGCTTATGCGCAATAGCCGCCACAGCCTCGATATCGATAAGATTCGCATTCGGATTGCCAATAGACTCGATAAAAACCACCCGGGTATTGTCTTTAATTGCATCCTCAAATACCTGAGTCCCGTTGGTCGGATCAACAAAAGTCGTCTCAATGCCATAATTGGGGAAGGTATGCTCGAACAGATTATATGTGCCGCCGTAGATTGTCGTCGCTGCTACGATATGCTGACCACTATGTACCAGTGCTTCCAGCGAATAAGTGACTGCTGCTGCTCCCGAAGCAACACCAACCGCTGCGACACCGCCTTCCAGTGCCGCGATGCGCTCGGCAAAGACCGTCTCGGTCGGATTAGTCAGTCGGCCATAAACATTGCCGGCATCTTTCAGAGCAAAGCGATCGGCCGCATGTTGAAAGTTATGGAACACGAACGACGTCGTCTGATAGATTGGTACCGCCCGGGCATCCGTCGCCGGATCGGCCTGCTCCTGTCCTACATGCAGCTGCAACGTCTCAAAATGATACTTTCTTGCTTCACTCATAATCAAAACTCCCTTTCTAATGCCGGTCAATCGCTGGCCCCATAGCGCCTACAAATCATATATAATTAATATGTTTATTATAGGTGTAACACTGTAATATGTCAAGACGTTTTAAAAAAGAATTGCTGCTATTGCTTACCAATTCTTCTCTCATTATACATTTGGTTTTATAAACCCAGCCAACACAGTATTCTCTTATTGCAGCTGAAGCTTATGCCAGGCATTCACTCGGTTGTGGAGGTCTGCCGACGCCGCCAGCTCATCCAGACATTCCAGCGACAAGTTAGCGGCCAGACCGTTAGGCGAATACTCATCATCGAAGTACCGGCAGCCTGATTTATGGAACGTCTCATCATGGCTGCGGTCATAGCCCACAATGTCCATCGCTACATAGCTGTGAAGCTGCGGCATATGCTTCCAGCTCCAGTTCTGCTCAGTCCGCTGCTCATAGCCCCGCAGTACCGGACAGACAACCAGATCGGCCTGCAATTTATCGGCCAGCGGTTTCATCGCATCCTGCCATTTTACCCGCGGATGCATCTGCCGCAGCTGTGCCATCACTTCATCCATTGCCGCCGCTACCTGTGCGCCCGGTATTTCTTTGACAGCCTGCAGCGTACCATTCAATGGTACATGCATAATCTGATCCAGCCTTATCTCTATGCGGTTGACTGCCTCAGCATCGGCAGTATTGCATCGCACCTGCACAGGCAGTCTGGCAATACGCAGCGGTACACGCTCCGATGCGGCAGCAGCCTGCGGCACCAGCAGCAAGACCATGATCAGACACAAACTGCCCCATAATTTCATTTCTCGCATAAAAGCCACTCCCTGCTTAATGAATCGCTTTTTTCTTGAAGCGTCCACCAACGATATCATGTACGGCATTGATCGTCACGAAGGCATTCTCATCCTTTTCCAGTACAATCTCTTTCAGCTTGTCTACTTCCAGCCGTGTCACAACGCAGTACAAGACTTCCTTACTCTCACCCGTATAACCGCCAGCACCATGCAGTAAGGTTACACCGCGGCCCAGACGATCATTGAGCGCAGATGTAATCTCATCATGCTCATTGGTCACGATCATGACCGCGTAAGACTCATCCAGCCCCTTGATGACCACATCAATCATCTTCGAGATGACAAAATAGGCAACCAGTGAATACATTGCCTTATCCCAGCCGAATAAAAGCCCTGCACTCGTCAGAATGAACAGATTGATGAACATAACCACTTCACCAACCGAGAATACCGATTTCTTATCCATAATGATGGCCACAATCTCGGTACCGTCGAGACTGCCGCCAGCGCGGATGATCAAACCCACCCCCAGCCCATCAACGATACCGCCAAAAATCGCTGCCAGGAACGGATCATCAGTTACCCCCGGAATCGATTCGAATACCGCCGACCAGACGGACAGGATACAGATTGCAATAGTGGTCGCTATAGCAAAATTTTTTCCAATCTGCTTATAGCCAAGATATAGGAACGGAATGTTCAGCAGTACGAGGAATATGCCCAGTCCCCACCCCGTTATTGAACTCAGCATAATCGAGATACCTACTACACCGCCATCGATAACATTATTGGGGATCAGGAAAAGTTCCAGCCCTGCTGCCGCTATAACGGCCCCAATAAAAATCATCGTGTATTTCTTGACATAAAAAGACATCTTACGATGCTGTATAATCTTCTTCTTTTCTTCCATCCACGTCACTCTCCTTCAAAACTATAGTATTCACCTCTATATTATAATTATACCTGTCCTGGCATTATAAGAAAAGCGGCCTGAGTAATGTATTGTTTTCGCTGACCTATACTGACAGTTTATACTCTTTTGTAATTTTTTTTGCACGATCTATCGCGCTTTTGATTGACTTTGACTGAGTTTAGCTGTATTATAAAAGCAAATATATATTGACAATCATTGAGGGAGTGATAGCCATGCTTACGGAAGAACGTTACGCTACGATTCTCCGCATCCTGGAAGAAAAAAAGGCTGTTACCGTTCTCGACCTGACAAAGGCTCTCGATGCCTCGGAATCCACCGTTCGTCGTGATCTGACGGCACTACATAAAAGTGGCCGCCTCTACAAGGTTTATGGCGGGGCAACATCCATCGACAACAACTACAGTTCGTCGGAGGAAGATATGAAGACCAAGAACGACCTGAATCCTCGGGAAAAGGTCGCCATCGCCCGCAAGGCAGCCAGTCTTATCAAACGCAAGGATTTTGTTTATATCGATGCCGGGTCGACCACGCTCCATATGATTGACTTCCTGACTGAAAATAATGCCGTCTTCGTAACCAACGGCATCCCACATGCAGCCCGTTTAGCCGCCAAAGGCTTCAAGGTTTTTATCCTGGGTGGCGAACTCAAAGCGGTCACGGAAGCAATCGTAGGAACTGAAGCGCTGAATAATCTGAAATCTTACAACTTTACGAAAGGTTTCTTTGGCACTAACGGTATCAGCACGAAATCCGGTTTTTCAACGCCTGACTCCAGTGAAGGAATCATCAAAGGCGCAGCACTTTCCCGCTGTACCCATGCTTTTATCCTGGCAGATCAGACAAAGTTCAATAAAATTTCACCGATTACTTTTGCTAATATATCCAGCGCAACCATCATAACCGGTCAGCTGGATGATAAGAAATATCGGGACTATACGACAATCATTGAGGGGGAATGAACGAAATGATTTACACGGTAACCTTCAACCCGTCCCTGGACTACATTGTACGGCTTGACTCGTTCACAGCTGGCAAGATCAATCGCGTAAACTATGAACAGGTCCTGGCTGGCGGCAAGGGCATCAACGTATCCATCGTCCTGCAGAACCTGGGACAGAAGAGCACCGCGCTCGGTTTTTTGGCTGGTTTCACCGGCGAGGAAATTAAGAGCCAGCTGAGCAGCTTTGGCGTCAAAAGCGACTTTGTCCAACTGGAAAATGGCTTCTCACGAATCAATGTAAAAGCCAAGGCAGAAAATGAAACAGAGATCAACGGGCAGGGCCCGGACATCAGCGAGGCCGAACAAGAGCAGCTCTTCAGCCAGCTCGACCAATTAACCGCTGACGATACGCTGGTTCTCGCTGGCTCGATCCCAAAGACGCTGCCTGACGACATCTATCAAAAAATCATGGCTCGTCTCGACGGCAAGGGCATCCGTATCATTGTTGATGCCGAGAAAAATCTGCTGCTCAATGTACTGCAGTACCATCCATTTCTCATCAAACCAAACAATCATGAGCTTGGCGATATGTTCGGCGTAAAGCTCACCAGTGATGAGGAAATCCTCACCTACGCCAGGAAGCTGCAGGAAAAAGGCGCACAGAATGTGCTGATTTCCATGGCTGGCGATGGCGCTATCCTGCTTACAGCAGCGGGAACGTCTTATAAGAGCCCCGCACCGAAGGGCAAACTCGTCAACTCGGTTGGTGCCGGTGATTCCATGGTCGCTGGTTTTATCACAGGTTATACGGAGTCCAATGGCAATTTCGAGAAAGCCTTTCACATGGGGGTTGCCACGGGTTCTGCTTCGGCGTTTAGCGAGAATCTTGCCACACGTCCGGAAATCGAAGCCTTACTGGCTGCGATTGAATAAACCGCGTTATCTTAAATCTTCATTATTGTAAAGGGGAGAAAAAATATGCGTATCACTGATCTGCTCAAGAGCGACAGCATCGTTCTGGGCGCGGCTCCGGCTGACAAAGCCGCCGCAATCAATCAGCTGGCTGACCTCATGGCAGCTGGCGGCAACCTGTCCGATAAAGAACAGTACAAAAAAGACGTCTTCGCCCGCGAAGCATCCGGTACGACCGGACTCGGCGACGGCATTGCAACACCGCATGCCAAGAGTGCTGGTGTGAAATCGGCCGGACTCGCCGCTATGACGGTACCTGCCGGGATGGACTTCGAATCCATGGATGGCAAACCAGCCCGCCTGTTCTTCATGATCGCCGCACCAGACTCGGCTAACGACGATCATCTCGCCATCCTGTCCCAGCTCGCAACAATGATCATGGACCCGGACTTTAAAGAAGCCCTCATTGCAGCACAAAGCAAAGATGCTTTCCTAAAACTCATTGATGCCAAAGAAGCTGGTACCTTTACAGCACCAACAGCTGCCAAAGCAGAGCAGTCTGCAACACCGGCCGCTGATCATATCCAGATTCTGGCTGTAACAGCCTGCCCGACAGGCATCGCACATACCTTCATGGCTGCCGAAAGTCTGGAGCAGCATGCCAAAAAACGCGGTGTCACGATTAAGGTCGAAACGAACGGATCCGGCGGTGCCAAGAATGTCCTGACAGCAGCTGAAATTGCAGCGGCTGACGGTATTATCATCGCTGCTGACAAGAATGTCGCGATGGCGCGCTTCGATGGCAAAAAAACGGTCATCACCAAAGTTGCCGATGGCATCAACAAAGCTGATGAACTTATCGATCAGGCTTTGTCCGGTCAGGCTCCGGTATACCATGCCAATGGCTCCGATGTTGAGGAGGGCGCTGCTGACGTATCTGGTGAGAGCCTCGGCCGCCAGATTTACAAGCACCTGATGAACGGTGTCAGTCACATGCTGCCTTTCGTCGTCGGTGGTGGTATCCTAATTGCGATGGCGTTCCTGTTCGATGATTATTCTATCGACCCGAAAAACTTTGGTTCCAATACGCCACTGGCTAAATTCTTCAAGGACATCGGTGGCGCAGCCTTTGGCTTTATGCTACCAGTACTTGCCGGCTTTATTTCCATGTCGATCAGCGATCGTCCAGGCCTCGCTGTCGGTTTCGTCGGTGGTGCTTTGGCTGGTGTGACCGGCTCCGGCTTCCTCGGCGCACTCGTCGCTGGTTTTGTTGCCGGTTATGCCGTCAATTTCCTGAAGAAAGTATTCAGCGTACTGCCGGACTCGCTCGATGGGATCAAACCGGTCCTGCTCTATCCGTTCTTCGGCATTCTGATTATTGGTGTTGTCAGCATGTTCATCATCGCGCCGCCTGTCAGCGCCCTGAATACCTGGATGGTCGACACACTGAAGAACATGGACCCGAATGCCCGCATCCTGCTTGGTATCGTTATGGGCGGCATGATGGCAATCGACATGGGCGGCCCAATCAACAAAGCCGCTTATGTAACCGGTACTGGTCTCCTTGCTTCCGGTGAGTATCATGTCATGGCCGCGGTCATGGCCGGTGGTATGGTTCCGCCGCTCGCTATTGCACTCTGTACGACATTCTTCAAGAGCCGTTTCACGGAGAGCGAGCGTAAAGCTGGTATCACCAACTACGTCATGGGCCTCTCCTTCATCACCGAAGGTGCTATCCCGTTCGCAGCTGCTGATCCGCTGCGTGTCATCCCATCGGTTTTCATTGGCTCCGCTACGGCTGGTGCCCTGTCGATGGCCTTCGACTGCACACTACGTGCCCCACATGGTGGTATCTTCGTTGTACCGACCATTGGCAACCCAGTCATGTACATCGCCGCAATTCTAATTGGCGCTGTCGTTGGTTGTGCCATCCTCTCCGTACTCAAGAAACCAATCAAAGAATAATCCTTTAACTATAACAATAGAGACCTGTGGGTTTTGATATGCTCCCTTTATAGGAGACAGTGAAATAAAACACTGTTACTATGAAGGGAGCATTTTGTATGCCGCAGAAGCAGAAAATGAAGCCACTGGAAAAAGAGAAGTTAGTGAAACGCTTTGAATGT
>JAGPMW010000031.1 GCA_018052705.1 Selenomonas sp. | reverse complement strand
GGCATACTGCGGGTCATCGCTCCGGTCTGTCCAGGCCAGTACCACCTCGCCCGGTGCCAGGAATGCACACATATTATCGACATGCTCATTCGTCTCATCATTATAGATGCCACGCGGCAGCCAAAGAACCTTTTCAATGCCCAGTGCCGCACCAAGCCGGGCCTCAATCTGCTCCCGGCTCAGATCCGGATTTCGGCCGGGACTCAGCAGACAGGCCTCGGTCACTAGCAATGTACCATCACCATCAGTATGGATAGAGCCGCCTTCCAGCACAAAATCTCCCAGATCATAGCAGTCCAGCTGCAGGGCATCACAGATCCGGCCAGCCAGCGCATCATCATTTTCCCAATGCGTATAGAGTCCATCAAAAGTGCCGCCCCAGGCATTGAACTGCCAGCTGATGCCGCGGACCGTATGGCCGTCCGTGACAAAGGTAGGCCCAGAATCCCGGGCCCATGAATCCTCAGTCGGGAAAATATACAGGTCCACCAGATCGCCGACAGCCGCGCGCGCCTCATCCGCATGCGCCTCATCTACAATCAGGATAACCTGTTCGTGCGGTGCAATGACCCGGATCACATCAGCAAAAGCGCGCTGTGCCGGACGGGGATCAAGTCCCCAGCTGCCAGGGCGCACTGGCCAGATCAGGATTGTCCCGTCATGCGGGGCAAACTCGGCCGGCATATAGAAACCTGCCGCTGCCGGGCAGGGCTGCGGAGCCATCATGACAGTCTCTCCTTAAAATCTTCATAGCCGAAATGACGCACGACTTCCAGCTGGCCATCTTTACGCTGCAGGACAATATCCGGCAATGGCATACCATTGAAGGTATTGTTCTTGACCATGCTGTAGATGGCCATATCCTCAAAAATCAATGTATCGCCAATTTTCGGCAGCGTATCAAAGCTGTAGTCGCCAATCACATCACCAGCCAGACAGGTTCTGGCACCGAGCCGGCAGGTATACTGTTCCCCCCCCGGCTCAGCGGCCCCCTGCAACGGCGGACGATAGGGCATTTCCAGCACATCAGGCATGTGGCAGGCTGCCGATGCATCGAGAATCAGGATAGGCATCGTGTTATCAATGATATCGAGCACCTGCGTATAAAGATATCCGGCATTCAGGGCAATCGCCTCGCCCGGTTCGAGATAAACCTCTACCTCATACGTATCCTGCAGATGATGGATGGTCTTTTCCAGCAGTGCCAGATCATAGCCCGGCTTCGTGATATGATGGCCGCCGCCCAGATTGACCCACTTCGCCTCATGCAGCAGCTGCCCGAAAGCAGCCTCAACAGCCGCCACGGTCTCTGCCATCGGCTCAGCCCCTTGCTCACAAAGCGTATGAAAATGGATGCCCTCGACACCAGCAGGCAGATGTTCCGGCAGATCCCGGCGCAGGATACCCAGACGGGACCCCGGCGCACAGGGATCGTAGATTTCATGGCCTTCCTGCGTTGAATACTCGGGATTAATACGCAGCCCCGTGCTGACCCCAGCCTGCTGCCATACTGGCCGATGCAGCTCCAGCTGCCGCAGGGAATTAAAGCTGATATGATCGCAGATCAGGCACAGTTCTTCCATCTCAGCCGTCGTATAGGCGGGACAGAATACATGTGTCTGCCCGCCCATTTCCTCAGCTCCAAGCCGGGCCTCATAAAGACCGCTGGCCGTTGTTCCCGACAGATACTGACGGATCAGCGGATAAACACGGAACATAGAAAATGCCTTCTGCGCCAGCAGGATATGGCAGCCGGTACGCTGCTCCACCCCAGCCAGAATCTGCAGATTGGCCTCCAGTTTTGCTTCATCTACCACATAACATGGTGTGTGTAATGGTTTCATCACCATCTTAGTCCACCACAACCGGATTTTCTTCGACTACCCATGGCAGACCGTACTGCGTGAGCATATCCATGTACGGGTCCGGATCAAACTCATCCGTCGTCAGGGTACCACGCTTGTTCCAGATACCGCTGATCACGAGTGCCGTACCGATCATAGCCGGAACGCCCGTCGTATAGCTGATTGCCTGACTGCCCAGTTCCTTGTAGCACTCCTGATGGTCGCAGACATTGTAAATATAGATGGTCTTTTCCTTGCCATCCTTCACGCCCCTGAAAATACAACCGATATTGGTCTTGCCAACCGTCCTTGGGCCGAGCGAAGCCGGGTCCGGCAGCAGCGCCTTAAGGAACTGGATTGGCACAATTTCCTGCCCATTGAAATCGATTGGCGTAGTCGATAGCATACCAACATTCTCCAGACACTTCATATGCGTCAGATAGCTCTGCCCGAACGTCATAAAGAAACGGATGCGCTTCACGCCTGGGATATTGCGGGCCAGCGCCTCAATCTCCTCATGATGCAGCAGATACATATCCTTCTGGCCGACCTGCGGAAAATCATATTCCCGTTTGATCGCCATCGGCTCCGTCTCTACCCAGTGCCCGTTCTCCCAATAGCTGCCCGGGGCGCTGACTTCGCGCAGATTGATCTCCGGGTTGAAATTGGTCGCAAATGGATAGCCATGATCGCCACCGTTGCAATCGAGAATATCGATTGTATCGATACGGTCAAAGTAGTGTTTGAGGGCATACGCCGAAAACACGCTGGTAACGCCCGGGTCAAAGCCCGTGCCCAGCAACGCCGTAAGTCCGGCCTCTTTGAATTTCTGATCATAGTTCCACTGCCAGGAATAATCAAAATAAGCCGAGAAGCCCAGCTCCTTGCAGCGTTTCTCATAAATGGCGCGCCATTTCGGATCTTCCGTATCCTCTGGCTCATAGTTGGCCGTATCGATATAATGTACGCCACAAGCCAGGCAGGCATCCATGATCGTGAGGTCCTGATACGGGAGAGCAACATTGAGAACTGCATCCGGCTGATAGGATTCGATGAGAGCCTTGACCGCTTCTACCGAGTCCGCATCCACCTGTGCTGTCGTAATCACGGTTGACGTCTTGCCGGCTAATTTCTCTTTCAGCTCATCACACTTCGATTTCGTGCGGCTCGCAAGGCACAGTTCCGTAAATACTTTGCTGTTCTGGCAGCATTTCTGGATTGCAACCGCTGCTACGCCGCCGCAGCCGATAACCAATAATTTACTCATGATCTTGTTTCCTCCTCTGTCAGTAAATCCTCTACATAACGTGGCAGCATGAATGCTCCACGGTGAAGATGCGTCGTATAGTACCATGTTTTGATATGCCGTTCGTTCCAACGATCTTCATTGAGATCCTTCAACGGGTGAAAAGTCTTCGAGGCAAAGCCGAACAACCAGTACCCTGCGGGGCAGGTAGGAATGTGGGCCTGGTAGACCCGGCTGATGGGGAAGCTGCGGAACGCCTTGCGGTGCATCGCCCGGCAGGATTCCTCGTCTTCGTCAAAGAACGGGCTGCCATGCTGATAGACCATAATGCCATCATCCTTCAGGGCCCGGTAGCAGTTGCCATAGAATTCCTTCGTGAACATGCCTGCCGTATGGCCCAGCGGATCTGTACAATCGTTGATGATCAGGTCGTAGTAGTCCTGACGGGAACGCAGGAAACGCAGGCCATTCGCATGGGAGATGGTCACGCGCGGATCATCCAGACCACAAGCGTTGTCCGGGAACCATTCCCTGCAGGCCTCAATAAACAACGGATCTTCCTCTACTACATCGATCGATTCGATTTCATCATAGTAGGAGAGCTCACGCGCCACACCACCATCACCGCCGCCAATCACCAGCACGCGCTTCACATGGGGATGCACGGCCATCGGCACATGGACGATCATCTCATCATAGACGAACTCATCCGCCTCTGAGAAAATAACACTGCCATTCGAGCAAAGAAAGCGTCCAAACTCCGGCGAATGGAATACATCGATCTGCTGATAGTCGCTCTGAGCGGAAAACAGCTGCTTATCGACGCGAATGGACATCTTCACATTATCGGTATGTAGTTCTTCAAACCAGAATTCCATCTCAGTATGTCCCTTCTTTCAATACGTTCAGCGTCGATATATCGGAGCTCTCCGGCCCCTGCATCGAGCAGCCTTTTTCCTGTGCATACTGAATGTAGTCGATGATATCCTCTGTGATGATCTCGCCGGGAGCCAGAATTGGAATCCCCGGCGGATAACACATGACGAACTCGCTGCAGATGCGGCCCGCGCACTGACGGATGGGCATCGCCTCTTTCTCCGCATAGAACGCCTTCTGCGGCGTAGTCACAACCATTGGCGTAATGTATTCAGCCGAGAACAGCTCTTTTTCCGGCTGCTCATACAGACGGCGGATGTCTGCCAGTGCCCCCACCAGCCGTTCAATATCCTGGATATGATCGCCGATCGAGATATAGGCGAGAATATTGTTGATATCACCAAACTCGATCTGGATATCATACTCATCCCGCAAAAGATCATAAACCTCGATACCAGCCAGACCAATGCTCTGCGTATGGACCGCCAGTTTCGTGACATCGAAGTCATAGACACTGCCGCCATTGATCAGCTCCCGCCCATAGGCATAGTAGCCGCCAATCTCATTGATCTCCTCCCGGGCATACTGAGCCATCTCCGCCACCTTGGCAAACGAACTGCGTCCGCGCAGTGCCAGATTCCGGCGGCTGAGATCGAGACTCGACATCAGCAGATATGACGCACTCGTCGTCTGGCTCAGATTGATGATCTGGCCCACATAGCCAGCATTCATCTGCGGCCCGAGCAGCAGCAGCGAACTCTGCGTGAGGCTGCCGCCAGACTTATGCATCGAGATAGATGCCATATCGGCGCCAGCTTCCATCCCCGAACAGGGCAGGTCCTCATGAAAATAGAAATGCGTGCCATGCGCCTCATCAACCAGCGCCAGCATTTGATGCGCATGGGCCAGTTTCACAAGGGAACGCAGATCCGAGCAGATTCCATAGTAAGTAGGATTGTTGATCAATACGGCCTTGGCATCCGGATTTTCCTTCATCGCTTTCTCGACATCGGCCATTTCCATGCCCAGAGGGATACCGAGCTTCACATCCACCTTCGGATCGATATAGACGGGTACTGCACCGCAAAGCACGAGTGCGTTGATCGCGCTCTTATGGACATTGCGCGGCAGGATGATCTTATCGCCAGCTTTGCAGCAGGAAAGGACCATCGCCTGAACGGCCGAAGTGGTACCGCCGACCATCAGAAATGAATGTGCGGCACCAAAGGCATCAGCAGCCAGTTCCTCCGCCTCTTTGATGATAGAGACCGGATGGCAGAGATTATCCAGCGGCTTCATCGAGTTCACATCAATGCCGACACATCGCTGCCCCAGAAAATCCACCAGTTCCGGGTTTCCCCGTCCTCTTTTATGACCAGGAACATCGAATGGAACAACATGCTGCCGCCGGAAACGTTCCAACGCTTCATAGATGGGCGCACGCTTTTGATTTTTCAAATTCATTTTCCGCAGATCGCCTCCTTATACAATACCCACTACAATTCAAATACAAAAAAAGCAGTACCGCGTAGCTGCAGCACTGCTCGTGAAGGTCCTCAGAAAATGACTTGTATTCTTGGTAATACCGTTACGTCTACCCGCATATACTGGCCTGCTCTATTGAACGTTTCACAAGTGGTGTGCATCCGCACGTGGTTATGAAGTAACCAACTTATAAAATTGAGCTTTTAACTCGATCAATATGTGGCATCCGCCACGCCGGCAACGGCCAGCCCTGTCCGATGAGCTTTTCACGGAATCCAATCCGTATCAGGCCTGTAATGCAACGATAGAACGAAAGGTATCTATCTGTTAAGTTCACAAATAGTTTAACAAAACTAGCGAAAATGTCAAGTTATTTTTTCCATCCTTCTTATTTTGCCAGACAGGTCTGATTGTATCCATCCTGCTGGATTTCCTTCAGGGTAGTCTGTAAGCGATCACAAATAGCCCGATAGGACTCATCAGCCCTGAACGCGGCCAGGCTGCAGCTGACCGTAATCCGCTGTGCATCAGGCAGGATCTCCCACTCCTTGAGGCGGCGGCGGATTCGTTCCACGACACGTATTGCCACATCCGTTGTCGCCCCTGGCAATACCGCCATAAAGGTATCCTGATCCCAGCGGCCCAGTTTATCACTGCCACGGATACATACATTGATAATATCTGCAAATCCATCGACGACCTGAATACCTGTACCCTTCCCATAGTCTTTTTCTATAGCAGACATTCGATCCAGGGCGATCAGTATTGCCGATCCAAATCCAGAGTCCTTATTTTGACTAAACTGTGCCTGATTCAACAGAATCAGCTCTTCCTGCAACATCATCTCGGTTTCACTCCGGTTACCGAACTGTACCTGTGATTCATGCTTGATCAACTGGCCGATTTCTTCATATTGAACAATCCGATTTCGACCATGCAGCTTAGCTACATAAAGAGCCTTGTCACAAGCAGCAAACAATAAGTCAATCGATCCGCCGGTAATGTTCTGGCTATGCATCCCGGCACTGACCGTCAAGCGCCCGAATACCTTATCCATGGCAAAATAACCTTCCAGCCGGTTAAGGAAGTCCTTTACCCGGGACATAACCTGCTTTACATCATTCGTGCCAAAAAACACCGTCAGGAACTCATCGCCACCATGGCGGACATTAAAGGCTTCAGAAAACTCCTGCTGCATCAATTCGCCTACCACCATAAGGGCAGCATCCCCGGACTGATGTCCATAGGTATCATTAAGCTCTTTAAAATAATCCAGATCGAACACCACCATAACCACAGGCCCAGCATGATATTCGTCCACTTTTTTCTGCAGATAGGCCCGGTTATACAGGTTGGTCAGATAGTCACGATAAGCCAGATCGTGTATGGTACGATCATTTTCAGTTTCCTGTATCACATTCCTGGCAATACCGATCGTCCCTATGATGTTATCAGCTTCGTCAAAGACGGGTGCCTTATAGGTCTTGAGCTTACGTAAGCCATTGGCTGCCATAACCTCCTCATCGAAAACACATGTCTTCCGTGCCTTGATTACATCTTCTTCCGTCTCCACGCAAACATAACCAGAATCCCGATAAACCTCACGCGGAATTCCCCAAATGTAATAATGATCTTTTCCCCGCACATCTGTCTTCGGCTTATTGACTGCCTCGCAGAATGCATCGTTGACTTCAATATACCGCCCCTGACGGTCCTTGAACCAAATCATATCTGGCAGCATATTTATCACTGTCTGCAGCCAGTTATGTTCCAGCCACGCATCTTTCTGTTCGCGCAGTTGACGCAAGAACTTCGCAAAACACGAACGAAAAACAACAAGATTTCTGGTCGCCGGCCAGCAGTCATCCGATTGTCTGATATCGTCCTCGGTCAATATCTCATAGTCCTGTACCCAGAGAATTATTTTCCCCTGAGCACCGATCCTTTGTCGAATAGCTATCAACGGATAATCCTTCATACATGCCTGCGAAAGGATGATCAGCGGCTGGCCGGCTGGCTGGATTGCATCAGGCCGGTCTATTATATAAAAATCATGAGTATAGCGTGGTTCCGTAGGAACAAGCTGCCACCCCAGGGCGACCTCTCTCGGAACCCCGATCAGACCAATAGTCAAATTGACGTGATACATAAAAGATATCCCTCCTACGAAATCACTTCTAACTTCGTATATAGTTATTTAAGGTATATCACTTCTACAACAATGCTCTTTTTTCCTGCTATACTCAATACTTAAAATTCGCCAGACCAGCTTTGGCTTTTTAACCACCTGGCAGCAGCACAAAATATACAGACATAAAATGGGACACATCGTCCAGTCGATGTGTCCCGCAAAGAAATGTTCCTTCTTCACAACTTATGTTTTCTCATGATAAGCTGCTTCCTTTGCCAGCTGTAACTTCAGACACCGCATCGTCTACTCAGCCATGATATAGTAGAGATAATACTTATTTCAACGAGGTAATTCTATGAAAGACTATTCCTGCGGCACCTGCATTTGCCGGGAGTGCTGCCGCCGCACCAGCAGAAACTGCTCCAGCTGCTCCTATTGTACCAGCTGCGATGGCAAATTTTGCTGGAGCGGTTCCGCCCCCCGCCCGAGTATCCCCAAGATATCGAGCTGGCAGCACATTATCGCTTCATGGCGGCATCGGTTTTGACTTCGCCATCCAATGCCGCAATATAGGGCTTGATATCCAGCAGCGGACTACCGTCAAAAGCTTCTACTCCGCGTACCGTCAGGAACCGGCCCTGACGGCTGACTAATTCCGCCACGCAAAACAGAATAGGATTAGGCCGGTTCGGTGTGCGGCAGGAAAATACGCCCGTTTTCGCTGTTCCACTGCAAGGAACAGACTGCAGCCGTTTGCGATCGGCACGGTCAGCCTCATATAGGACAATAAGCTGCTGGTGTTTCTCAATCCCCAGCAGTCCATCTTCATACGCCGCATCGATTTCGAGCTGCACCGTCGCATCAGACCAGCGCCCCTGCCGCGGTGCCTCCGCAGATGTTTTATACGCACTATGAATACGACCAATTGGCCGAAGTTCCATCATCATCATCTCCATAATAACGACCTGCCCTGCCCACGGACAGCATCAATCCAGCAACCTACGGAGTTGGTCCTGCCATCCGGGCTGTGCAGGTGCGCTGCCCTGCCCGAAATCCGGCCGTCCACCACCACGACCTCCCAGCAATGTGTTGATCTGCTGTAGAAGCTCCCTGCCATTTTCCGCATTACCCTCGCCCAGCGCCACCAGATAGTTCACGCGGCCCTTGCTTTCATAGGCAACGACAGCACGCGCCTTTTGCACCTCCGCCAGCCGCCGGGCAAGCTCCTTGGCTTCCTCTGCTTCCAGATCATCAGACAGGACCGTCAGTCGGATTCGTCCGTCGGCATCCGGGCAGGCATCTGCCACGAGGTTACTGACCATGCCTGCAAGAAGCTGCTGATTTCTTTCATGCAGTTTCTCCTTCAGCTGCCGGATTTCTTCACTCAGGCGGTCTACGCCATCCCCGATCTCTTCCTCCCGGATAGAGAGCGATCGGGCTGCCGCTCCGAGTGCATCCAGCCGCTGGCTGATGACCTGCTGCGCCAGCCGCCCGCACAAAAACGATATCCGCGAGCCGTCCTTATGCTTTTCTACTTTAAGCACCTTGACCAGCCCCACCATACCTGTCGTTGGCGGATGCGTGCCACAGCAGGTGCAGACATCACTGCCTTCCACGCTCACGATACGCAGCGGCCCAGTGATCTTTTCATTGAATTTCCGCAGCGTGAGCTTCGCCGCCTCGGTATGGTCCATCCATTCGGCATGAATAGGCCGATCCTCCTGAATCTGCTGGTTGACCATATCTTCAGCCTGACGCACCTCATCCGCGGTCACCTCTTTATTCAGATCAATGGTCACCAGCTCCGGATTCATATGGAATCCCACATTGTCGGCCTGAAACAGCTTCCAGAACGCATACGACAGCAGATGCTCGCCACAATGCTGCTGCATATGATCGAACCGTACCGGCCAGTCCAGCAGCGCCTCGACCTCCGTACCAGCCGGAATTGCCTCGGCCGTTTCATGCACGATGACCTCATCCTGTATATGCACATGTGACACGGGAATCCGCTGCTCACCGACGATCAGCCAACCGCTATCACTAAGCTGTCCGCCGCCTTCCGGGAAAAATACCGTCTGGTCCAGTACGATACCAAAGCCATCCTTAAATGGCTCACAGGCCTCTACAATGGCTTTACATGTCTGACACATCACATCTTCTTCAAATATTTTCCTGCTCATATCAAAATATCTCCTATCATTTCTGCTGCTCAACCATTATTATTTTCGCTATCCCCACGATAATTCCCTGCCTCGAGCCTCCTTTTTCCTGCTGGTTCTCATAAAAGAATAAAATCAAATAAGCCACTGTCCTCAGCAGATTCTCCTCGCTTGTAATTCATTGATTCCCAGTATACTATGTAATTAGTTATGCAAAAAGCGAAAATAAATCACACATGCTGTGATGAATGCACACATCAAAAAAAGGAGACAACTACGCATGGATACAGAAAAAAGTCGTGCCTTATTAAAAATTATCGAGACCGGCAGTTTCTCTCAGGCGGCCGAACAACTCGGATACACACCATCTGGCATCAACCGTATGGCAAAGGCCATGGAAAAAGAAACCGGCTTCCCTTTATTTACGCGCAGTACCAGTGGTGTCCAGCTTACCCGCGAGGGACGCTCTCTGCTGCCACTCTTCCATGAACTCGTCCAATGTCAGGAACAACTGGACCAGCTCTGTGCCGATATACGTGGCCTCAGCAGCGGCCACCTCAGCATTGGCACCTATTACAGCATATCTGCCAGTTGGCTTCCACAAATCATCCAACGTTTCCAGACAAACTGGCCTGGCATTCAGATTGACTTATGTGAAGCCGGAAACAATGACCTGCGTCAGCAGTTGGCCGATCATACTATTGACTGCTGTTTTTTCAGCGAATACCAGGGACAATGTGATTGGATTCCCCTGCAGCGTGATGAGCTCGTAGTCTGGCTTCCGAAAGGTCACCCTCTGGCTGATGCAGGCTGCTTTCCATTAGAATCATTGAATAACAGTCCGTTCATCCAAATTTTGCCCGAGCAAAATACCGATCTGGAGCGGCTGCTGCACACCTACCAGCTCACCCCGGATGTCCGCTTCACGACCAGTGACAACTACACTGCCTATTCTATGGTCGCGGCCGGACTTGGCATCAGCGTAAACAATGCTCTTATGACAAAAATTGGCAGGGTTCTGTCGTGACCCTGCCGCTCAATCCACCACAATATATTACCCTGGGTATTGCTCTGCCCTCTTTAGCAAAAGCCTCCCCTGCTCTGAAAAAATTCATCGCCTGTACTAAAATAGTGATCCAGTCTCCATCCCATACAGAGACCACATAAATAAACCTGCATTTTGTTACTCAAAACAACGTCTCCAGCACGAGCAGGATTGGTACGATGAGCAGACTGGGCAGATAGTTGATAACACGCAGTTTTGTCATTTCCAGCATATTCAGCCCGATAGCCAGTATCATCAGACAGCCCGTGGTATTGATCTCAGCCACCAGACCCTCCGTAAGAAAGGGTGCCAGATAATCTGCCAAAAGCACGATCGCTCCCTGAAATATCAGCGTAAAAGCTGCTGATCCCATCACGCCAATACCAAGTGTTGCTCCCATCATAATCCCTGAGATGAAATCCAGTAGAGACTTGGTATACAGCATCGCATAGTCATGGCTCAGGCCGGCATTCAATGAACCGACGATGACCATTGCTCCAACATTCATGATAAGACAGGACGTTACGAATGCTTCCACGATTCTCGAAGCATTACCAGTCTGCCGAAACTTTGCGAGAAACTGCCCAGCCAGCCGGTTCACCGTTCCATCCAGATCGATGGCCTCCCCAATGAATATTCCCCCAATAACCGCCAGAATCAGCAGCAGAATATCCTGCTCCCGCACAGCCCCCTGAATACCAATAACGACCGTACAGAGCCCCAACCCCTTCATCAGTGCATCTGACATCGTCTCTGGAATTCCCTTGCGCAGAAGCAGTCCAATGGAGCAGCCAACAAGAATAGCGATCGTATTTACAATAACGGCAAACATATGGTTATCCGCTTCCTTTCAACTCACTATATGTCATTATACCGTCATCGTTCAGCCTTTTCCAGCGTTCATCAAAAAGCTGAAACCTATCCCCTCTTTACTAGCTGCAACTTACGCCCCACAGGCAACAAGCACAGCTATTGCTGCCTCACATCAATCTTTTATAGAAAAATTACAATGCCTGCGCAACTTTTTCCAGTTCATCACGAATCTGGATATGCTGCGGGCATACCTTTTCACATTTACCACATTTCACGCACTGGTCGGCAGGCAGCTTGCCTGCTCTGGTAACGTTAAACATGATCTGCTGCTTTGCACTCGCTTGATTATTGTAGAGCGTATACAAATTCATCGCATTGAACGATGCCGAGATACCGATATTCTTGGGACAGACCTTGGCACAGTAGTTGCAGTTGGTACACGGAATCAGCGGAATACGATCCAGGGCTTCCTGTGCCGCTTTGATCGTCGTCAGCTGCTCAGGTGTCAAGCCGTTAAAATCCTTCATATACGAAAGATTATCTTTCATCTGTTCCACACTGCTCATACCAGACAGGACCGTGATCAGTCCATCCAGATTTGCCGCAAAGCGGATGGCCCAGGAGGCAACTGATGACTCCGGCTCAGCCGCTTTGAATATCTGCTGTACAGACGCTGGCGGAGTAGCAAGATTACCACCCTTGACCGGCTCCATGATGATGACTGACTTGCCATATTTACGGGCCATTTCGTAGTTAGCTCTGGACTGGATTGAAGGATTATCCCAATCTGCATAGTTGATCTGAAGCTGGACGAATTCCATCTCCGGATGCGCCTTCAAAATCTCTTCGAGCTGCTCTGGCGTGGAATGGAAGGAAAAACCGATATGCTTGATCTTGCCTTCAGCCTTCTTCTCAATGATCCAGTTCCACATATCGAAACCATCAAAAATCTTGGTGCGGGCATCCCCAAGATTGTGCAGCAGATAGAAATCAAAATAACCAGCACCGGTCTGCTTCAATGAAACATCGAACTGTTCCATGGCATCTTCCCGTGTCTTGCATTTGATCCAGGCCGCATTCTTAGTGGCCAGCTGGAAACTCTCACGCGGATAACGCTCAACCAGCGCCTGACGGATTGCATCCTCGCTGCCCGCATACGCCCAGGCCGTATCAAAATACGTAAAACCTGCCTCCATAAACAGATCAACCATTTCTTTCGTCTGTTCAATATCGATCTGCTCATCCTTCTTCGGCAGCCGCATCAGCCCGAATCCCAGTTTCTTTATATCCTCACCTAAATAGCCCATGTTTCATGCCCCTTCCTTTATACACATATACTTATTCATCATACAACATAGAGCCCGCTCCAAGTCAAGAAAAAGATGTCCTACAAACAAAGCTGTCTCCGATGGTATAAAGAACTTCCCACAAACCCACCTCTTCTGAGGGAACTTGCGGGAAGTTCTTTGTGCGATTGATCGTACCTGGAAACATTTATTCGACGACTTCAGTCGGATTGAAACCTTTCGCGAGCTTGCAGTTGCAATGATCCAGATAAAGGATCTCAAAGGCCGGATTCTCTACGCTCTGATACATTTTCTGCACATGCGGACGGTATACTTGCCCTGCGGCTCCATACTGGTAAACGCTGCTTTCGGCCGGGCCAGCAGCTGCTGATAAACGGCTTTCGTATTCGCCGTTCCAAAGTAAAACCGGCCATTCTCCTCATACTGGAACTCCCAGCCCCGTCCTTCCGGGCGGCCATCCTCAGCAATGGTTGACAGAATACCAAAGGAATAATTCGGCAAATACGACATAAACTCTTCTTTTTTCATACTGGTTTTCCCCTTCACAAAATCCATGAAACATTCTTATCGGCCAGGGTTGACTTATTATTTAGACATCTAACCTTCTCTCTGCCCGCACCTTTACGCTTGTGCCATTTTCAGCTGCCCCCGGTCAGTTGCTCGAGCATCTGACGCAGCCGTCCAGCCATGTGCTGCGCCTCATCCTCTGACAGCCCACGGTAGACAAGGGCATTCATCCGATCTGATATTTCCTTGAATACAGGTTCAAGGGCCCGGCCTTTCGCCGTAATACGCAGGAACGTCACCCGGGAATCGGCCTCACTTTTTTGCCGGCGGACATAACCTTGTGCTTCCAGCTTCCGGACAAGTACTGTCAGTGTCGGCCTCGTGCGGTGAATGGCCGCCGCCATTTCCTGCATCGTATACTGCCGCCCCGTGAACAAGCGGGTCAGTATGCCACCATGCGATGGCACGATGCCCACGATTCCATGGGCGTTCAGCTCTTCCACGATCATCCGGTTCGTATGCTCGGTAATCCGGCTCATAAGGGCAATCAGATTGCGCGGCTCAATCGTTTTTTCATTAGACATCTAAGTTTATTCACCTCCTAAACATAATTATATCATAGCACTCCGTTGCGGCCCTGATAAGCAGGCACTTAAAAGTGCCATGGTTACCGGCAGGAAACCATGGCACTCTTTTCACTATCCTTGATCAAAGCCTGATAGTCCTCCCCCCAGCGGCACATAGCATCCAGCAGGGGCTTCAGACTTTGTCCCAGATCCGTCAGCGTATATTCTACCCGTGGCGGTACCTCTGGATAAACCTCACGCGTCAAAAGTCCATCCACCTCCATTGAGCGGAGATTGCTGGTCAGGACTTTCTGGGAAATAGTCCCCAAACTTCGCTTCAATTCGCCAAACCGTTTCGTCCTGGATAGCAGATCCCTCAGGATAAGGACCTTCCAGCGGTCACTGATCAAAAGCAGCGTCGTTTCCACTGGGCAGGCCGGCAATTCTTTTCTCCCTGCCAAAACAACATCTTCCTCTCCTTAGTGCTGAACCCCCATGCAGAAACATTCATCGATTGCTGCTGTAATATCTGCATCAATAAAGCCACCAGCGACCATTTCACGCATAATACCGATTGACTTTTCATGAGAAAAGCCCTTTTTGTACGAACGGCTTTCAGTCAGTGCCTGATAAATATCCATACAGGCCAGTATCCGGTCTTCCCGGCTCAGCCGCTCTGCCGTGTAGCCGAATGGATAACCGGCGCCATTGAGTTTCTCATGATGAAAAGCAGCCCATTCGGCAACATCCTCCAGCCCATTCATCTTTTGCAGGATATCCCAGGAAATTTTTGCATGCGTCTTCATCACTTCGAACTCGTCTTTTGTCAGCTTATCCGGCTTCTCAAGAATTTCAGTGGGAATAGCCATCTTGCCTATATCATGAAGTGCTCCGGCCAGATAGAGTTTCGTACATTTTTCGGTCTCCATCCCCAGAAAGGCACCGAGCTGACCGGACTTCTCGGCAATACCACGCGAATGCATGCAGGTAACATGAGATTTATAGTCGATGATCCTGGCAAATACGGCTGCCAGTGCCTGAATCTGTGCTGCATCATACTCCAGCGGCAACTGTGGCAAAGCTGACCGCAGCACATCTCCGGCTTGCTCCCCTTCCAGCTCTGCTCCCATCGGCACTGGGAACATCTCCTTGAACCGCTGCACCAGCTCAGGGCTGAACAACCGGCCAGACTCGCGTTCAAGATAGGCACTCATGCGCGCGTACTTGGTCTCATCTACGAAATCTAACGGGAACTGATTGTCGAGCTGATCTCCCAGATGAATCAGCTGGGCCAGCAGCGGGGTATCATCTGCTTTTTTCCTAAAAGCCCCCGTACCATCAGCCCGCTCATGATGATACAGTACAGCCCCCCGGATATCCTCATAAAACGGCAGGATGGATGCATTACGCTCGCCCAGCTCACAATGTCCGCGCAAAGAATTAGGCGAGCTATCCCGAACTTCCGGCCTCACACCACTGGTCTTGCTGGCCCCTTTGTATTCAGTCAGGGCACTATCATGGATGACCGCCGCAGCAGCCAGCCTTAGCAGCGCGTCCGGAGCCATGCCATAGGTTTCGCCAACCCGTACGCAAAGATAAGCCACGCGGGCTGAATGATACGATTTCACCCCGACGAACTCAGCTTCCACGCAATCCAACGCATATGACAATGCATACAACATATCATTCAAGTAAACTTGCATACCACTTTTCCTGCTTTCTTTATTTCAAGGCTGGCTGCAAAAAAGCCTCCAGCTGTTTTTCTGTCATACCACCAACCGTTTTGGCCAGGATCTTGCCGTCCCTACCAATAAGCAGCGATACCGGAATGGCATCCAGTCCGTAGTTCCGGCTCAATTCCGCATTATTTCCGGTATAGACTGGCAGGGTCAGTCCGCTCTTTTGAGCCAATGCCTGCGCATCCTCACTATGTTCATCAACAGACACCGCAGCAAAGGCAACCCTATCCCCATATTTTTGGTAAAGGCTCTCGATATGCGGCAGTTCCTTGACACAAGGCGGACACCAGGAGGCCCAGAAATTCACATACAATGGCTTATCCTTATAAAGATCCGACAGCATCCGCGCCTGTCCATCCAGCCCCTTCAGGCGCACATCGGGTGCCAGACTGCTGCTCTTTTCGACAGCAGCGGCTGCCGGCGCCGCAGATGACGAGGACGACGTGCCTGCTGATGAGGACTGACTGCTTCCAGACGATACAGCATCTGTGCCACACCCGCCAGCCAGCAGCAGTGCCCCTAATGCCATACTAAGTAATACCATGCGTTTCTTCATTTCTTCGCCTCCACTAAATCAGCTTTATTCTTTTTAAGCCCACGAAAAGCAATGGCTTTTTCCGGACAGGATGACACACAATCACCACAGGAAATGCATTCCGAATCACCTGCCAGACGGACGTCCATCCGACAGACCTGCGCACAATGTCCACAGGCCGTACAACGCCCAACATCCACCCGCACCCCAAAAAGCGACTGCTGGTTGAACAGACCATACCATGCACCAAGCGGGCACAGAAATCGGCAGAACGGCCGATAAATGACCAGCATTGCCAGCAGGAATACCGCCAGCACCGCAAACTTCCAAACCGTCAGCCATCCTGCCGCCTGACGCAATGAATCATTCACCAGCAGCAGCGGAACTGCTGCCTCCAGCGTCCCAGCGGGACATAAATATTCACAAAATGCCGGCTCCCCAATACCGGATACCAGCCAAAGTCCAAGCGGCAGCATAACAACGAACAGAACCGCCCAAATCCTCTTGATCCGGCTCAACCGATAAGTCAGCTGCGTCTTGCCATATTTAGGCAGCGGTACCCGGTACAAGATATCCTGCAGCCACCCAAACGGGCAGAGCCAGCCGCAAATCCAGCGGCCAAACACCAGCCCCAGCAGCAGCAGCCACCCTAACACATAGAAAGGGAACCGCAGCACCGTCCCACTAAAAAAACTCTGTAATGAACCAATAGGGCAAGCCCCAATTGCCCCTGGGCAGGAATAGCAGTTGAGGCCCGGCAGGCAGACAGACTTCCATTCACCCTGATAAATCCGGCCGGAAAGGAATCCCGCCAGATTGCTATTGCAGACAATTGCACTCAGCGCCTGTATGACGCTCCGCTCAGCCAAGGCCGATGCACTCCAGGCAGATACGCACGGCCTTTTGCCAGACCAGCTGCTCATCTCCGCGCCAAACCCCGGTTGCCAGCAATGCCAATGCCAGCGCATATAGATATTTCCGCATACAACTACCTCTTTAAGAGTTCTACAACCTCTGCTTTGGATAATACCTTGCCATAAGAAATGACCTTGCCATCTGCCACCAGGGCAGGCGTCTGCATGACACCGTATTTCGCAATCTCCGCAAAATCCGTCACGTGCTCGACCCGCGGCTCCCGCCCCAATTCCTTGAGCGCCTCAAGCGTGGACTTTTCCAACGCACGGCATTTGTCACAGCCCGATCCCAACACTTTAATTGCCGCTTCCTGCTCTGCCGCAGGAGCCGGATTACACTCCCATTTACACGACGATGCATCTTTTTTCCTGCTGAAACCAAATAACCCCATGACGAAGTCCTCCTGTCAAATTCAGATAAACCAGCCCTGCAAAAGATTAAACAAATAACCGACCAGGATAATCCCGATCGTACACACAGCAACAAAAGTCCGCAGCAGCGGTGCCTGCACGACCTTGCTCAGCATGATCATCGACGGAAGACTCAGTGTCGTCACCGCCATCATGAAAGAAAGAACCGTACCAAGATCTGCCCCCTTGTACAGCAAAGCCTCGGCAATTGGTATTGTACCAAAGATGTCGCCATACATAGGAATACCAATGACCGTTACCAGCAGCACGCCAAACGGATTTCCCTTGCCAAACGCCCCCTCGATCCAGTCCGCAGGAATCCAGTTATGAATCAAAGCACCGATACCAACGCCAACAAGGATATAAAGAAAAACCTTTCGGAACGTCTGCACCACCTGATCGCTGGCATAGGACAGACGATCACTGACCGTAAGTTCAGGTGTATCCAGTTCGGTGCCATTAGCTGCCTGACGGACAAAATCTGCAATATAACGCTCCATACCGAGCTTCTCAATCACAGTACCACCAGCCACGGCAATCACGAGTCCAACAACAACATAAGCGACGGCGACCTTGGCCCCGAAGATGCTCATGAGAATGACCAGACTCCCCAGATCAACCATCGGTGACGAAATCAGGAATGAAAAAGTAACCCCAAGAGGCAGGCCGGCACTGGTGAACCCCATAAAAATAGGAATCGACGAACAGGAGCAAAACGGTGTGACCGTCCCGAGTAAGGCTCCCATAATATTTGCACCAATGCCACGGAAACGCCCCATGATTTTCCGGCTGCGCTCGGGTGGAAAATAGCTCTGAATATACGAAATGGCAAAAATCAGGATACACAGCAGCACCGTGATCTTGATGACATCATAAAAAAAGAAGTTCAGGCTGCCACCAAGGGAAGTCTGTATATCTACGCCTGCCATAGTCAATAGCTGCGCTACTAAGGCATCCAGCCATTTCATCCCCAGAACCTGATTCTGGATAAAATCCCAAACCATAAAATCTCCCTCCAGCTCATATCATGAATTTATCGCATTTATGTTCATCAATGTATAAAGGTAAAGTCTTCCTGCCCGTAGCAGGAAGTATCCTCAACAGCAGGCCAGAGTGCCAATATATTCGTTGAACTCCCTGATTTTTTTACAATTCAGCGAATAACGACACCATTTACCGTCTCTTCTTACCTCAACCAGCTGGATTGCACATAAGATTTTCATATGGTGTGACAAGGTTGGCTGCGTAATCGAAAAACGTTCCAAAATGTCACAGGCGCAGCGTTCTCCCTGCGTCAATAATTGAATGATCTGCAACCGGTGTCGATCCCCAATCGTTTTGCAGATCAACGCAGCTTCTTCATCCGTCATCCATCTCACCTCACATTGATATTCATCTATATCTATACTTTAGCATATACATAGATGAATATCAATATTTATTTTATCAAACTTCGCCTTCATCCATAATGCGGAGCTTACGCTTCCAGTAGCGTGAATAGATTGCCCCGAGCGGATTATGCGCCAGCAAGCGGTCCTTCACCACCAGCGTCGTCACCGGTCCCGGACAGTTTTTGTTGAAAATAGCATCATGTCCGACACAAAGCCCACAGGAAATATAGAGCTCGGTTCCCTGTTCAGCAAGGAAACGGGCCTGCATTTTCGGATTGCACATCGCCTCATGATCCAGTTCCGGCTTGACCTGCCTGAGTCCCAGTTCTTTCTTCGCAATACTGCAGTTCTTACAGCAGACACTATAGAACTCGAATCCTTCCTGTTTATAGAATCTGGCAATATAGCGCGCCTCTGCATTGAGTCCAATACAGAATGCCATACCCAGTTTCTTATACCCCATTGCTCTGGCAAACTCAGCAGTCTCCTGCAGACGGGTAATGTTGCTATAGAAGGTCCCTTCCACATAGGCTGCCGCCTGCATGATCTCCTTCTCCTGATCCGTATAGGCATCGAGCACCTCCAGCGGATCAACGCCTGTACAATTGACCCCTTTCGTATAGCACGCATGCGTCGTACAATTTGCGCAGTCACATTTCATTTGCGGCAGCTCCTTTCAAAGCACAGAACAATTGGATTTCATCCCTGCTGATTTCCAGCAGCCTGAACCAGCAGTCGTTCGAGACCATCCTTGAACCTCTCATCATCTTCCGCCGTCCGTTTGGCAGGGCCGCGCAAATGAACCTTTTGTTTGGAACGCCGCGCTTTCTTGGCCAGGTGCCGCTCCATCAGCAGGCGGTCAATATTCTCAGCGGTGTACTCCCAGCCATTCTGGTGGATGGCATAAGCCCTCTTGCCCAGCGCCAGCGCTGCCACGCCATAGTCCTGCGTCACGACGATATCCCCCGGATGACAAAGATTGATCAGCGCCAGATCGACAGCATCGGCCCCGGCCCCGATTATGCGTACCTCGCTGTAATCCGAAGTCAGGATATGATTCGTATCACAGAGCAGCGTAACCGGCAGCTCATGCCGTTTCGCCAGCTGCTCCGTCTCATGTACAACCGGACAGGCATCAGCATCTACATAAATCCGCATTGATTCGGATCACCTCTTTTCCGGTAAACATTTCGTCTGTCCCAGCTCCAGATCCTCAACATGGGTCAGCTTCGCCTTCCCTTGCAAGTCCTCATAAATATAGACCAGCCCCCAATGGGCTTTGGCATTCGGCACTACCGGAGTCAACCGGCAAAGCAGGCAATAATTCGTACCAGCAACCACCTGTCTCCCCAACAGAGCAACAGACTCGTAGTCACAACCAGTCAGTCCATCCAAAGCCTGCAAAAATACTTTACGCGTATGCCGGTCAATCCTGGTAGTTCCCTCAGTCACCGTCCAGCCACCAAGAATAGGTGCTGCCGTCGACACAGCCTGCGCCTGTGCCCCTACAGCTGCCTCGCCGGCCGATGTCATACTAAGCCCGATCCCGCCAGCCAGCAGCATACTTCCGAGCATCTTATAGATCTTCTTCATCAAACAGCTCTCCTTTTCTTTACCAATTGCACTGGCTTTATTATACCACAAGCCCCGCCTGTGCCGCCTTAATTATACTACTCCAAGTGCAGGCAGAACCAGCCCTTACTCGGCCAGCAGACGACGCAGCATATCCAGCGCCGTCTGCGTCGTCTGGAATTTGACCTGCTTCCGCGTCCCCGTGAACCGATTCTTTTTCATCTCGGTATGATCCGGACCAGCAACGGCAATATACACCAGCCCGACCGGCTTCTCCGAGGTTCCACCATCCGGACCAGCAATGCCAGTAATACCAATGCCGAAATCCGTATGCATCACTTTGCGGATTCCCTCAGCCATCTGGCAGGCAGTCTCTTTTGATACGGCACCATGCGCAGCCAGAGTTTTCTTTTCTACACCGACAAAATCCACCTTGACTTCATTCGTGTAGGACACGACCGATCCCATCACATACGCCGAGCTGCCCGGAACATCCGTGAGACGACTGGTCAACAGACCGCCAGTACAAGATTCCGCACAGGCAATGGTCTGATTCTTTGCCAGCAGAGCCTGCCCGACAACGGTCTCCATATCCTCATCATCCGCAGCATAGATATACTCACCGACACGGGACCGGATCTCCTTTTCCATCCCAGCGATAAGCTGCTCTGCCGTCCCCCGGTCCGCTGCTTTGGCCGTGATCCGCAGAATAACCCCAGCTGGACGCACCAGCAACGCAAGGGTTGGATTCTGCTGTGCAAGAATCAGATCTTTGATCTTCGTCTCCAAAGAAGACTCGCCCAGGCCAAAGGTATTCAACACACGTGAGACAATCACCGCCTGGAACCCATATTTTTCTTTCAGGAACGGCTTAAGGCTGCGTTCAAACATGTCCTTCATCTCATAGGGTGGCCCCGGCAGATTAACAATCAGTCTGCCGCCCTGCTCCAGGGCAATACCAGGTGCTGTCCCCGCATAATTCTTGAAGACCTGCGCCCCCTCAGGGATCATCGCCTGACGTAGATTATTCTCTGACATCGTCCAGTGATGTTCCTCAAAATATTTGCGCATGCGTTGCGCACACTCTTCATTCAACGAAAGTTGGCGTCCAAAAATCTCCGCACACACTTCTTTGGTAATATCCCCCTGCGTTGGTCCAAGGCCGCCAGACGTAATCACCATATCTGCGCGGCTCAGCGCATGCTCGATTGTTTCCCTCATCCGCTTGCGGTTATCGCCGACTGTGGTCTGATAAACCACATCAAAACCAAGTTTGTTCAATTCCGCAGCCATATAAACTGAATTTGTGTTGAGGATCTGCCCCAGCAACAGTTCACTGCCTGTTGTCACAATCTCTACGATCAAAATAATGCACCCCTTCCTGACAATTTCAATATCTATATGTAATTTTATAACATCCACCAGAATTTTTCTAAGGTAAATTGCAAGTTGAAATTGAACAAAAAATAATCAATAAATATTATCAATAGAATAGACTCCATCGAGGAATGTATCGAATAGTTCTGTTGGAGAACGATAGCCTAAAATACGGCGCGGACGC
>JAGPMW010000030.1 GCA_018052705.1 Selenomonas sp. | reverse complement strand
TAGAATGGGATTGATCCATAGTGCTTGCTCCTTTGTTGATGATTTGTCGCAAAACCATTTTAACACGGAGAGTCACTATGGATTTTTGTTTTTGATTAACTGTTCAAGTTCATTTTACAACGGACCATTTAAAAAAATATAATAAAAATATGCTATTATATAGATAGGGATGGCGCGAAAAGTACAAAAACATAGATTATATTACAACAAGTATACATGCATACAATTTGCATTAGTTGTAAAGCTGTGATACAATTTGTCCATGGTTGGAGGTGCGATGTATGTATACAAAAGAAATGTATGTTATAAGAATTAAGTTCATAGCACTTAGCCAGATCCGGCAGATTCTCGATGCACTCAAGGACAGCCCATCTGATTATCGGAAGGATACCCGTGAGTATCTCGAGGCCATGTATTTCATCATCGATAACATGGCAGAGGAACGGCTGGCGGAGATTGTCAATACTGTCCATGACAGCTATGTCGAACAGGGGATGAATGATGACGGTTACGTTGCTGACTCGCTCATGACGATTGCTCTTGCCCAGTATCAGAACGAGCTTGGTGAGCGCAACGTCTATGATATGGGCTGGGACCGGCTGGTTGAGGATTTCTTCCGTACGGCTACGGCCTGATCAAGCGGTCATACATTTCATTACTATATTATTGAAGAAAAAAAACTTCTGCTTTTCAGCAGGAGTTTTTTTGTTGCCCGACGAAGTAACAGATAGTTCATAAAGTGGACAAAAGGAGGCTGTGTCCGATGCCTATGTACAAGAAATCCCTGCTAATTCTCCTGATCCTGGCTCTTGCCGCTGCTGGCGGAACTATCTATGGCATTTACAGCCAGAACCAGAGCGAAACACTCGACTCGGCAGAACAGGATACGGAGGCTGTGTCTCGGACAATCACTGTTTATGTGACTGGTGCCGTGAATAAGCCGGGGGTAGTGACGGTGGCTGAGGGCGCACGGGCTGCCGATGCGATCAATGTTTGTGGCGGTGTACTGCCAAATGTGGATAAAGACAGCATCAATATGGCTCAGGTACTCAAAGATGGTCAACAGCTGCGCGTCCCAGAACGTAAGGAAGGTACCTCTTCTGGGAGTAGAAGCAGCAATAATGGCAGTAAAGAAGGTCAGATCAACATCAATACTGCCGATGAAAAAACACTTGACGAGCTTCCCGGCGTTGGTCCCGCTATGGCCAAGCGTATTGTTGAATACCGGGAAACGGAGGGCGCGTTCCAGTCCATTGAAGACATCAAGAAAATCAAAGGGATCGGTGAAGCCAAATTCAACCGGATGAAGGATAAGCTCTGTCTCTGAATGGTGCGTACTTATCGGATTATCGGCTGGGGAGAGAAAAATTGGCAGAACAACATGTGGTTATCGTGTTCATGATAACGGCACATTGTTCTGCCAATTTGTTGTGAAAATAATAGCCACGAAGCCTCGATGACGGGATAGAATCCTGAACGTAACCGCAATCTGAAAATAATTTGAAAAAATGCGGTGTGGCAGCAGGAGATTGCAATCAGATGATAGAAACAAGATAGCATCGGAAACAATATGCGGAAAATTTGCAACACATGTTCAGCAGGAGAACTATTCAGGGAAAAAAGTCAGACCATCATGCGCTAAATTGCTGCGTAACTGCATCATAAAAGTTGGACCTGGATCTGATTTTATCGAGTGATAGCCCTTGACGTGTTCGATGTAGAGCCCCGTTGCTCTGGCCGTTACCTGTTGATAGTGCCCGAACACATATTGAATTCCGGGATATTTTTGGTGCAGATACCGAATTAACTCAACATTGGCATGCAGTTGCTCTGGCGTAAGGTCTTGGGCATTATTTACCCCGCCAACATTTTCTATACCAATGGCGCACCAGTTATAACCGATGGCATGGCGAGCCAAAGCCGTTTCAGGCATTAATCTGTAAATCGTACCATCGCGGTCTACGAGAAATTGTGACGATACATTCAAAGTGCCATCTTCTCTGGCAGGAGAATGAAAATAATTGTAAGTGGATTCCCAGGTATTGGCGTCCGTCCAATGTACGATTACGGCTCGGGGCACTATTTTGGTTATATCCATTCCATAATGCGTTTGGCTATAGGCTCTGGTCAAGGTTTCGCGCTGATCATTGCATTCAACGGGCCTGTCGACGATATGCACTTCTGCCGAAACGACAGGACATAAGTAAATGGCTGATAAAATGAAAGTTAAGATGAATAGTCTTTTCATAACATATCCTTTCTAGATAAGGAGGAGATGCTGGGCAGTCAACGGACCCTTAATTCAAACTTCTACATCAAGCTGCTGATTTCCTGTCGGTATAAGGAAAATAGTCACTGATTATGTCAAGGTTGTATGATTTAAAAGTTGTATTTATCAACTTTTTTAATCGTCTGTTGCAAGCAAAATTTATCGATTTATGTCAAATAATATGTAAATGGGTTGAGATGATTGGGTGATATATATGAAGGAAAAAATATTAGTTCCTGTACTTTTAGCGATCCTGCTTTTACCTGTAACGATTCGATGGAGCGCAGCAGGAGGTGATTTGGGTGATGGGAACACGAGGAACGTCGCAACATGTCTGGCCGCACCGGCGGGGACGGGGATTTCGCTGTTCAGTCATGTAAAAGACTATGTGGATGACTATCTGAATGACGGTACAGAATATGCCGTATTCCTGACCTACCCCCAGCAGTCAGATGAACACTATCTCTATAATTCGCATCCAATGCGCTCTGCCAGCATGATCAAGGTGTTTATTTTAGCGGCTGTCATGGATCGGGTCTCATCGGGAGAAGCGAATCTGGATGAAGTTATGACGCTGCAGGCAGCCGATATAGTCGGCGGAGCCGGGGTACTCGCGGGATATGGGGCGGGAGCACAGCTGCCTTTCCGCGAAGTCCTGCGGCTGATGATTACGGAAAGCGATAATACAGCGACGAATATGGTCATTGACCGGATTGGAATGGATACGATCAATAAGTACATAAAGGCACATGGCTATAATGATACGATTTTACAAAGAAAAATGATGGATCTGGCCGCAATCGATGCTGGGCGGGAGAATTATTCATCCGTCAAAGATCTGGGTGAGATTTTTAGTAAGATTTATCATCATGCTTGTGTAAACGATTCACTGGATTCGATTATGCTCGAATTCCTGATTGGCCAGACCGATACGGACTGCTTTCCGGCGGCTCTGCCAGGGCGCACGATAGCGCATAAGACAGGAGCTTTGGCCGGTTTGTACGACGATGGGGGGATTATCTATCAGGCTAACAAAGATATGATATTGGTCATCATGACCGAGAATTATTCTGGTGAAAATACAGCGATAGAGCATATGAAGAAATTTGCGCAGGCTGTGGCAGAATAGGTCTCTTTAGCAATAAATCTCTTCGCCGGCTGCCTTATTTCAAGGTCGTTGAAATCTGAACATTATAAGGGATTATAACTTGCAGGGCGAATCGATATAAATAATAGGAATAGCTGTCTGGATGTCCAAAATGACGATAGGAAAGAGGGGGGGATGGTATGAATTGGCTAAAAAACATGAAAGTGATGGAACGACTGATTGTATTGATTGCAGTTTTATCAGTGGCAATCCTCGCGGTAGGCGGAGTTGGCTACTATGCCCTGAACAAGACAAATACAGCACTTCAGGACATGTACTCCAGAGTACAATTACCAAGATTCTGGTTCTTGTCATTGTTGCTGCGCTGGTGTTCGGCCTATTGTTTGGCATTATACTGGCCAAGCAGATTGATTCCAGACTTCAGGATGTTGTAGGATACCTTGAGATTTTAGCCGAAGGCGATTTTTCCAAAGAAATATCTCAACGCAGTTTGGCCGATGCCAGTGAATTTGGTGATGTTTCCCGGGCTGTAGAGAAAATGAAAAACAACATTAAAGCTTTGCTGCATAATCTGATGGAAACTGCCGAGCATATGGCGGCAGCCTCGGAACAACTCACCGCGAGCTCCGAGCAGTCGGCGCAGGCTGCCACTCAGGTAGCCGGATCAATCACCGAAGTTGCGCAGGGCGCTGAGTCTCAGATGAACGCTACCCATCAGGCCGGAGATATTGTAAAGCAGATTTCGGCTTCTATTGATCAGGTCTCCCAGAACTCCGAGCAGGTGGCAGCATCTACCAATCATACGATGAAGAAGGCTACCGAGGGCGAGGGCATCATCAAGCGCGCTGTGACCGAGATGAAGACTATTGAAGAGAAGACGAATGCCACTTCGACGGTAATCAGTAAGCTTGAGGATAAATCGAAGCAGATCGGACAGATTGTCGAGACCATTTCCGGCATTGCCAGCCAGACGAATCTGCTGGCCCTCAATGCTGCTATTGAAGCTGCCCGTGCCGGTGAAGCCGGCCGCGGCTTTGCGGTAGTGGCTGAGGAAGTCCGCAAGCTTGCGGAACAGTCCGAAACTGCTGCCGAACAGATCACATCCCTGATTGGCGAAGTCCAGAGCAGTACCCGCGAAGCTGTTGTATTCATGGATGCCAATCAAAAAGAGATTGTGAGTGGTGTTCAGGCAGTTGATGATGCCGGCAACAACTTCAATAACATTCTCGGCATGGTCAGTGATATGAGTAAGCAGATTGATGCTATCACGGTATCCATCGTTGAGGTTACCAAGGGCACCGCACATGTTGTAAAGGCTGTACAGGGGATCGAGGAAGAAAGTCGTAAGGCTTCCGAACAGACGCAGACAATATCAGCTGCCACCGAGGAACAGTCCGCTTCAGTCGAAGAGATTGCTTCCGCCAGCGAACACCTTTCGCAGATGGCGACTGACTTGCAGAAAGCGGTCCAGAATTTCAAGCTTTGATAACAAACAATTACCCGCAAAAGCGCAGACAAAATGGTCTGCGCTTTTGTTGTATGAAGATGCCACTAGTGCTGCTTTGTGGGTAAAATACACTAGTCCTGTTTTCCTGTGTATTTTTGCTTACCTGTTATTTTGGGGCAAAAGTCCTAAAAAAATTAAAAGGAATTACAATTTTCATGGCGTAATAGATATAATGTCGCTGTTATAGATACCAGGAATACAAACTTGGAAATAGGAAAGAGGAGTGGATAGCATGAATTGGCTAAAAAACATGAAAGTGATGGAACGACTGATTGTACTGATTGCGATATTATCGGTGGCAATCCTCATAGTAGGAGGCGTCGGCTATTATTCTCTGAATAAGGCTAACACGGCACTTGAAGATATGTACTCCCGGCAGCTCAAATCGGTGCAATTGTTAAATGATGCCCGGGCTCATGCACGCAAGATTGAAGCGGATACCTATGCCCTGATGATGGCAACGAATGCTCAGGAGAATGAGTCGATTACCAAGGATATCGAAAAACGTGGGAAAATATTCGATCAGGACCTGCAGACCTTCGAGCAGATCAGCGCTCGCGATGAAAGCAGGCAAAAACTGCAAGCGGTAAAGGATGATGTTGCCAAATACCGCTTGATCCGTGCTAAGATCATCAGTTTGGCCGAACAGAATAAAAATCAGGAAGCGTATGTCCTGTTCAGTCAGCAGGGCCGTACCTTATCCAATAACTTTACCGATGCATTGGCTGATTTATCCGGCGATGTAGCTCAGATCGCTGACGAAACCTATCAGACCAGCCAGGAATCCCAAGACACGACTACTATGATTCTCGTGTTCGTGATTATTGCAGCATTAATCCTTGCTCTGCTCGCTGGTATCGTGATTGCCAAGCAGATTGATTCACGGCTTGGCGGCATTGTAAAATATCTCGAGATTCTGGCAGAAGGGGACTTCTCCCAAGAAATTGCCAGAAGCAGCCTGGAAGACCGCAGTGAGTTTGGCGCTGTTTCCCGGGCCGTAGAAAAAATGAAAAATAACATTAAAGCGTTGCTCAAGAATCTCATGGAAACTTCTGAGCACATGGCTGCTTCTTCAGAGGAACTTACTGCCAGTTCCGAACAGTCCGCTCAGGCCGCCAACCAGGTTGCCGGCTCGGTCACTGAAGTAGCACAGGGTGCCGAAAATCAGATGAAAGCCACCGATCAGGCTGGACAGATTGTGAAGAAGATCTCCGTCTCCGTTGATCAGGTCTCCCAGAAATCTCAGCAGGTTGCAAGTTCGGCGAACCATACAATGCAGACGGCTACCGATGGCGAGGGCATTATCAAGCGCGCTGTGACCGAGATGAAAACTATTAAAGAAAAAACCAATGCTACCTCGATGGTAATCAGCAAACTCGAAGATAAATCAAAGGAAATTGGCCAGATTGTTGAGACCATCTCCGGCATTGCGAGCCAGACGAATCTGCTGGCCTTAAATGCCGCTATTGAAGCCGCCCGTGCAGGTGAGGCCGGCCGTGGCTTTGCGGTGGTAGCTGAAGAAGTCCGCAAACTGGCCGAGCAGTCCGAAACTGCGGCCGAACAGATCACATCGCTGATTGGCGAAGTCCAGAGCAGTACCCGCGAAGCGGTTGTATTCATGGATGCCAATCAAAAAGAGATCATCAGCGGCGTACAGGCTGTTGATGATGCGGGCAGTAACTTCAACAATATCCTTGGCATGGTTGGCGACATGACGAAGCAGATCGATGCTATCACGTCATCTATTGACGAAGTAACCAGGGGGACGACGCATGTCGTGACGGCTGTACAGGGGATTGAACAGGAAAGCCAAAAGACTTCCGAACAGACCCAGACGATCTCGGCTGCGACCGAGGAGCAGTCCGCTTCAGTCGAAGAGATTGCTTCTGCCAGTGAGCATCTTGCCCAGATGGCGGCTGACCTGCAAAAAGAGGTCCAGAAGTTCAAGCTCTGATTATAATTAAATATCCCCCCAAGCGCAGACAAAATGGTCTGCGCTTTTTTTTATGATTATAGCAGACGCGATTGTGTTCGTAATTACGGCCTCATTTCCGACATAAATAAATTTGAAATTTAAAGGGAATTATAACTGTTATAGCGAATTGTTATAATTAACATCAATAGATGTCAAGGTGGTTGAAATAGTGTTTAGGAAAGAGGAGTGGATAGCATGAATTGGCTAAAAAACATGAAAGTGATGGAACGACTGATTGTACTGATTGCGATATTATCGGTGGCAATCCTCATAGTAGGAGGCGTCGGCTACTTTGCCCTGAATAAGGCAAATACGGCACTTCAGGACATGTACTCCCAGCAGCTCAAATCGGTGCAGGTAATTAACGATGCCCGGACCCATGGGCGTACGGTTGAAGGCGATATCTATGCTTTGATGCTGACCACTGATGATCGGGAGCATAAAATGCTGACCAAAGATATCGAAGACCGCGGCAAACTCTTCGATCAGGATTTGCAGACCTTCGAGCAGATCGGTGCCCGCGATGAAAGTAAGCAGAAACTGCAGTCTATAAGGGATGATCTTGCCAAGTACCGGTCGATCCGTCCGCAAATTATCAGCCTGGCTATGCAGAACAAGAAGGAAGAAGCCTATGCCTTGTATGTAGCGCAGTACCGCGGACTTTCTGATCAAGTTAACACATCGCTGAGAGAGTTGTCCGCTGATGTCGTGAAAATTGCCGATGAAACCTATGCGGATAGTCAGCAGGGACAAAGTACGACTACAAAAATTCTCGTGATTATCATTCTCGCGGCTTTAATCCTCGCCATCATCTTGGGCTTCGTGATTGCCAAGCAGATTGACACACGGCTCGAAGATGTCGTAAAATATCTTGAGATTCTGGCCGAAGGGGATTTCTCCCAAGAAATTTCCAGAAGCAGCCTGGAAGATCGCAGCGAGTTTGGCGCTGTTTCCCGGGCCGTAGAGAAAATGAAAAATAACATTAAAGCGCTGCTCAAGAATCTTATGGAGACATCTGAGCACATGGCCGCTTCCTCGGAAGAAATTACTGCCAGTTCCGAACAGTCCGCTCAGGCAGCCAACCAGGTTGCCGGCTCGGTCACTGAAGTAGCGCAGGGCGCCGAAAACCAGATGAAGGCCACCGATCAGGCTGGACAGATCGTGGAGAAGATCTCTGCCTCCATTGCGCAGGTTTCCCAGAATTCCGAGCAGGTTGCAACCTCCGCGAACCATACGATGCAGACGGCTACCGACGGCGAGAGCATCATCAAGCGCGCTGTGACCGAGATGAATACTATTAAAGAAAAAACGAATGCCACTTCGACGGTAATCAGCAAACTCGAAGATAAATCAAAGGAAATTGGTCAGATTGTCGAAACCATCTCCGGCATTGCGAGCCAGACGAACCTGCTGGCCCTCAATGCGGCCATCGAGGCCGCCCGTGCAGGCGATGCCGGCCGTGGCTTTGCCGTAGTCGCCGAAGAGGTCCGCAAACTGGCGGAACAGTCCGAATCTGCGGCGGAACAGATTACCGCTCTGATCGGCGAAGTTCAGAGCAGTACCCGTGAAGCGGTCGTCTTTATGGATGCCAATCAAAAAGAGATCATTAGCGGCGTACAGGCTGTCGATGATGCGGGCAGCAATTTCGATAATATTCTGGGTATGGTCAGCGATATGAATAAGCAGATTGATGCCATCACGGCATCAATTGTTGAAGTTACCAAGGGAACCACGCATGTCGTGACGGCTGTACAGGGAATAGAAACAGAAAGCCGCAAGGCTTCCGAACAGACGCAGACGATCTCTGCAGCCACCGAAGAACAGTCGGCTTCGGTCGAAGAGATTGCTTCTGCCAGCGAGCATCTGGCGCAGATGGCAGCCGATCTGCAAAAAGCGGTCCAGAAGTTTAAACTCTGACAATAGGCGATTTTTCGCACAAAAAGCGCAGACCAGTTGGCCTGCGCTTTTTGGTGTCTTGCGGCAGCAGTCGTAAGGGGATATTTGGCTGTGATAGTTTTGGTGGTTAGGGGACAAATTTACCAGTTGCTGATGACTAAAACAATTCCTGAGATAATCAGCATCAGCATGACTATTTTTCGAACGTACTTTTCGTTCAGCAGACTGCCGCTTTTGATACCAAGGAACAGCGCAGCTAACATGAAAGGATACAGCATCAGCGACTGGGTCAATGTCTGAAGGGTTATGATTCCGTACCAACCGTACAGAGCAAGCCGTACCGTCGTTTCAATAAAGAACACCATGTTCAGGTTGGCTTGGAAACTGCTGTTGTCGGTCGAGATCTTGCCCATATATGCACCGAGCAAAGCTCCTATGCCATAGAGTCCGCATAGGAGGCCGGAAGCGACACCGACAATAATGGAAACCAGCCGGACTTCCTTATGCTTGCCACCAAATCGGTCCTGCAGCAACATTTCCAGTCCGATAAAGAAAACGACAAACCCAAAGAAAATTTTAATACTTGACGCATCATAACTGCGGAGAAAATTAACGCCGATGAAGCTGCCTAACAGCACCGTAATAGTGACTGGCAGCCAGGCACGCCACTGTAATCGATCCCGGTTCTTTAGTACCAGAATGATGTTGGATGGATAGCTGAGTACCAGTTCGACTGGGGAAATCTCGATATTGGTCTTGGAAAAACCAAGTATCGAGGTAAATACCAGCGTGTTTGCAAAACCGCACAATCCTTTGATAAAATAGGCACAAGCTGCCGCTAAGATAAAATAATCCATAAAAATCCCCTGCCCTTTTTATTATAATGTAAACGTTTACTTAATTGTACGCTGCAAAATAATAAAAATCAATACATGAATTTAAATAGACAAGGGCGAAATGCAGCAGGCATTAAATCGTATGGTGGAGGAATAGGATCATAACTCAGGCGGGGATTCTAAAATCTCAACAGCATGCTGCACGCATTCGTTGCAGGAGGATAGTTGGCGGGCAGCAATCCGGTCTTTGATGTCGTGGCAAATCGTAGCGCCGCATTGCTCTTGAAACCGTCGCTCCATTTTGCTGGCCATGAATTTGGTCGGCTGGTCCGAATGATTGCGGAAACCCTGGACGATTACGGCACCAATCAGGGCCCCGCAGGTAGCCTGCCGTCCGCCCATACCGGAGCCAAAACCGGAACCGATTGCATGCACCATTTTTTCGTCGAGTCCTGTTTGCTGGCGGTAGGCGTAGAGCACGGCCTCGCAGCAGGTGTGTCCGGTACTCATGTAATTGATTGCTTGTTGTGATTTATCCATAGTAATAGTCCTTTCGTTTAACTCAATCTATCATAGCACTGAATCCGGAAACGATAAAGGGAGGTTTACTGCTTAGAAGGTTGTAAAAAATGTGACGGCCGCAGGCATGGAGAATCGGGTCAGTATGGTGTATAATATCAGGGTGTTATAATAGAAAATCGAACCTTGGGGAGGAGATTATACGAAAGTCCTGAATTTTTACGGGGGTGCTGCAATCGGCAAAAGTACCCTGGCTGCAGATATTTTTTCTAAACTGAAACGGAGCGGACAGAATGCTGAGCTGGTCGGTGAGTATGCCAAATGGCTCTGGTATCAGAACGCGACGGATATCGTGAAGGATCAGCTCTATCTTTTCGCGGAACAGGTACATCGTCTGAAGACGCTGGAAGCCTATGGCGTGGAGTACGCAGTCTGCGACTCGCCACTGCCACTCAATATTATTTATAACTGCGAGCCGGATGAAGTTTTTACAACACTGGTTCTGCATGAGCATGCGAAATTCGATAACGTAGAGTATCTGCTTCGCCGCAACGATGAGTACATCAGCATTAACGGCCGGAAGGAAACAGATCTATTACGGGCGAAGGAAAAAGACGATCAGATTCGTGAGGTTCTCGAGATGAACAACCTCGACTATACGGTGATATCACCCTGGGAAACAGATAAGGTACTGCTCGACCTGAAACTGAAGTGACAGGCGGTATAACCATATCATCGGCAAAACTTCTGCTTTTCAGCAGGAGTTTTTTTGCGTAGCAGCGAAGTAACAAGTAATTTATAATATGGACATAAGATGAAATAGTATAATACCAATATACATATCGTTAAGATTTATGCGGGACAAGGAGCTGGTTCCTATCACTGGTGGTGGGAATCCGGGACGGCAAGAGGCAGGCGAGCGGTGTGAGGACAGGTCAGGAACAGGAATCATTTCTAGCGGGCATCCTGCTGGCTTTGACGATGGGGATTATCCTCGGGCATCAGTGGCATATTCCAGTTATGGCTGCGGCTGGTGGGACGTTGTTCCTTGTATTGCTTGGCAGCTGGGGCGCATGGCGGCAGCGGCGCTGGACCTGGCTGGCATTTGTCGCTCTTTTTGCCTGTCTGGGCGTGCTGCGCTATTTCAGTGCGGCGTCGCTGCCTGCTGATGATATTTCGAGGCTGGTGCATCAGTCTGTCCGTGTGCAGGGGCGCCTGACGGAGGAGCCTCGCTTGACGCTCGCAGCGGATGGGTCGACCAGAGTCCGCTATAGTCTGGCCGTGGCTCAGGTGAAGGAAGCGGGGCAAGGCTGGCATCGTGGCAGCGGCGGGCTTTATATCTATGGCCGCGTGCCGGAAGGTCAGGCTTTGCCAGTGGCACAGGTTGGTGATGCGCTGACCGCGATGGGCAAAGTCCGGCTGCCGTCGGGCTGTCTGAATCCGGGGCAGATCGATACGCGGGAGCTGCTGCTAAGTCAGGGCATCACGGCAACATTGTCGGCCGGCAAGCAGGGCGTCGGCATTGAGTCCCAGGATACGGCGGCCTTTGCGCGCTGGATTGTCCGGGTGCGGCAGCACTATCGTCAGGCGATGGAAGCAGTCATGCCGAAAGCTGATGCCGCTGCGATTTTTGCGATGCTGTTCGGCGGCTATGATGGAATCCGCCCCGAGCTGCTCGAGGCCTTTACGACGACGGGCATTGTCCATATCCTGTCGGTGTCCGGGTCGCACATCAGTCTGCTGGCGGCAGTGATGGCCTGGCTGGGAGGAATGCTGCGCCTGCCACGGACGGTAGTTGCTGGTCTGGTCATTGCGGCGATCACTATCTATAGTATTCTGGCCGGCTGTGTACCGCCAGTTATCCGGTCGGCGATTATGGGCGGTTTGACGTTTGCGGCGCTGGCGCTGGAACGCGAGAAGGATGCCCGGCGGATCTTGCTGTTGACGGGGTTGCTCATGCTGCTGGCATCACCGCTGCTGGTGTTCAATATCAGTTTTCAGCTGTCGTTTCTGGCGACCGCGGGTCTGCTCTGTCTGGCTCCGGGAATCAGGCGGTGGCTGCTGGCGCATGGCAGCGGCGCGTTCCTGGCGGGCAGCCTGTCCATCACAGTGGCGGCTCAGCTGGCCACGCTGCCAGTGCTGGTCTGGTATTTCAATCAGCTGTCGCTGTCTTCCCTGCTGGCCAATCTGCTGGTGGTTCCGATTGTGGAGTTCATGATCGTGGTGGGGCTGCTGGCGGGAATCGTGGCGTTCCTGCTGCCAATCGGCGGTCGGCTGGTATTTGGTTTTGACAGCCTGCTGCTGGGGCTGGTCTATGAGATGACGCGCGTGCTGGCGGCGCTGCCGGGCAGTCAGGTGTGGTTTCCCTCGCTGAGTATCGCCTGGAGTCTGCTCTATTATGGTGTGATTGGCCTGTTCTGCCTGTCGGAGGAGCGGCGGCAGCAGCTGTATTGCTGCGCCCGTTCTCAGCGACGCCAGCTGCTTACGCTGCTGCTGGTCGGAGCCGTTTTTGTGGGAGGCTGGTACTGGGCGCAGCCGCGCGTGCTGTCGGTACATTTTCTGTCGGTCGGTCAGGGTGACTGCGCGCTGGTGGTCACCCCGCACGGGCATGCATTCCTGTTTGATACGGGCGGTACCCGGGATCGGGCGTTCGATGTCGGTGCGCGGATTGATGTGCCGTATCTGCTGCATTATGGTGTGCGGCAGCTTGATGATATCTTTCTCACGCATTGCCATGAGGATCATGCGGCCGGCTGTGGGTCTGTACTGCGGAAACTGCCGGTTGGTCATGTCTTCACGGCCGATGAGGGCGTGCAGGCCTATGCGCGGAGTATGGGGCTGGGCGATGGCGATCCGCTGCTCCGGAAGTTCAGTACGGCCCGTCAGGGAGAATGTTTCGCTGTGGATGGGGTGACGATTGAGGTGCTGTATGCGCCGCCGCTGCCTGAGGGAGGTGCAGCCTCCGGCAATGAGGCATCGAATGTTTATCGGATCAGCTATGGCGCCGCCAGTTTCCTGATCACGGGGGATCTGACGAAAGAAAATGAGCAGGTTATGCTGGCGAAGGGCATTGATCCGCAGAGTACGGTACTAAAAGCCGGTCATCATGGCAGCGACACGTCGAGTTCGGTTGCATTTTTGCAGGCGGTCGGGCCGAAATACGGGGTATTCTGCGTGGGGGCGGACAATTCGTTCGGACATCCGAAACCCGCTATCGTCAAGAGATACCGGGATCTTGGGATTCAGACCTTTCGGACAGACGAAGATGGTGCTATAGTATTCCATACAGACGGTGAACGGATTTCATTGGAGAAATTCATTGAATAAAAAGAAATGGGGCAGGCCAGGATGGAAAAAGAGGAACAGGAGCTGGTGACATTGAATGATCAGCAGCGGCAGGCAGCCGAGACGCTGGATGAGAATATCCTGCTGCTGGCTCCGGCGGGGACGGGCAAGACGAATACACTGGCCTGCCGGATTGCCAATATCATTGCGCAGGGCCGCGCCCTGCCGGAGGAAATCCTGTGCCTGACATTTACGAATAAGGCCTGTCGGGAGATGCGCGAGCGCATTGAACAGCGGGCGGGCAGTGCGGGCAGCCGGGTGGTGGTCCGCACATTTCATGGGTTCTGCTACGATGTGGTCCGGACGGAGGCCAAGCGGCATTCGGATTTATTCTCGGATTTTACGATCTTTGATGAGACGGACTGTCAGGGGCTGCTGCGCGAGCTCACCGATGAGGAGTGGCCGCTGCGGGCGGTTCAGGGGCTGGTTGGACTGCTGAAGGAGAAACGGGCAGAATTCGGCCTGCAGACGGAAGATCTGCGGGCGGATTATCAGCAGACACTCGAACAGCTGCTGCAGACCTGTCCTGCCGTCGTGAAGGCTAAGGCCATCGATGATTCGTATCAGTTCTATGCGCGGCTTTATGAGGGCTGGCAGGACTGGGGACCGCGGCTGACAGCAGACTATGATCAGCGGCTGCATGGTCTGCACGGGCTGGATTTTACGGATCTCATCGCCAATGTGGATGTCTTGTTCCAGCAGCCGGAGCTCGCAGTGAAATGGGCCCGGCGGTTTGTCTATATCAATATCGATGAGGTTCAGGATACCAGTGAGCTGGAGTACCGGATCATCTCCCGGATTTTCGGCAGCAGTCATCTGCTGCTCAGCGGGGATTATTTCCAGACCATCTATGAGTGGCGCGGCTCGCATCCGGAGGCTGTGCTGCGCCAGTATCAGCGGGATTACCGGCCACGCCGCATCGTGCTGCATGAGAACTATCGGGCCACGCAGGTGCTGCTAAATGCGTCTTTCGACAGTTTGCGCCAGCTGTTTCCGGAGCGCGTGTCGGCACTGTATCCGGATGGGCTGCAGGCGGTGAGTGCGGAGCACGGTGAGCCGATTGTCCTGAAGGGGGCACTGGATCTGGCGGAGGAAGCACAGTGGATCTATTATACGATCCAGCAGCTGCCCGTGCAGGACTATTCACGCGTGTGCATCCTGACTCGCAGCAACCGGTATAATAAAGACCTGTCGGGACAATTCCGCTCGCTGGCCCGGCTCACGGCGCCGGCTGAGCGGCTGCCGTTTCTGCTCATCGATGATGTGAAATTCTATCGGCGGCAGGAAGTGAAGGATGTGCTGGCTTTTTTGAAACTCGCGGTCAATAAGCATGATGTGTCCAGTCTGGTGCGGATTCTCAACCGGTTCGGCCATGGCATCGGCCCGGCGACGATCCGCAGGATTATGTCGGAGGACTGCCGTGAGGCTGGCATCCGGCTGACTGATCTTGTCGATGAGGCGGCGCGGCGTGATGGTGATCCCTATCAGCAGCTGCTGACGGCGCTGGCACAGGAGGAGGTCGTAGTCTTTGATGTGGAGTCTACGGGCATCGATACGACGCGGGACGAGATCATCCAGATTGCCGGCATTCGGCTGACCAAGGATGGCCAGGTGAAGGAGAAGTTCCAGCGGGTGCTGCGCCCGGCCCGTCTCGTTGGTGACTCAGTGCGGGTGCACAAGATGACGGATTCGTGGCTGCAGGCGAATGGACAGGAACCAAAGGCGGTATTGCAGGCGTTCTGTGCCTTTGCGCAGGGAGCCGTACTGGTCGGGCATAATGTCGGCTATGATCTGCGGATCGTCGGGAGCCAGCTGTCGCGGCTTGATTTGCCGCCGCTTGACTATGCGGCCTACTATGATACGCTCGATATCTTCCGCCGATTCTATCCGAATCTGCCAAACCATAAGCTGGAGTTTCTCGGCAAGTACTGTCAGGTCAGCCACCGGTCCTCACACGATGCAATGGACGACATTCTGGCGACCGCAGAGATCCTGATGTATGCGGTCCGTAACGACATCATTCCGCATGAGGCGCAGCGCAGAGAATATCTGGCCGCCTGGCAGGAGCCGTTTGCGGAGTTGGCGCGTATCCTGATGGAGATCCGCGCGCAGGCTGATTCCCAGCGGCCATGGCAGCTGCTCGGGCAGATCGTGGTCAGGGCGGGCATCGATAAATACTATCAGGCACGGCAGGAGCCGCAGCGGGTCGAGAATCTGCGCGATCTTTTCCGGCAGGCCCGTGATATGGACGATGAGGCCATCCGTCCGCTGGATGCGATAGATCGTTTCCTGCGCGAGGCGACGCTCTCGAATACGGATCTGGATGCCCTGTCCCGCAAGCCGCAGATTCCCATCATCACGGTTCATCAGGCCAAAGGTTCTGAGTTTGACTACGTATTTCTGGCGGGCATGCAGGAGGGGACCTTTCCGGGGTATCAGGCAGAGCAGAGTGGGCGGCTGGATGAGGAGGCAAGGCTGTTCTATGTAGCGGTTACGCGGGCCAGAAAGCAGCTTTTCCTGTCGTGGACGCAGCAGCAGTATGGGCATTACCGTCATATGAGCCGCTTCCTTCGCCAGATTCCAAGGGAGTACATTCGTAATGTATGAATGTACAGGTCGGCACTGTAAATGGTTACAATAAAAATTTTCTATGGACGCTGCTTGTAGGAGTAACGTCCTTTTATTATAATAGGATGTACTAGACGTTTTAGATATTGAGATCGGAGCAGAACATTGAAATTTGGCGAATTTATGGCCAAGCTGCAGCAGGGAGACCCCAAACATATCTATCTGCTGGCCGGAGAAGAAAATTATTATATTGAGAAAGCTCAGCAGCGGATACTGGCCAGACTTTTTTCTGATGAACAGGAAATCGGTGATGCACTGCAGAAATTAAATGGGACTATCGATTCAGATGACCTGATCAGCCTGATTGATACGGCACCATTCTTTACCAGCAAAAACGTGCTGCTGATCAAGAATCCGGCTGTTTTCCGTGAGACCAGAAAGGGCGCGGCTGAAGAGTCAGGGCAGAAGGAGCCATCACGGGACAAGAAGATGGAGCGGCTGCTGGCGGCATTGGCGGATATGCCCTCATATACTTATGTGATTTTTGTGAGCAGTGAGAAGGCGGACAAGCGCCGCAAGATTTATAAGACCGTAGAAAAATATGGTGCGGTACTCGAAGCTGAGGCGATAAGAGTCTGGAACATCAATGACTGGCTGCAGGGAAAGCTGCAGTCGATGAACCGCGAGATGGATCGGGAGGCCTATGCTTATTTCAATGGCGCAGTCAGCATGATGCAGCAGATTTCACTGGAGTTTCTCGATCAGGAATTTGACAAACTGGCCTTGTTCTCGGCGGAGCGGCGCATTACGAAGGCTACCCTTGTCCGCGTGTTTGCCGGTCTGCCTGAGGTGTCGGTCTTCGCGCTGATGGATGCCATCAGTGAGCGCAACAGCCGCAAGGCTTTGACGCTGCTGCGGCGGCAGCTGGCGGATGGTACCTATTTCACGGTCATCTTGTCGCTGCTGACCCGTCATGTACGGCAGCTATGGCAGGCGCGGACTCTGCAGGCCAAGGGGATTCGTGGCAAGGCCCTGGCGAAGCCGCTGGAACTGAATCCGTTCATTGCCGAGAAACTTGGACGTGCGGCAGCCGCCTTTTCCGAAGAAACCCTGAAGCAGTCGATGCTTGAACTTATTGATGCCGACTATTGGCTGAAAACAGGGCAGGCTGGCGAGGAGATGCTGGAACATGCAGTGGTACAGCTTTGTGAAAAGACTCAGACAGCATGAGACCTGCAGAATAGACGACAGATGATGAAAGTTGGTGGTGTTGCATGGATACAGTGGCAAAAGGAATATTCGCAAAAAAGATAATCGTGGCAGGCAGGCCGGTTTTTTGGCAGATGCAGCTTCAGCGTGTCTTTGAAAAAGAGAACTGGGGGGTATTTGCGCTGCCTCCGGATTACCCGGACCCGCAGGCGCTGCTGCAGGTACATAATGATGCGGTGGTTTTATATGTTTTGCCAGATGAGCGCGGACCTGCTGCCGGCGAAGAACTAGTTCAGCGGCTGCTCGAACTGCTTCGTATCAGCCGGGAGCAGTCCGTTCAGGGATTCTATCTGATTTCTACGCTGGCGGCGGGATCATCAGCTGGTCAGCAGCCTGATAATCCGGACGCAGCGATGGCTGAGCATATTGTGATGAAGTGGGCGGCTATGACTGGAATTCCGTCGGGGATTATTCGCCTGCCTGATGTATATGGCCCAGGGGACAACCTGGGCGAAAGTTTGTTGGATCGATGGCTGCTGGCTATGCTGCTGGCGGCTGTTTTGTTGACCGGCAGTTTAATGCAGCAAGGGGTGAATCTGGTCGGCATGCTTTATCAGCCGGAGATCCTGCTGCATCTGGTCTCTTATCTGTTTGCTGCTGTACTGACCGGTTATTTCGCAGATAGTCGGGCGTATGAGCGCGAGGCGGCGTCCTGGCAGAAACGGCAGGCGGATGAGCGGTATGCGTTCCTCAAGGTAATCTATGAGGAAACGCTGTCGGTAAAGGATCGTCTGTATCGTCAGATTCTGAATGCAGATGACAGTATCGGCCGTCTGTACAGCATTATCCGCCAGCTGGACAGTGTGGAACTGGAAAATGTATTCACGCAGGCTGCTGTCGTTACCGACAGGTGCTCAGTGTCGATAATATTGTGGTCTATGTGGTCAGCGATCAATATTATTTGCGGCAGAAAGTCCGACTGGGCAGTCTGGCCGAGCAGCAGCCACGTTCGCTGCGGGTAGAAGAGCATCCTTATTTGCAGGCGGTCCTGCAGGAGAAGACAATTTACGTAAATCGCGAGCTGGTGCGGTCTGCTCCTGATCTGGCTGCCCCCATTATCTATGAGGGAAAGGTCATTGCGGTGGTGGAGATCCTGGGGATGCATTTTGGTCAATGGAACCTTTCCCAGCAAAATCTTCTATCCATTACGACGCGGCTGATTTCCGCTTCTATGGGACGGGCTTATCAATATGAAGCGGAAATTCAGTCCCGCCGCTACTATGGTTCTACCCGGATTATGCAGGAAGCCGAGTTCGGCAAGATTATGGAGGATCTGCGCGCCAGACAGCGGATTCAGCACGGTCTGTCCATTGCTGTGCTGGAGGTGGATATGACCGGTCTGGATTATCCGGCTTTGGATGCGAAATTGTCGGCGGTTATCCGCAGTGAAGATTTTCTTGGCAACTGGCAGGGGCATATCTATGTTCTGCTGCCGGATGCCGATGATGATGTTACCGCGATGGTCCAGCAGCGCATGGAGCGCGCTGGCATCCATACAACAGTCAGCGAGGAGGTCCTATGAGCGAGGCGATATGGACTTATGGCGGAGCGCATCTGCTGCTGACGCTGATTTTTTTCGCTATCGACTGGCGGACCCGGTCACGGATACAGGCCTGCACGGAGACGCTGATCGTCTGGTTTGTGCCTGGCTTTGGCCTCATTATGCTGCTCTTGTTTAAGTTCTGGTGCCGGGTGCTGCGGTTGGAGCAGGGGCACAGCCCGGAACTGTCTGTCAACGGGGAGGCTTTTTTCCGGGGAACGAAGATGGCTGATGATGTTATTCCCCTCAATGATGCGTTCCTGGTGGATAATCAGCAGCAGAAACGCCGCTTCTTCATGGATGCAATCAAGCAATCGGCAGTGGAGAATCAAAGCATCCTGCAGATGGCCGTCCATGATCGGGATCGCTAGATTGCCTATTATGCGGTTTCGATGCTGACCACACAGATGGAAAATCTGGAGAAAAAGCTTTTTGAGAAAGAACAGTCGATTCTATCGGGGCAGACCGCAGAAAGCCTGCCGTTATTGGAAGACTATGCGGAGCTGCTCCGGCAGTATCTGCTGCAGAAAAAATTTATCGATCATGTGACCTGGCGAAAAAAGCAGGGCGATTATATCGGAATTCTGGACCGGATGACGACGCTGCAGCCGGATGTATTGAACTATTTTGTTGAAGAAGTTCGTCAGCTGCTCGATATCCGGAATTTCCGTGCGGCTGAGCAGGTATGTGATGCGATGCAGGTTCGGTTTCCTCAGTGTGAGGAGACCTATTTGATGTACGTGGAATTGTATCAGGCGCAAAAGCGGCCCGAGGCATTGCAGGCGAAGATCAGGGAGCTCAAAGCTTGCCCCATTGATTTGTCGCGGCAGGCACTGCAGGTCATCCGGTTCTGGGATAAGGAGGCATCTGTGCATGGATAAGCGGGGTATTATACTGGTCGTCATCCTGGTTATCGTGCTGGGATGCTTCTTTCAGTTCAATCGTATGGACGGTTTTTTGTATCTGCATCCGTTACGCAATCAGACGATGCTGCCGGATCGTGGGCAGCGTGGGAATCCGGTCGATATTGATCGGGAGACCTATCTGATCCTGTATGATCCATTGGATGTAAGCAGTGTATTTGCCAATCATCGTCTGACCAGCCTGCTTGAGCAGCAGAAAAAGGCGGTTGTTTCGGCCTCAATCTATGATGCCGATACGGAAATCAAGCCGTCATACCGCGGGGTCCTGCTGGCAACTGGTCAGCTCGACCGGGTAGCTTCGCTGGATCAAATCCGGCGTTATACCGCCGATGGCGGTACGGCGGTTGTCCTCATGCGCTTGGAGAGCAGCAGCGGTCAGCCACTGGCGCCCGACCTGCTGCGTGATCTCGGCGTAAAATCACTTGGGGCGGAGCAGGAGGTCCGAGGCATCCATCTCTGGACCGACTTCCTGTTTGGGGGCAAGGGCTTTTCATTTGGGGAAGGGACTGTCTATCAGACAAGCTGTTCCCAGGTGAGTCTGACGGATGATGCAATCCTGGATATCAGTGCTGAGGCTGGCATGCCGCTGGTCTGGGAGCATGCCTCTGGTGCCGGCAAGTATCTGATCTATAATGGCACGGTCAGGGATGATAAGACGAATATCGGCATACTGACGGCATTGGCTGCACATTGTGGCGAGGACGGGATTTATCCGGTTCTGGGAACGAAACTTTTCTTCATTGACGATTTTCCGTCCCCGATACCCGAGGGATCGCAGGAGAAAATCGATCAGGAGCTTCATATGACGACGGAAAACTTTTACCGCCAGCGCTGGTGGCCGTATATGCGCAGTGTGGCCAAGGATTTCGGCCTGAAGTATACCGGGATGATTATCGAATCGTATGGCGATCAGGTGAGAGGACCCTTTAAGCCCAACAGCGGGCAGCGTGACCGGAATAATTTTATTACCTATGGGCGCGAACTGCTGGACATGGGCGGGGAACTGGGAATCCATGGCTACAATCATCAATCGCTGGCACCCGCTGGTTACAATCAGCAGGACCTGGATTATGTGCCATGGGCATCCAAGGAGGACATGGTGGAGTCGCTTAAAGAACTGCGACGTTATATCGAGTCGGTTTATCCGGCTTATCGGCTGCAAACCTATGTACCGCCATCGGATATCCTGAGCCCGGAGGGCCGGGCCGCCGTATTGGAAGTGTTTCCAGAGGTCAAGGTGTTTTCTTCGTTGTATGATGGGCCGGCTGCGGCCCGGGCATATATTCAGGATTATCAGCGCAATGACGATGGAACCTATGAGATTCCACGCACAACGGCGGGGTATTGTCCGAATGAGCAGAATATGTATGAGCAGATCGCGATGATCAATTATATGGGCAATTTTTCTCATTTTGTACACCCGGATGAAATGTTCTATGAGGAAAGCGCTGCAATCAGCTGGGCTGATATGGAGCAGGGGCTGCGGCATTTCCTGACCGGCATCCAGACGCGTTATGACTGGCTGCGGCCGGTTACCGCTTCGGAATGCAAGGATTATCTGGCGGATTATTTTGATATGGATTATCGTGTTACCCGCGAATCCGGCCGCATGGTCCTGCATTGCTGGAACTATCGGCATCCGCTGCGGTTTATCCTGCGCACGAAACGGACGATTGATCATGTGGATGGTGCCTCTTTCGAGAAAGCAGGGGATGATGCCTATATGATCGAGACGCAGCAGGATGAGGCGATCATTTATTGGAAGGGGGAGACGTCATGAGAATCTGTCTGCTGACAGAAGGTTCCTATCCCTATGTGGTCGGAGGCGTTTCTTCCTGGTGCCAGATGCTGATCGAGGGACTTCCTGACTATGAGTTCGTGGTCTATTCCATTGGTGCAGAGGCGAAGGACCGCGGGAATTTCAAGTATAAGTTTCCCGCCAATCTGGCAGGGATACAGGAAGTATTCCTTGATGATATCCTGAATCTGAAATCGACAGGGATGAAAGAGGATATCCTGACCGGCGAGGAACGGCGGCTGCTCTATGATCTGGTGGTGGGAGAGAAGCCCATCGCTGTAGGGGAACTGGTTCCGATATTCCGCGACCGTGGGCGTTTCAAGAGCCCGCTGGATATCTTTATCAAAATGTGCCGTAAAACCCCGTCCCTTCAGGGCTGGGGATATAAGGCGCGTCCGCCGAATTTACGTAAGTAATTGAAGGCGGACAGTTGCTTCAAGTGTTGTATTAGTTAAATATATGTAGTATAATACAAGTATGAACAGAGTATATCATTCAAACCACAATATCGTGTATTCCTGTAAGTATCACATCGTATTCTGCCCCAAATATCGTCGAAAAGTGCTCGTGAATGGCGTGGAC
>JAGPMW010000052.1 GCA_018052705.1 Selenomonas sp. | reverse complement strand
TCTACCTCCACATCTAAACTAGCAAATCAACAAGTTTTCCACATGAATCTGTTCCCGTTCTCCCAACAAATCCATCATCGTCGCCGCATCAGCACCCCATCCCTTCTTTATTCGCACCTTAATCCCCGACAAGTGTTATAATATATGATATTTTCTGATAATTTAATGGAAAATATCAGGATACGGCAGCCTTCGCATATCGGTTGACCACACAATGGAATATAAGGCAAATCAGCAGCCCCGCATTAAGATACATGCTCTCCGGCCAATAGAAAGACAAGAACGCACAAGCCACAGTAAATCCATGGACCACCTTCATCTGTTTCTCGTAACTATTCTCATCAGCGTTTTGCCGATAAAGCCGGACCAGCCGGTAGGCCCGGGCTGAGAATCCAAACAAAATCAGCAACAGCATTGCCTGTTCCATTCCCTGCAGCCATACTGTTCCCAGCGTTGCTGCCAGCATCAGGCATAATAATCCCTGCATTGCTTGTTTCATCACTCAGCCTCCTTTGTTTCCCATCTGCGCCGCATTATCTTGTGTGCGAGCACATGTTATGATTAAAATATAGCATTTTGTTCTTATTTTGTCAATATTCTATATTATTTATTTGTTTTTTATTATTTGTCTTTTGCAAAAGAAGCTTCCCAGTCAGGGAAGCTTCTTCAGTCAGGCCAGATTACGGGTGATATCCTTAAGATAGGCCATGAGCGTACGCTCATCGTCATAGACCTGCCGGCCTTTCTTTGTAACGATACCGGAGTTAATGTAGAACGGATTCTGCAATGAAATCTGAACAAGATGATCCTCGGGCAGGACGGCCTGCCTGGTCAGGAATGTTGAGGCCAGACCGTTCTTGACCAGATTTTTAATCGTATGAAGATAGGGAGAATAATGGATGATCTGCGGCTTGCGATTAGCCTTGGCATAGATATCATGAACCATGCGGTAAAAAAAAAAACCACTGTCGAGCATAACGAGGGGCTCATCCACGAAGTCAGCCATTGAGACTGCCGTTCTGCTGGCAAGCGGATGATCAGGATGTGTGACAAAACAGCATTCGCAGGTAAAAAGCTTCTGGTAGTTCAGCTTCTGACTAAAGCCTGTCTCATAGTTGGTCAAAGCAATGTCCAGCTTCTCGTCCTCGACCATATGGAGTGCGCTGATACCGCCCGTCTCGATGATATCCAGACGGATCTCCGGGTGTTCCCGCCGGAAATCTCCAAGGACCCGAGGCAAAAAACGCGTACCGAGCTGCAAAGGCATCGCCATGCGGATATGATTGCGATTATGTGCCATATCCTGGATTTCCTCATCAAGTTGATCCATTTGGTCTAAAATGTGTTTGACTTTGCCAAGTAATTTACTGCCATCATGCGTAATAAGAATCTTACGACCTTCCCGCTGAAACAGGTTCAGTCCGGTCTCCGTTTCCAACGTCTGCATCGCTACACTGATTGTCGGCTGCGAAACATGCAGATGCTCTGCGGCCTTCGTGATATTCTGCCACTGACAAACCTCATAGAAATATCTCATCTGGATAAGTGTCATCACTGCTCCTCCTTATACATTTGCCGTGCTGCTCTAATTTAGTATAGCATAAATATATAGCAAAAAACTATGTATCAATCAAAAGTTTGTATTTTTCAAAACAAGGCCGCTATGGGATAATAGGGCCAAATAAAGTAGCTGTCTGGCAATAATCAAGATAAAAGATGATCAAGAATGAAAAGGAGTCGGTTGCTATGATGAACGTATTCTTCAACTATGTTAAGTCATACACGAGGGATCTCTTGGCAGAGAATGCTGATAATTTAAATATGTTCGAGATTCGTCCGGGCATCTATTCCAGTATTGATCCGGCGCGGCTTACAAACTGCGCTGCAGCAGATTTCGATCTGAGCCTTAATTAATATCCCGCTTTTTCCTGAATACTACACAAACAAAGCAGCCTGTCAAAGTTTTTACTTCGACAGGCTGCTTTTTCAACGTTACTGCAGCAGTTTCTCGACACTGCTATGCACGAGATCAAAATATTGTGTTCTCAACACCAGGTACAACTCAGCAGAATCCCCCAGCTCAGTCCCGTATAAAAAAAGAGCGATGTTTCACGTGAAACATCGCTCTCCCTGCTGCCAGTAATCCCTTTATTTGGATCAGGCTTTGGCTCCAGTGGAATACATCTTGATTTCCTCTGGGTTATCATCGATACTCCAGACGCCACAAGGACAGACACCGGCGCAGATACCGCAGCCGATACAACGATTCGAGTCAGAAACATACTCCCAGCTGCCATCAGCCCTCTCGATACGGGTAATGGCTTTTTCCGGACAGGATTCCAGACACATCTTGCAATCACGGCAGGTACCGCAACTCACACAGCGGGTATGATCGTCCACTGCATCGCCCAACAGGCATTGGTGGCATTTGTCAAAGTAGGCCTTGCTCAGGCGCTCAGCAGGGATCTGCTTTTTCTGAGGGAAGTCCGCGCTCCCAATACCCATGACATACTGATCGACATACCAGGCGGTTTTGCGGCCGCTGCCGATGGCATCAGTCAGGCGCCCCGGTTTGATAGAATCACCAGCCGTAAATACACCCGGCAGGATAGTCTGGTCTTTTTTCGGCACTACCCAGCTCTTGCGGAAAAATTCAATGCCTTCATCGGCCGGCAGGAAGTCCATCTCCGGCTCCTCACCGATAGAGACAATGACCTGATCGGCCGGAATAAAGGTGCCATCATTCGCATAGATGCCCGCTGGCGTGATCTTGTTCGTGAAAAACGGCCAGACCAGCTTGCCGCCCAGACCCTCGATATACTCGATCTCATCAGCAAATGCTGCCGGCTTCTGGACATCGACAGCTACGACTGACTCCGCGCCCATCTCATAGGCACCACGACAAGTATCCATACCAGAGTTGCCAGCACCAATGACAACGACGTGACGGCCTGTAACCGGCTTCTCGCCACGATTGACAGCCTTAAGATATTCCAGCCCCATCGTCAGGTGCTCAGCCCCCTCCCACGGGAAGAAACGGGATTTCGTGCCGCCGGTGGCGACAACAACAGCATCATTGCCCTGACGCAGCTCGGCAAACTTTGCAGCATCTACCTTACAGGCACTCACAAACTCGACACCGACGCTCTGGATGCGTTTGAGCTCTGCCTCAAGCAGCTCATGAGCCAACCGGCCACGCGGGATGACCTGCTCGAGCTTGCCACCGATATATTCGGCCTCATCATAAACGGTGACGCTGTGTCCCTTGCGGGCCAGCTGCCAGGCCGTTGAAAGCCCGGCTACACCGCCACCGACAACAGCGATCTTCTTGCCGGTCTTCATTTTAGGCGGCTCTACCGACAGAAAAGCCGAACGATACCCCAGCTCGCCAATCTGAACCGGCTCATCGATTGAACCACGAGTGCACCCATCCATGCAGGGATTTGGGCAGACTGAGCCGCAGACTGAACCTGGAAACGGCGTATACTCGAGTTCCAGCTGAAAAGCTTCGTCGAGCTTGCCCTGACGGATCAGATCAAAACGACGCTGCGTTGGAATGCCCGTCGGGCAGTTGAACTCACAGGGTGCCGCAAATTTTGCATTATCCCAGCTCGGTACGCGCAGGCGATACAGGCCCGTACTCAGTGTATTATGAACTGCAAAATCATCATGAGCAACATCAGCAAAGATACCACCCTTGACCCAGTCGTTCATACGGAAGGCATGCAGGTCATGTGCTTTTTTCGGTTTCTTCTCACCAGCCTGAAGCGGGCGCAGTTTCTTCCACTGCGTCCAGTCTGACAGCTCGGCACGAAGCTCTGGACGATCGATATGCTGCAGGAACTCATCCATACCACCGTCGAGAAACTTGATATCTTCCGCAGCTAGATCCATACAGCGGATATCTGCCGGATATGTATCGATCGGACCACGTACGTAAACAACGCCGCCAACCATACCGACACAGGCACGCTCCCCCAGCACCGACGTAAACTGTTTACTGTCATAGCCGCAGACCACAGCCTTGCCGCCACCCATGAATTCAAAAGAGAACGACCCGACATTCTTGAGCAGCCAAAGCTCCGGTTCCTCGTACAATGGATCGTGTTTCATCAACGAGCCGGTACGCGTACCACCACGGCCGCCAATAAAGATTTTACCACCGGAGGAACAATGCCCCGCGGTATCGCCAGCATCTCCTTTGACCGTAATGACACCGCCAGCATTGAGCCAGCCAACATCAGCCGAGGTTGAACCATCGACCACGATCTCCGTACCGGGCAGGCACATGGACCCCACACGCTGACCAGCATTCGTGACGTGGAAATGCAGTGTCTTGCCCTCCGGATGCCATAACGGTCCCCCAATATCATGCTGACCAGAAGCGGCTATCTCGAACTCAGTCTCGCCTTGCTGGACGGCCTCGCCGATAGCCAGCAGCAGATCCTGGGTGGACATACGGTCATGCCCTTGCATCGTTTTTATCTTGAACATTTTCGTATTCCCCCTACCTTAACATACATACTGGATACCGAGCTTATCGGCAACGGCCTTATCCGTAGAAACCAGCGCATCACTGCGGCCAATTGGCAGTGAACTGTTGCCGATTGGCGCCATAAGCTTCTTGAGTTCCGCATCAAAGGCCAGCACGTAATCAACAATTTTCTGTGCACCACGGTCAATGTCCAGACGTTTGACGAGGCGGGGATCCTGCGAACAGATTCCCATTGGGCATTTGCCAGTATTGCAGGAATTACAGCGCCCCTGTTCGTTACCGATACAACCGAGCAGCTGGATAAGTACCTTGCCGACGAATACGCCATTAGCTCCAAGGCACATCATCTTAAACGCATCAGCCGCGGCATTACCGGTCATGCCGATACCGCCACCGCCATAAAGCGGGATCTGTCCCTGCAGTCCCTGCTTGACCGCCGCCAGATAGCAATCGCGAATCTTCGAAACAATCGGATGACCGGTATGGTCAAGCGATACCTCATTGGCTGCTCCCGTTCCCCCCTGGATGCCATCAATAAAGAAACCGCCACAGATCTTATACGGATCACGCAGCAGATTATTGTAAACAGATACCGACGTAGCGGAAGCTGCACACTTAATGGCAACTGGTACACGGAACCCAAAGGCGGCATTCATAGACAGATGCATCTTCTGCACCGACTCCTCAATGGAGTACAACCCCTGATGATTTGGTGGTGACGCCAGCGTAGCCTTAGGTACACCACGGATAGCCTGAACATGTTCGGCAACTTTTGCTTCCGGCAGCAGACCACCGTCACCTGGTTTGGCCCCCTGACCAATCTTGATCAGAATGCCCGCCGGATCCGTTACCATATGCGGCATAGCCTTGATAATACGGTTCCAGCCAAAATGCCCCGAAGCAATCTGGATGATGAAATACTTAAGATATTCCGATTCCAGCAATTTGACCGGCATACCACCCTCGCCCGAGCTCATACGGACCGGCAGACCACATTTCTCATTAAGATATCCTACCGCCAGTGCTACGGCTTCCCAGGCACGAGTAGACAACGCACCAATCGACATATCCGAGAATATCAGCGGATAAATCCAGTCAACCGGTGGTGTATGCTTCGACTGTACCAGCTTGCCATCCTGAATCTCAAATGGCAGTTCTTTGGCTGACAATACACGGCCAAATGGTGCGCGGATATCAAAAGTATGACGGGCAGCATCGAGTGACGGATCCGTCATCTGTGAAATACGGCCGACCACAATGCTGTCGAGCGTACGCTGTGCGTTGAGATTCGTACGTCCACCGCGTTTGATTGGACCATTATCCTTCGAAAGCAGTGTCTTGCGCGTATCCTCGTTGCGTACCGCACGGATCGCATCGTTCGGGCAGATCTTCTCACACATGCCACAGCCACGGCAAAAGTCCGTCAGGCTGTCCACCTGTCTGATGACAGGCCGGGCAATATGATGATGTACCGGCTTCGGCTGAGAATCCTCCGATGTCGTGATCGACCGTGCCTGCACCTCGACCTTGATGGCCTTGAACGAGCAGGACGCCACACAGCTGCCGCACATCGTACAACGATCCGCATGATATTCTATTTTCCAGGGCAGGTCATTGATCCCGACATCCTGCGTTTTTACTGCTTCCATCTCTGTACCTCCAGGTCATTGTCAATTACTACGATCTCACGCTCATTCGGATAAAGATCCTTCGTCTGATCACGGTCCGGCATGATCTCATTAATCCCACAGACTTCAGACGAAATCGCTACCATATCATCCGTACGGCCTACGACGACCGGACGCAGTTTTTTGGAGTCACAACAGGTAATCATCCGCTGATCTGGTAAAACGCCGATAATCGTATTCGGCCCATTGATCTCCAAGTTGGCCAGGGACTGACGAATTGCCGTCAGCACGTCCTTATCCTCACGCTCAGCAATCTCTTCAAACGGCAGTGGCGTAATGACATGCTTATAATAGGTAAGCGGCCATTTAAGCTCATGATGGACATAATGGAGGGTATTCAGGAAACACTGCGAATCGGATTCAAAGCCGATATACCCACGATGCAGGGATTTCTGGAACTCTTTATTTTTAGTATAGAAGGTATTCTCACCATTTGCACACAACGTATACCCCTGCAAAAAGAACGGATGAGCTGCGTAGCGTACAATATCATAATTCGTATTCTGACGGCACTGGGCCACGATAGACTTGGCAACCAGGCAGCCATTATCATCCCAAAGATGAAAATACGTTGCGATATCGCGCGGATCACCGATCTCCTTGAGCGTCAGTACATCCGGCCAAAACGAATATACAAAGCCCGCATCTGCAGTCTCAAGAATATTACGCAATGCCAGACGTGTATCAAGCAGCAGATCTTCCTTCTGCGCCTGCGTCATCTTCTCTGCATCCTCAGGATAGTCATAGTT
>JAGPMW010000051.1 GCA_018052705.1 Selenomonas sp. | reverse complement strand
ATAAAGTGTACCGTGGGGCACACGGGAATTCACGCTTGGGGAAATCGTGTAAGACGCCAATTCTTCGGAGGCGGCGCAGTGGTTGTCGAACCAAGAATCCCCTGCCTTCAGGCATGGGGAGTGTCAAACCTATGAACAATTGCTGACGGCATACGATAACGTTTATAAACAGGAGAGGGAGGTGACCCGCTGATGGCTGGTGTCGGATTTGAGTTGAAAAAATTGTTTACGGCGCGTACAGCGGCCGGCCATATCAAGGCCTATACCTACTCGGCTATTATCACGACTGGGCCATTTGCCCTGCTGACCGGCATGGTACTGGCACTGCAATTCCTGTTTGGCTGCTATGAGGTAGCCGCCGAAGATTCCCGTGTTTTTGTCGCATCGGTAGTCTATGCGTTTGTCTTTTCCCAGATTCTGTCGAGCGGATTTACGCTGGTGATGACGCGTTATCTGGCAGATTCGCTGTCCATTGGCCGCTATCAGGATATCACGGCGTCCCTGTTTGGGCTCGGGGCAATTCTGACAACAATCGGCGGAGTGGCAGCCGGTGTTTTTTTCTGGGACAAGCCGCTGCCGCTTATGAAGAAATGGCTGGCGTATCTGTTTTTTGCCCAGCTGCTGCTGGTCTGGACGGAAAGTGTCTATCTGACGGCCGTCAAGAAATATAAGCGCCTGCTGCTGAGCTATTTGGCTGGTGTGGTGGTGAGCATCCTGCTGGCCTGGTGGTTCCTGGACTCGTCGTGGCTGCCGGCTGAGCAGGCCGGTCTGCTGGCTATGGATATCGGCATGGGGCTTATTGCGCTCTTGTTCCTGCTTCATATTACGGCCTATTTTGGTTTGCCATCGGCGGGAATGAATTTTGCTTTTTTATCGTATTTTGAGCGGCATTGGCGGCTGTTCCTCATTGCGTTAAGCTATACGCTCGGGCTGTTTTTGCCGAATATCCTGATATGGCAGGGACCACATGGGGTAGAGGTGGCTGGCACATTTCGGTATGATCCCGTCTATGATATTGTGACATTCTATGCGTTCTTATCGATTCTGCCGCTGATGATGATGTTTGTGGTTTCTGTCGAGACGAATTTCTATGAGCGCTATGCGATGTATTTTTCCCATATCACCCGCAAGGGGAATTTTCGCGAGATTGATGATGCCAGAAAGGATCTTCTGCATACATTATGGTTTGAATTGTATCACATCATAGAATTTCAGCTGGTCTTTACCTTGATTTTTCTGGCACTCGGCAGCTATGTACTGGCCGGAGCCGGCATCACCTATAGTCAGGTCAATATGTATGATGTGATCCTGTTTGGAGCCTTTTTTACCGGTCTGCTCCAGCTGATTTACATCCTGCTCATCTACTTTGACTACCAACGGGATGTCTTGCTTGTTGCCGGAGTATTTTTCATCAGCAATCTTGTTTTAGGGCTGGCCGGTCTGCTGGTTCTGGGTGAGAAAAGTTATGGCTTTACATTTTTCCTGTCAGCGGTAATCAGCTTTCTGACTGGTTTTGCAAGACTGAATCATTTTTCCAAACGGATCAATTATCTCGTGTTCTGTTCGCAGCCTATGTTTTATCATCCTACCCGGGGCTGGCTCACGAGACTGGTGCAGCATTTATATGGTGAGCGTTATGTGGATATTGAGCAGGGAAAGGAGGAACAGGCATGAGGACAGGGCGGAAAAGCTGGAAGTGTCTGCAGGCAGAAAAAGAATTGCGGCAGCAGACAGCAGTTGCAGTTTCAATCGGCGCACTGGTATTGATTGGAGCAGTGGGAACCGAGGCTGCTGCAGTTCAGGTTACGCGAGAGATTCCGGCAGCTTTTCAGATGTTGAAAGACAACCGGAACCGTATCCGTGATTTCCATACGGCCCAGCGCAATGTCAGTGAAGCGGCTGCGGCGCTGGTGCAGGCTGAGGCGGCGCTCCAGTCGGCTCGTCAGGATCAGCGCAATGCAGCAGCTGGTCTGGCGTCTGCCCAGGAGAACCTGGCTGTGGCTCGTAATAATCTGATCCAGGTGAGCCGGGAGCTCGATATGGCCCGTCAGGAAAGTATGCACCGGACAGCGGAAGCCATTGCCGCTCAACAGGCAGTGGCTGGCTTTGTACCTCAGGTATGGAATCAGGAGTCGATGATTCAGAGCCTCGATGCAGACCGGTCCGAGGTTCAGAAACATTATATGACCGTACAATCGCAAATTTACGGCAATACGCAACAGCAGTCTGATCTGGCGAAGCGCATTGAATCGGCATGGCAAAGCGTCAATTATGAGCAGAACCGGCTGGGCGATGTGATTGCCATGGTCGATAAACTGCGTCAGGAACAAGGCAATATACTAGATCGCCGGGCGGAAGTGGATGCGTTCGAGTCCCGCTTGCAGGAGCTTGATACGGCAATCGATGAACAGGAAAACCTGCTCGATGAGATGAATGATCAGCTGGGCAGATTGCAGGACGCTCAGTCGGCGGCCGAGGATGCTGAAAGGGACGCGCGGCAGCTGGTTACGGACCTGATCAAGGAGAAGGCTGAGGCGCAGAAAGATCAGGCTGATGCCCAGCAATGGCAGACCCAGGCGATCGCGTGGAAAAAGGCGGCAGATAAAGATGTGGCCGATGCGGAACAGAATAAGGCCAGTACGGCGGTCTGGAAACAACAGGCTGACTATGCGCTCGCCCATTTCGGTGAGGGGATGGGCGCCGGGACCGGGCTGGAATATTATCATTGGCATGGTTCGGGTTTGCCGACCGGTCATCAGCTGTATAAGCCGCTGTCATTTTATACGGCAGAAAAAAAGATCGAGCTGTCTTTGACAACGGGCTGGGTTGAATCGGATACCGGACTGCGGTATGGGCATGTCAGCGGCTGGACGGACACGGATCTCGGGGTGCTGTATAAGAACAACCATCCTAAGAACGATGTCCACTATGGTCTGGATCTCAATTTGCCGACCGGGCAGGATAATGTGCATCAGAATGCGATGCTTGCCGAAAATCTGGCACCATTCACTTCGTTCAGCGAAGGCTGGCAGGCCACGCCATCCGTCGAGATGATCCATCACATCACGGAGCGGGACAGTCTTGCCGGCAAGCTCAGCTTCAGTTTTCGGGGGGACTACAACTATCGGACCAGTCTGACTGATGCTGCGCGGCAGCAGCTGTCGGCGCATCTTAACGACGTTCAGCTGCAGGAGCGGATTGATCCTGACAGTCAGCTGCAGCAGGAACTTTCCTATCAGCATATCGGGGAGCACCAGCAATTTCAGGCACAGCTTGTCCATGTGAATGCGAGTCATGCTGACTACCAGAGCAAAATCCAGACGCTGACCTGGGATGCGGTCGGCAACAGTACCCCGCTGTCCGGTGACTATGGCAGCGGCCGTAATAACGACGGCGAGGACTGGACCCTGCGGCTCTATCACAGTCAGGATATCGATGACCGCAATGCCTGGCTGGTCTATGGCATTGGCGATTATCAGGCGGCAGATATGGGCGGGATGCACCGCTATTATACGGGGCTCGGCTGGTCGCACCAGTTCAAGGACAGCCAGTCCGGTTATGTGCTGCTGAACTATGGTGTGACCCGTGGTCTCAGCTATAACTGGCGTACCGATAAATGGGATGCCGGACGGCATAGCGGTTCCGTGATTCTGGGCTATGACTGGCAATTAGATGCCCGCTCGGCGGTCCAGACTAAATATCAGCGGTACCTGATCCATGGCAGTGCCGCGGATTCTTATCAGGGCTGGAATATGACGGTGCAGTTCAACCGGTCACTTTGAACTGAAAAGGAGGCTTTATGAACTCGTTTATACGAAAATGGGCATTGAAGATTGGTCTGGTTACGCTTGGTGCCGCATCGGTGGTTCAGACGGCATCCGCGGGCAGCATTGCCTATGATACCGAGATGGTCAACCTGATACAGGAACTTCATGACTACAAGCAGGCGAAACGGCCGTCTTTTGAGCTCATGGCCAATGGCGGCTCGCCGTTGTTTCTGCCTTATGATGGGAATACCACGCAGAATGTCTCAAGGCTCATCCAAAGCCTTGACGGACAGCTGGCGGAGTCGGTATTTTATGGTTATGATGGCAAGGACGGTGAAAAGACGCCCCAAGAGTCCTGTGCTTACTTTAAGGAGACTCTGGCGGTGCCGCAGCGGGCCGGGATTCCGGTATTCAGCCTCGACTATGTGAGCAACTCCGGGCAGGCAGAGGAATCCTATCGTTTGAATCGGCAGTATGGCTATATCAGCTGGGCATCAACCCACCGGAATCTTGACTATCTGCCCGAGGATGCGCCGCCAGCCGTCAACAGCAGTGACTGCAATACCCTGAAAGATGTGCAGAACTTTCTCGTTTTGCTGAATCCCGGCCATTTTTCCTCAAAACAGGCCTATCTGCAGAGTCTGCAGGACTCGCCCTATGATTTACTGATTATTGACCTGTATTGTGAGGACAAACCATTGACGGCCGCTGAAGTTGCCGCTTTACGCACGAAACCGCAAGGCGGGCGGCGGCTGGTTCTGTCCTATATGAGTGTAGGTGAAGCAGAGGAATATCGGAGCTATTGGCAGGCTGACTGGAAACAGAAAAAGCCCTCATGGATCGCAGGGACCAATGAGGACTGGGGCAGCCACCGGGTGCGCTATTGGCAGCCCCAGTGGAAACATATTCTGTTTGGGAGTCCGGATGCCTATCTGGATACCATTCTGGCGGCCGGATTCGATGGTGCGTTCCTTGATGTCGTCGATGTTTATCAATATTTCCGCGACAAGAAAAATTAATCTTTGCCTGCCGCAGCCAGCAGCCGTTTGAGTGGCAGCAGCTTCAGCACGAGGCAGCAGATGACGAACTCTGGTACCAGATACGTAGCATTGAAAATGAGCGAGTAGGTGACCGGTGAAGTCCCTGCCGGCGCATAGGAGCCGAAGAAGACGAAGCCGGAAATGAAATGGCAGAGGAACCGGGTCAGGAACGCCGCTGCCGTGCCGACAAACAGATGCTTGCGGCTCAGCCCCGCGAGTCCCATTGCCATGAATGGCAGCGGATAGTCGAATAATACCTGTACCGGATGCAGGATGAACGGGTCCTGGATCATGTTGAGCATGCCGTAAAGAAAACCTGTCAGCATGCCGACGCCCGGCCCAAAACGGTAGGAGACCAGCAGCAGCGGTACCATAGCACCAGCTGTCACGCTGCCACCCTGCGGCATATGGAAGAGCCGCAGCTGCTGCAGAACTACAGCCAGTGCCAGCATCAGTGCTGCAAAGACAAGCGTATGGGTAGTGAGACGCTCCTGATGGAATTTAAGAAACCCCAGAATCAGGGACAACGTGCCGAGCAGCGCCAGCGAACTGGTCGGATTCGCGATAAGTTCAGTCAAAGGAAACACTTCTTTCTATGGTTAATCAGAGGGATTAAATTTTACATCATATAATCATTGTAACAATCCTCACGGGCAAACTCAAGGTATTATGTTACAATAACAACCATAAAACAGACAGAAATTTCGAGGAGGCTGGGTAACTTTGAGTAAATGGGCAGTAATCTATTCCTCAGTGACGGGGAATACGAAGCAGATCGCTGAAGCAATTGCAGCGCAGGCGGAGGACGCGGATCTTTTCCGCGTTCAGGATGCGCCGGAGGATTTGTCCGGTTATGATGTGGTAGCGGTTGGCTACTGGCTGCGGCTGGGGCGGCCGGACCCGCTGACGCTCAAACTGCTCGCGCGGGTTCATGATACGAACGTCCTATTCTTCCAGACACATGGCACGTCACCGACCAGTGAACATGCGATTACCTCCTTTGCCCGGGCCGGCTATCAGCTGGGCGAAGGCTGTGAGATCCTGGGCACATTCGGCTGCCGGGGCAAGATCAATCCGGTTATGCTCGAGAAGCGTAAAAATTCCGGTCCGGATGATCCGCATGGCGGACCAAAGAGCGCCGAGCGCTGGAAGCTGGCGGCGTCGCACCCCGATGCGGACGATATCGCCGCCGCCGGGGCCTTCGTCGAGCAGATGAAGCACAAGCTGGTGATGAAAAGCCAGTTCGAGGCCAAAAAAGCCGCAAAGCTGGCAGCACTGCAGCACAAAAAATAAATTCGTGGGAGCATCTTAGGATGCTCCTTTTGTGTATAATGACAGAAAAAGGTCAAATAAGAGAAAGGGGGGCCGAGTACGAGAATATAGTCCCAGATTACTAGGACCTAAGTTTTATATTATATGTGGAAGTATTGACAGAATCAACGAAAGTGTTAAAATAAACATATAATTAAAATTTGATGATAAAATGAGTGCTTGTCATTTTTAGTCTCATGCTATTTTGATTGTGCGAAGTCTAAGTTATTAACATATGCTATCAGGGAGGATACAAACTTATGTTGAAAAAATTTTTAAGTATGCTTATTGTATTAGAGGCCATAATAGTTCCTATAGCAGGTAGCAGAACAGAAGCTACAGTTGTTATGGTAAATTCGCAAATAGGATATAAAGTAGATATCGATGATTCATCTGTATATATGATTGGGAAGAATCATGCTAATGTCATTATTACTCCATATTATGCTCGATGGAATCCTTCCTATCCAGTCGAGGTCCTTTGGGGCAAAGGTTTTGCTGTATATCGTCTAGATAGTAATGGTAATCGGAAAGGCACAGAATCAAGTGATTTTGGTTTAGCGATTGCGAACTATATGTCTGAGCATTATTGATTGAATTATAGTAATCAGTACTAAATATTTTATGGATAGTTTATTAACTCAACCTTCGCGCAGCCGAAATGGACTTGCTCCATAAAGTTGACAGATTTTATGCGATAAAACTAGTATGGTCATTTTATTTACTCAAACTTCGCAGTTGTGAAACTGCCAATTAATTCTTAAATCAGCTTTCCAAAAATAAAATAGCATAAGCCATTTCCGTTTTGTATAATAAAGTCGTCAAACAAATCACAGCAAAAACGGAG